>CAYMZR010000040.1:0-16977 GCA_964394975.1 uncultured Dehalococcoidia bacterium | reverse complement strand
TATTCTGCTTAATAACCTATTTGGAAAAAATATTTGTTCCTTGGTCAACTGAACGACGACTTCTAAATTAAAGATTGTGTATATCTTTTGAAATTAGGAAAAGGAGTTAAAAATGAGAAATAGGTTGATGTTATTAGTATTTATATTTGGAATCGTTTCTTTCAGTATTTCTTGTAGTTCGGAGGAAACTGTTTCTGAAGTGAAATTAGCTTTGGACTGGTATCCTAATGCAAATCACATTGGATTGTATTTGGCTGAAGAAAATGGTTATTTTGCAGAGGAAAATCTAAAAGTAACAATATATACACCATCAGACCCTTCTACTGTTTTGCAAACTGTAGCTTCCGGTGCCGATGACTTTGGGATGAATTATCAGCCTGATGTATTAATAGCTCGTTCAGAAGGAGTTCCGGTAGTATCTGTCTTAGGTATGGTTCAGCATCCGTTGAATTCTATGATGGCATTACAATCCTCTGGAAATGAAAGCCCAAAAGATTTAAAAGGAAAGAAGGTAGGCTATCCAGGAATACCTTGGAATGAGGATGCTCTTAATACCATGTTGCAATCGGATGGTCTAAGTGGCATTGATGACGTTGAGCTAGTAAATGTTGGTTGGGAATTAGGGTCATCCATGATATCTGAAACCGTCGACGCAATAATTGGGGCTTACTTTACTCATGAAAGCATTGTTCTTGAGAATGAAGGACATCCGGTAAATGTGATGCGCATGGAAGAATGGGGGGTTCCAGATTACTACGAGTTGGTAATGGTGACTAGTGAAGATTATTTGTCTAAGAATCCGGACGTAGTCGAAAGATTTACTAGAGCTGTTAGTAAGGGATACACCGATGCTATTTTTGATCCTCAATTAGGGGTCGACGTATTAAAAAAACATGCTCCTGAGATTGATGAAACCGTAGACAGACCTGGAGCAGATTTGCTCCGAGATCTATGGAAAGGAAAGGACGGCAATTTTGGAACTCAAGAAGAAGTTAAGTGGGTATCTTTTGCCGAATGGATGAAAAAGAGAGGAATTATAAATGAGGATGTTGATCCTAATAATGCTTTCACAGATAAGTATTCAGCCAAATAAATTGAAATAGGAAATGGTTTTAGTAAGTGACACTTACAAGCAAATTAAAATCAAAATATTCTGATCTTTGGGAGTCAATGACTCATCATAGATTTGTTTCTCAGATGGCCGATGGTTCTTTATCACCGGAGATATTCAAGACATATTTTTTACAGGACTATGTTTTTGTTAATGATTTAGTCCCTTTGGCGGCCCAAGGCATTGCAAAAGCTCCAAATCTGGATGCTGCTTCGATTTTTAATGGATTTCTAGTGGGGGTTTTGGATCCGGAGAATGATTTGTTTATGCGTTTTTTTGATGAACTGGGGGCGACGCAAGAAGATTATTCTTCGGCCAAGGCATCCCCAACAACTCAAGCATTTGGAGATTTTTTGGTAAGGACTTCTCTGGAAGGGACTTTTGATGAAATTGCCTTGGTTTTATATGTTACTGAAGGAACATATCTTGATTGGGGAACGCGGCTCTTAGAGGAAAGCGCAGATCCTAACAATTCTGTTTTCAGGGAGTGGATCGATTTGCATGGACCGGCCGTGCTTGGAGGTTTAGTGTCTTGGCTTGAAAGCTACATAAATAATCACTCGCAAATTACAGAGGAAAGGGCTGATCATCTTTTTCATACTACTCTTAGATATGAATTTTTGTTTTGGGAATCAGCGTACGATGATGAGAAGTGGTTCGATTTTTAAATTGAAAATTAAATTGGGACATAGACTATGAATATTCGGATAAAGCGCACATCGAGATGTTTGACAATAGCTGGTTCAGATTCTGGCGGTGGCGCTGGGATTCAAGCAGATCTGAAGACTTTTGCTGCAAATGGGGTCTATGGAACTTCTGCGATTACCGCGGTGACTGCTCAAAACACCACAGGTGTTCAAGATGTTTTAGAGATGCCAATTAATCTAATTGAAAATCAAATTGATTCTGTACTCTCCGATATAGACATAGATGCTGTTAAAACAGGAATGCTGTCTAGCTCAGAAATTATTAGGAGTGTGGTTGAAAAACTATCCCAGTATCAAATCGAAAATGTGGTAGTGGATCCTGTAATGGTTGCAAAAGGTGGAGATAAACTTTTACAGGATGAGGCGATTTCTGCCCTAAAGAACGAATTGCTTCCTATTGCTTTAGTTGTTACCCCTAATGGGCCAGAAGCAACTGCAATTACCGGGGTAGATGTCGTAGATATAGATAGCGCAAAAATTGCCGCAGTAAGGCTGGTGGAAATGGGTTCAAAATCAGCTGTTGTGAAGGGTGGCCATATAGATGGAGGTCCAGCTACAGATGTTCTGTATGACGGCAGCTCATTTCATTTATTTAGTACTCGGAGAATAGAAACTTCTAATACTCACGGCACAGGGTGCACATTTGCTTCCGCGGTAGCTGCTGGGATAGCTAAAGAGATGTCAATAAGGGATTCGGTTAGCCAAGCAAAAGCTTTTGTGACGGGGGCGATTAGAGGTGATTTGAACATAGGGAACGGTCATGGACCATTAAATCATTTCCACGAGTATTGGAAATCCTAGTAGGGATAAATCGATTGATTGTGAATTTCAAGGTGTTATGATTCACCGGTTTTGTATTGTTTATGGGTTGGAGAGATAAATGGAATCTGTTGAAGTAAGCCCTGAATTACGGAAGGGAAGAAATCAGCTAGCTGTGACAGTTACGCTGGGGCACGCAGTTAAGCATGTATTCAATTCAGCTTTGCCTATTCTTTTAACATTGATGAAAGGTGACTTAGGTTTATCAAACACACAATACGGCGTTATCACTAGTGTAGGTAGAGGAACGAGTGGCGGGACAACTATGGTTGCAGGGTACTTGGGTGAGAGGTTTGCAAACAGAGCCGGACTAATGCTTTTTATCTCTCTGAGCATGATGGGTATATCGTATTTCCTCCTCGGGTTTGCGCCCAGCTTTTGGTGGGTATTGGCTGTGATGCTATTGGTTGGCATTGGACCATCTCTATATCACCCACCAGCAATAGCCTCATTGTCGAGGAAATTTCCAGACCGAAGAGGGTTTGCTATATCCCTACATGGTACAGGTGGTTCTGTTGGGGAAATGCTTGGACCTATTGTGGTTGGGTTGCTAACGACTGAATCTGTAAAAACGGCCTCAATTATATCTCTTACTTACTTAGTAGCTTTCCAATGGAATGAAGTTCTTAAGATCAGTGTTTTCCCAGCCTTATTATTCGCTGTACTTGTTTATTTGATGATGAGAAATATTCCAACTGTTGATAGTGATACTGCGTCACTAAGAGATTATTTTGGGGATGTTGGCTTATTACTCAAAGATAAAGTCATGCTAGGCCTTATCTTTGTTACGGCTTTTCGGTCCATGGCTCAAGCGACGATCGTTGCATTTTTGCCGGTGTATTTGATTGATACACTTGGGAAAGATGCAATCACAACAGCACTTTTCATTGCAGGAGCACAGGCAACTGGAATTGTTGCGCAACCTATTATGGGTTGGTTGTCGGATAGATACGGAAGGAAAATTGTGCTAGTGCCTGCAATGTCTCTCCTCGGAGTTCTCTATTTGACTCTTAGTGTCGCTGATTATGGTGTCCAACTCGTTCTCAATGTGTTGGCAATGGGTGCCTTTGTATATTCACTCCACACGATATTTATTGCAGCAGCCATGGACGTTGCAAAAGGAAGGGCACAATCCACCGTAGTCTCGTTAATTTATGGGGCAAGTTTTTTGGGAACTGTAGGACCAGTGATAGCCGGGTTACTATCTGATACTGATTTAGGCATAAAAAGTTGTTTTATTTTCAGTGGAATCGTTGCATTAGTGTCCACTGTAATTTTGGCAGGTCTAAAATTGCCTAAAACAATCAACCAGCAGCAAATGGATTAAAATCATCAGGGCCCAGTCACCTACACCTTAATCAGGAACGGTGATGTTTGTTTCTCTGTGGTGACTGCTGGACCTGTTTCATAATAGAACAAATCGATTTCGGACCTGACTCCAAATTCTCCAGGTATGTATATACCGGGTTCTATGGTGAATCCGATTTTTGGGCTTACAGTGCGAGTGTCGTAGGTTTCCCATCCATCGAGGTTGACGGCATTTCCATGGGCTTCTCTACCTAGGCTGTGACCTAGCCTATGACTGAAATATTTGCCATAGCCCATTTTATCAATATAGCTTCTAGCTTCAGCATCAACTTCCCAACCTTGGAGGAATTTTCCTTCAGCGTGAGCGTTTTCTAGCAAGGAAACTGCAGCATCACGACTGCCTATAACGGTGTTGAATACCTCTAGGTGTTTATGGGGTACTTTGTCTCCAATAAATGCTGTCCAAGTTATGTCAGCACAAACTGATGGTTCATCTTCTATTCTTCCCCACAGATCAATTAAAAGCCAATCTCCTTTACGCATCGTTACTGAATTAGATTCTGTTGGCTCAAAGTGAGGATCTGCAGCATGGCCGTTGATAGCTACAACTGGCCCGTCAGGAGTTTTGAGATTATGTTCGG
This sequence comes from uncultured Dehalococcoidia bacterium, assembly GCA_964394975.1. Classification (GTDB taxonomy): domain Bacteria; phylum Chloroflexota; class Dehalococcoidia; order Lucifugimonadales; family UBA826; genus UBA11996. Next base: position 12,391 of record CAYMZR010000040.1, on the reverse strand, counting down.
TGAATTTAGCTCGTATAAATTCTGCTAACTCAAATTCTGTAATACCCGATCCTATATTTTCACCAACGAAATTGAATGCTTCTTTAACTGTGGAGGTTAAAATTTTAGAAGCCTTTAGATGGGAGTCTAGCTCTGTTTTAGACCATCTCTGGGTAGCATATTGAATTAAATTAGCAGAAGTTACTACTTCAACGTCTAAACTTTTGACTAGCTCCAGGGTTCCTCCATCAATTTTTGTGACTCTGGGCAGGACTCCCATAGGGGAGTACTCCATGGCAACTTTTCCTTGTTGCGGGAGATGAGATTTCAGAGAATTGATCATTTGTTCCCGACTTACCCAGAATTCCGTTTTTATTTCTAGATGTTCAAATCTATTTTGATCGACAAAACTTACAATAAGTTTTGGATCAGAACTTGCAGGTATCCATAGCCAGCATGGCCTGGTTACATTAGATATGTCGCCAACGGTATCCCAAAAAATTGGATTCATTCCTCTGTAGTCATATAGGAGCCACCCGTCGATTGCGTTTTCTTGCATGTATTCCTGGGCTTGTGCAATTACTCCCATAACGGAGTTCTCGTTTTGAAGCATTTAATCTACCTTGCGTTCACTGTTATAGTCTTTAACAAAATTTAAAATTCCATCTGCACTAATCTCGGTTTGGTCTCCTTTGTTCAAATCCCTCAGAGTGTATAACCCTGTGGATAACTCATCGTCACCAATGATTACTACATGGGATGCATCCATGTGGGATGCATAACGCATTTGACTTCTCAATCCTCTTGAAGGTCCTATGAAAGCTTCTTCCCCAAGTTGCCTAATTTGAGATGATAGGCGAATTGTCTCTTTTTTTGCTTTCTCTCCGACATGTGCAAACATGATTGTTAGCGTAGGATCAGTAGCAAAATTTACCGAAAGCTTTTTAACGTTTTCAATTACGCGTTCTATTCCCATACCAAATCCTATTCCCGATGTCGGTGGCCCACCCAATTGTTCTAGAAGGCCATCATAACGGCCTCCCCCTGCTATTACATTTGTTCTTTTTTGTGTTGGAGGGCTGATTTCGTAGACGGTTCTCGAATAATAATCTAGGCCTCGAACCAGGGTATTATCAATTTCGAATGCGATCCCAGTGTTCGCCAAATATTCTTGGAGTTGCACCCAGTGAGAGCTGCACGGTTGGCAAAGATATTCGGTACTTTTTGGAGCTGATTCAATCACCGGTTGGCAGGATTCAATTTTGCAATCCAGAAGTCGAAGGGGGTTCGTCTCCAATCGTCTTACACAATCGGGACAGAGTGATTGAGAACAATTCTGATAGTAGTCCGTCAAAGCAGATATGTATTTGGGCCGGCAGTCTGAGTCACCAATGCTGTTGATTCTAAGAGAAATATCATTAATGCCGACCTTTTTTAAAAAAGTCCAGGAAACTTCTATGACCTCGGCATCTATATAAGGATCTGATTCACCAAAGGCCTCTATACCGAATTGATGAAAAGCTCTGAATCTACCTGCCTGAGGCCTCTCGTACCTGAAATTAGGACACAAATAGAAGAGTCGCACGGGCTGGGGCATATTATGCATCCCGTGCTGAAGATAGGCACGGCATACAGAAGCTGTACCTTCGGGTCGAAGGGTTAGTGAATCACCTCCTCGATCTTTAAAGGTATAGGTTTCTTTCTCAACTATGTCGGTAGAATCACCAATACTTCTAACAAAAAGATTGGTATCTTCAAACACAGGTGTATCAATTCTTCGGTAACCGAAACTTTCAGCCACCTGGGAAGCTGTGCTTTCTACGTAACGCCAGAATTTTTGATCATCAGGTAACACATCACTGGTACCTCTTGGGGCTTGGAATTCCATTTTATCTCCCTCTAGTTTGGTACCAGAACATTTTATATTAAAAAACAAAGATAGGGCTGCCTTCGTCATACTGCTTAAGTTGGGATATAATTTGGCCACTTTCAAAAGATATCCTTGTAAAAACAGATGAGACACAAAATGGACAGCCCGAAACGATTTGGTCTGCCAGGGTACCAAACAGATTGTAGAGGTCCGCTCAATGGTTAATATTGGGAATGTAGTTGTCGATGACGCATTGTATGAAAAGATGGGTCATTATCTTTCAAACGACAAGGTAGAATTGGTTGCCAAGGCCTACGCATTCGCTGAAAAAGCACATGAAGGTCAGAATCGGCTATCCGGAGAGGCATTTTTCGAGCACCCAAAGCAAACAGCATTGTTTTTGGCGGATTTGCGACTGGATGCCAGTGCTCTCTCAGCTGCTCTACTTCATGATGTCTTAGAAGATTGTGACGTCACTTTCGAAGAATTGTCCAATGAATTTGGAAGCGATGTAGCTGGATTAGTAGATGGTGTTACCAAACTCACTAATGCGGAGGTAATGGGAGATTCCCAGTTTTTATCCGGTTCTCAAAGTGCTTTTGAAGAAACTTCTCTAGAAGATATTGCACAAGCTGAAACTCTACGAAAGATGCTTATGGCTATGGCTGAAGACGTTAGAGTGGTATTAATAAAACTTGCTGACAGACTACATAATATGCGAACAGTTGCTTCATTGCCTCAGGGTCGTCGCGAGGCGATGGCGAAGGAGACATTGGAGATATATGCCCCGCTAGCACACAGGTTGGGTATTTGGGAAATAAAGTGGATGTTAGAGGATTTGTCTTTTCAACAAATAGATCCTGATGCGTATAAACAAATTTCCCTACGGTTAAATACTAAGCGTGGCAAACGAGAAGAATACATTCAAAAAGTGGTAGAAATCGTAAAATTTGAGTTGGCTGAGGCTGGTATTGAATCAGAGGTTTATGGCAGGCCCAAACATATATATAGCATTCACAAAAAAACAGAAAGATACCATGAATCCAACCGAGAGGTTAGCGAAATTTATGATCTTTTTGCTGTGCGCGTTATGGTTAATGAAATCAAAGATTGTTATGGTGCATTAGGAGTGATGCATACTAAATGGCGCCCCCTTCCAGGGCAATTCGACGACTATATAGCAAATCCAAAAGACAATCTCTATCAATCTTTACATACAGCTGTTCTTTGTGAGGAATCATCACCAGTGGAAATCCAAATTCGGACCCACGATATGCACCAAGTCGCTGAATATGGTGTGGCTGCTCATTGGTTATATAAGGAAACAGGAGAACTTGATATCCAGTTTGAGGAAAAGATGACATGGTTACGACAGCTTTTAGAGTGGCAGAGAGACGTTAGTGGAGCTGTTGAATTTGTTGAATCCTTCAAAACTGATATTTTCCAAAATCAAGTTTTTGTCTATACCCCGGATGGTGATGTGTTAGAACTGCCTATGGGATCCACTCCGTTGGATTTCGCATATAGGATACATACTGACATAGGGCATAGTTGTGTCGGGGCCAAGGTGAACGGCAAACTGGTAGCTTTGAATCATCATCTCCAAAATGGTGACACAATTCAAATAATGACCAGCAAGGTTACAAGAGGGCCAAGTCTGGACTGGATTAATCCTAGTTTGGGGTACGCTAAAACATCTTCAGCTCGTGCCAAAATGCGGCAATGGTTTAATCGTCAAGAGCGGCAGACAAATATAGAACGTGGGAAGGAACTATTCCAAAAACAGATAGCTCGATTAGACCTTAGTACAAACGAACATAAAGCTGCCGAAATATTTAAGTATAAAACGGTTGACGATATGTTCGCCGATCTTGGCGGTGGCTCATTGTCAACTGCTAAATTGATATCTAGAATATCGCTGAAATCTGGGTTTGTTGAGCCGTTAATACAAACCGTGGTACCGAAAACGGGTCCAGCTTCGGGGGTACAGGTACTGGGCGTGGGTGACCTTCTTACAAACATTGCCAGATGTTGTAATCCGATTATGGGTGATGAAATTACGGGATTCATTACTAGGGGGCGAGGGGTCACCGTACATAGGAAATCATGTCCCAACATCACAGCAGAAGATGAGTTAGACAGGATAGTACCAGTGGATTGGGGTGAGTCTAGAACACTTTATCCAGTCAGAATTCAGTTGGATTGCTGGGACCGGGTTGGACTGTTGGGAGACGTTACATCGGTGGTTTCCAATGAAAGAATTAATATTGCCAATATTAATTCTGAAGAGTACGATGATAGGTGCGTTATTTCACTGACGGTGTATACCAACGGTATTGATCAGCTGGGACATTTGTACACAAAGTTGGAAGGCGTGAAGGGCGTTGATGGGGTTACCAGGCTGAGGAATATTGATCCCCAGGATGAAATTGAAAACTAGTTTTAATTGTCATAGGAGATTTGAGGAAAGTGCCAAGCGCAAAAGCTTTTAGGGTTAGTGAAAGAAAAAGAAATATTAATCAACCGTTGAGGTCACGTGCAAAAAATTTGGTTGCGAAGACCCGAAGGATGATTGCCGAAGGTGATATACCAGCGGCTGAAATAGCTGCGCGAGGGGCGGTAGTAGCCTTGGATAAAGCGGCGAACAAAGGGGCTATACACAAAAACACGGCCTCTAGGAAAAAATCCGGACTAATAAGGCATCTTAATGATGCTAAAAATAACTAGGAGTAACTGTCATGCTTAGAATTAGGCTTAGAAGGACAGGCTCTAAAAACCAACCAAGTTATCGGATTGTTGTGGCAGATTCTCGGAAGCCCAGGGATGGCAGGTTTGTTGATTATTTAGGTCATTACAATCCTCGTTTCGATCCACCTGAAATGGTTATGGACACAGAAAAGGCTCAAAAATGGATCAACCAAGGAGCGCAGCCGTCAGATGCGGTGAAACGAATAATAGAAAAAGTTTCAAGTTCGGCCGGCGAGTCTGAAGAAGCGGAAGAGTAAAACTTGATTCCCGTGGCTCGGGCAATATCAGATTTCAATCTCATCAATGTTTATTATGAAAGAACTTATCGAATACATAGCTAAATCTATAGTTTCCAATCCGGATGATGTACTGGTTTCATCTACCGAAAATGATGATGGAGGGGTTACATACACTCTTCAAGTTCACCCAGATGACAAAGGACGGGTAATAGGTCGGCAAGGAAGGGTGGCTCAGGCAATAAGAAGTTTACTGAGAGTCGCAGCTGTTAAAAACGGTCTCCATGTTAGTCTGGAAATTGAATAGTTAGCCCGTTTTACTCTCTGTACACAAAATTTCCACCTAAGAATAATTGTTTCATAACACTTTTAAAGTGATAGATTTATAGTTGGGCCACCATGGAAAACGATTTAATTACAGTGGGTATTGTTCGTGGAGTTAGAGGTCTAAAGGGACAATTGCGCGTCGAATCATTGTCGGATTACCCTGGCCGATTTTCAAAAGGGCAGATCCTGGAATTGGGAGGATCGGAACGAACCATAATAAGGGTTTATGATGATCAAAAAGGACTCATTTTAGAACTGGAAGGAATTGATACACGAGAGTGCGCTGAAAAATTCAGGGGTTGTGAATTAAAGATTACTTCTGACCAATCCGCACATTTATTTCCTAAAGGCAGTTATTTCCATCATGAAATTATAGGCATGAAAGTCAGGGATCAAGATAATAATGATCTAGGGATGATCAACGAGATTATAGAGACGGGTGCGAATGATGTGTACGTAGTGAGCAACTCGCTCGAAAAAGATATTCTAATACCGGCGATTAGTTCGGTTATCTGCGAAGTTCGGGTCGATGTTAATACCATGAGGATTAATCTTCCTTGGGGATTGAACACTCGGGCATGATTTTTATTTACGGGACTAAACGTCGGTTTTAACTAGTGTTACATAATTAAAGCCTTCATTTGTTCGTATATTTTAGCTTTTTTAATCGTTGACACACATTTTATCCATAGCTATAATTGTTCCTTGTCGCCCCTAAAAGCGGCGGTTTATTTTTGCCAAAAAAAAAGACAAAAAATAGGGAAATTTATGCCTACGGTTAACCAGTTAATTAGGAAGAAAAGACGCAAGAAAGTCAGGAAAAATACCGCTCCTGCGTTGGATCTTTCTTGGAATAACCTGAAAAACAAAGGGAGCAGAGGTGCGCGATCGCCACATAAACGTGGAGTGTGTGTTCAAGTTAGGACTCAGACCCCAAAGAAACCGAACTCAGCTTTGCGTAAAGTGGCTAGAGTCAGGTTAACTAACGGTATGGAAGTAACGGCATACATCCCGGGCGAAGGCCATAATTTACAGGAACACTCGGTTGTTTTGATAAGAGGGGGTAAGGTTCGTGATTTGCCAGGTGTTCGGTATCACGTGGTGAGAGGTGTACTCGATACAGCTGGGGTTGAGGATAGAAAACGAGGTCGTAGTAAATATGGCACCCGAACTGAAGAAAATGCGTAATGGTTAACACGCAACTTAAGAGTAAAGGTTTAATTTAGAGAAGTTATATGGCTAGAAGAAGAAGAGCGGAAATAAGAAAGATTTTGCCCGATCCTAAATACAATAGCGTGGATCTAGCTAAATTCATCAACAATGTCATGTTCAACGGAAAGAAGACGGTCGCCCAGAGGATTGTCTACTCAGCTATAGACAGCGTGGAGCAAGAAGCTGGCAGGTCTGGATTTGAAGTTTTTGAACAGGCAATCCGAAATGCGACTCCAATGATTGAGGTTCGTTCTAGAAGAGTTGGAGGGGCGAACTATCAAGTACCCGCTGAAGTCCGACCGGCTCGAAGAATGGCTTTGGCTATGAGATGGCTAGTAATGGGTGCTAGACAGCGATCAGGTAGAGGGATGTCGGAGAAATTATCGGCTGAATTATTGGATGCTTCTAGAGGACAAGGGGCTGCCGTGAGAAGGAAGGAAGAGGTATTCAGAATGGCAGAAGCAAATAGGGCCTTTGCTCATTATCGATGGTAATTAGTTTAGTCGTTTCTATTGAGGTATACAGACAGTGGCACAGAATTCACTAAAGCAAACTAGAAATATAGGCTTTATTGCACACATAGATGCAGGGAAAACTACCGTATCAGAAAGAGTCTTGTACTTTTCCGGCAGGATACATAAGTTGGGTACTGTGGATGATGGAAACACAGCTACGGATTGGATGGATCAGGAAAGAGAGAGAGGTATAACAATCGTTTCCGCGGCTACTGCCACACAGTGGAAGGATTGGGATTTAAATATCATTGACACGCCTGGGCACGTCGATTTTACAGCTGAGGTTGAGAGAAGCCTTAGGGTCCTGGACGGCGGTATCGTCGTGTTTGATTCTGTTGCTGGGGTTCAACCACAATCGGAAACGGTTTGGAGACAGGCCGACAAGTATGAAGTTCCCCGAATATGCTTTATCAATAAAATGGATAAGGTGGGTGGAGATTACTATCACGCGATTGACACTATTGTTCAAAGACTCAAAGCTAATCCTGTTCCTATTCAGATCCCAATGGGTAGCGAGGACCAGTTTTACGGTGTGATTGATCTCGTCGAAGGCAAATCTTTCACGTTTGATGACGAAGGGACTATGACCGAGGGGGGAGTTCCTGAGGAATTCGCGGAGGAATTTGAAATTCGCAGATCAGAATTGATCGAAAAAATCGCGGAGCAAGACGATGTTCTGTTAGAAAAATTTCTTCTAGAAGAAGATATTTTATTTGAAGACCTTAAAACAGCCATACGGACGGCAACGATTTCAAATAAAATCGTTCCTGTTCTTTGTGGCACTGCCTTAAAAAACAAATGCGTCCAACCGTTATTGGATGCCATAGGTGAATATTTACCATCTCCTCTAGACGTTCCTCCAGTGGAAGGGGTTAAGCCGGGAACGGATAACCCGATTTCAAGAGGTGCTAACAACGATGAGCCATTTGCGGCTCTTGCATTTAAGACTGTCACCGACCCATTTATAGGGAGACTTGTATATTTCCGTGTCTACTCTGGGTCAGCCAAATCAGGGTCAAGTGTTTTGAATACTGCTACAGGAGATAGGGAAAGACTTGGCAGAATTGTAAAAATGCACGCAGATCAACGGGAAGATGTAGAGCAGGTATATGCTGGTGAAATAGCCGCAGCCATCGGTCTCAAAGACACCACAACAGGGGAGACGATAAGTTCCATAGAAGATCCTATTCTACTGGAAAAGATTGAATTTCCGGATCCGGTGGTATCTGTCTCGATTGAACCGAAAGCAAGGGCTGATCAGGATAAGTTGTCTGATGCATTAGTGAAGTTGTCTGATGAAGATCCAACTTTTACGATTATTTATGATGATGAAACAGGCCAAACAGTCATGTCCGGTATGGGTGAGCTCCACTTGGAGATTTTGACCGACCGCATGAAGAGAGAGTTCAAAGTTGAAGCTAATGTTGGCAAACCTAGAGTGGCCTTTAGAGAGACCATCAGGAAGACAACTACAGCAGAAGGCAAATTTGTCAGGCAATCAGGTGGGCATGGGCAATATGGTCACGTGATCATAGAGATGGAACCGCTAGATAGAGGGGAAGGGGTCCAGTTTGAGAATAAAATTAGAGGTGGATCCATTCCTACAGAATTTATTTCTTCTGTAGAAGATGGGATTCGAGGAGCCTTGAAAAACGGCCCGAAATCGGGCTTTCCGGTAATAGATTTGCTAGTCAGGCTCATTGACGGTACCTATCACGATGTGGACTCCTCGAAGGTTTCATTTGAGATCGCTGGCTCGATGGCTACTAGAACAGCGGTAGATAGGTGCAGCCCTGTGGTACTGGAGCCAGTTATGAAATTGGAAGTTGTTACGCCTGAAGATTATTTGGGAGAAGTAATTGGAGACTTGGGGAGGAGAAGAGCTGGAGTTGAAAGTATTGATGCTCAGGGAGATACCCAAATAGTCAAAGCCTCTTTGCCTTTGGCTGAAAGTTTTGGATATGCAAATGATCTGAGATCCATAACTCAAGGGAGAGCTGGATACTCGATGGAATTTGAAAAATATTTGGAAGCTCCCGAGTCAGTTGTTGAAGCACAGGCCACATAGGAATTATGAGATATGGTACAGAACGCCCAAAAAATTAGAGTTATTTTGAAAGCATTTGATCACAGAATTCTGGATCAGTCTGCGGCACAAATTGTCGAGACGGCAGAAAGAACGGGGGCAAGGGTTGCCGGACCGGTACCTCTTCCGACAGCGATTAAAAGGTTTTGTGTTTTGAGGGCACCCCATATCGACAAGGATTCTAGGGAACATTTTGAGATGCGTACTCACAATCGGCTTATTGACATACACAATCCCACGTCAAAAACGATTGACTCTTTGACTAACTTGAACATGCCTGCTGGCGTGGATATATCAATTAAGCTTTAGGTAAATAAATATGGCGATTGCGGGCATAATAGGTAAGGTGATTGGGGGTACCCAATTTTTTTTTGATGATGGCACGGCTCATGCCGTTACTGCTATTGAAGCTGGACCATGCACTATCACACAGATTAAATCTCTGGAAAAGGATGGATATCAAAGCGTTCAATTGGGTTTCGAAAGTATGAAAAAGTCAAACAAACCAAAAAGGGGTCATCTGGCCATGGCTGGAGGGGAATTGTTTAGACATCTTAGAGAAACTAAAGCTGATGACTATGAAGATTTGCAAGTAGGAAACGAGATCAATGTAGGGATTTTTGAGGTTGGAGAAAAAGTTAATGTCACCGGAATTTCGAAAGGTAAGGGATTTCAGGGTGGAGTTAAAAGATATAACTTTCGGGGTGGCCCGAAAACGCACGGGCAATCTGATAGGCATCGCGCCCCTGGTTCCATCGGGGCCGGTACGACGCCGGGGCGAGTTATAAAGGGAATGAGAATGGCAGGGCGTATGGGGGGCGATAAAGTAACGATAAAAAATTTAGATGTGGTAATGGTTGATATTGAGAAAAACATTTTACTTGTTAAAGGTGGCGTACCAGGGCACCGTAATTCAGTTTTGCTCATATCTAGAGCCAAGTCCAATACTTAAAAGAGATAACGGCTTTGAAACTTCAAATAAAAAATACTCAGGGAGAAAACACTGGCGATCTAGATGTTCGTGAAGATGTTTTTAATGTACCTATAAAATCAGCGCTGGTTCACCAAGTAATGGTGGGCCAATTGGCTAATAAGCGACAAGGAACTGCAAAGACTAAAACCCGATCAGAGGTATCCGGTGGTGGTGCCAAACCTCGGCCGCAAAAACATACAGGTAGCTCACGGCAAGGTTCCACTAGGTCGCCAATATGGGTTGGTGGCGGAAGAGCATTCGGCCCTACTCCGCGAAGTTATAGGAAGCGGACCCCAAAAAAGATGAGGAGATTGGCATTGTTATCTGTACTTTCAGATAAAGCGAGACAATCAGATGTGTTGTTACTGGACTCGTTGGAATTGAAAGAGGGTAAAACGAAGGAAATTGTGTCAATTCTCTCCGCACTAAAGGTATCGGATCCAGCTTTAATAGTAACTGATGGCACCAATAAGAAGTTAGTCCAATCGGCTGGGAATGTAGAACACGTGAGAACTTTGCCAGTACAAGTTCTAAATACCTTGGATTTGCTTAATAAAAAGCAGTTAATAATTACGGTGGATGCCGTTAAGAGGATTGAAGAGATTTGGGGAGGGGTCTATAAAGGGGACGTAGATTCAAGTGAGACCCCTCTAGAGGATAGTTGGGTAGCAGAAGAAACCTCAGAAGAACCACAAATCATAGAAAAGGTTGAAGAGTCAAAAGACAAATCTGAGCAACCTACGATTTCAGACCTAGGCTTATCGACCCGAACAAATAACTTGTTGATCCGAGCTGAGATCACCGAGATGGATGATTTGACTAATCTATCTAAATCAGAACTTTTGGATATACCAGGGTTTGGTGAAAAATCATACTTGGAAGTTCGGGGAAAATTGGAAAATTTGAATATATTACCGTCGGATTGGGAATAAGAGGCAGCATTATATGAGCAAGCACCATAAGTACGCCATTCTTAAGCGCCCTTTGATTACAGAGAAAAGCACTCTGATGCAGGAAGATGGTAGATATGTGTTTGAGGTTGCTAAAAATGCAACTAAATTGGAAATCAAAGAAGCTGTTCAGGAAGCCTTTGGGGTTACGGTGACAAAAGTGAACACCATGAATGTAAAAGGTAAGATGAAACGGTTTGGGCCAAAATTTTCACAAAAACGGTCTTGGAAAAAGGCTGTTGTTTCGGTCGCGCAGGGCGATTCAATAACTTTGTTTGAGGGTGTTTGATGCCATTAAAAACTAGAAAACCCATAACTCCAGGTCAGAGAGGTTTAGTACTTCAAAGTACGGATGACATTACGGAAAGCAGGCCTCGGAAGAAATTAGTAAAACCGTTGAAAAAAACCGGAGGAAGAAATTCCAGCGGTAAAATTACGGTTAGACATCGCGGTGGCGGACATAAGAGACGATATAGAGTCATCGATTTCAAGAGAGATAATTATGGTGTGCCGGGGATAGTGGAAACTATCGAATATGACCCGAACCGCTCATGTCGAATAGCTCTCATAAAATATGAAAATGGTGATTGGCGCTATATTTTGGCCCCGAATGAAATACATGTTGGGGACAAGGTGAAGTCGGGAGACGACGCTGATATTCGACCCGGAAATGCTCTTACCCTTGAAAAAATACCGTCAGGTACTTTGGTACACAATGTCGAATTGACCAAAGGGAAAGGTGGTCAAATTGTGAGGAGTGCTGGCAGTTATGCCCAGGTGCTTGCTAGTGAAGGGAAATACACCTTGCTGCGGTTACCATCCGGAGAAATGAGGAATGTTTTGAGTACTTGTATGGCTACTGTTGGCCAATTGAGTGCTCTGGACAAGAAAAACGTGAAGTTGGGTAAAGCTGGCAGGAAAAGATATCTTGGGAAAAGGCCGGAAGTAAGAGGGGTAGCAATGGCGCCAAATGCTCATCCGCATGGAGGTGGTGAAGGTAGGTCTCCTATAGGCATGCCTGGTCCAAAGACTCCATGGGGCAAACCTGCTCTAGGTTACCGAACGAGAAAGAAGAATAAGCCTTCGAGTAAATTCATAGTGAGAAGAAGATATGACAGGTAGAGTAATTGGAGGTGCAATGTAAATGTCGCGTTCGATAAAAAAGGGGCCATACGTGCACCCTAAGCTTACGAAAAAAGTGGAACAAGCAGTCAAATCTAACAGTAGAGAGGTTATAAAGACCTGGTCTAGGGCGTCGATGATTATGCCTGATATGTTGGGGTTGACCATTGCAGTTCATGACGGAAGAAGGCATGTTCCGGTATTCGTTACCGAAAACATGGTAGGTCACAAGTTGGGAGAATTTTCGCCAACGAGAACATTTAGAGGCCATTCGACAAAGTCAGAAAGAGCTTCTCGAATAGGGTAATGAGCTAAAGGGTCATTGAGGAACGCTAGTGAGCATAAGAGCAAAATCAAGTAATACGGGGATTTC
>CAYMZR010000039.1:0-16981 GCA_964394975.1 uncultured Dehalococcoidia bacterium | reverse complement strand
CAGGTGGACAAGGTCGTGAGGCGTTTCCTTTGTTGTCCTCTATGGAAATACCTAACCCATGTTCTTCTCTGAGAATTTCATAGACATATTGAAGTATCTCTACAGAGTTCTTTTTACCATTAGCAAGCAAGCCTACTGTCAGCCCATTTAAAGATTCCGGTCGCACTGCGAGTAGAGAGTCTTCTGAGCTCGTGTTTATAGTTGGGTCCAAAACTTTGATTTCTCCTACCATATTATCCCCCTTTCATTAGGCATATGATACAACAATTCCATATTCATTCACCTATTTTTGACTAAATTATTTCCTTCGTGACAGAATGCGAATTTACTCCGCTACCCCATATAGGTATAACGGAAGAAAAAGCCCCTGCTGCCCCTCCCGCGACTAGCAAAGTGAAGCTATCTGGAGTCAATGCCGAGTGAGTCATTCCAGAACCAGAGGGCCTGGGTCCTGGCGGTACAGACCCGAACCCCCATTCGGTATCTGACCGGACTGCTGTTTCATATAAGAAGTCTCGAATCTGGCTTTTGGTCCACCCCGCTTTAGAAATTGATTGTATATGTTCAGGGCAAAAAATAATCAATATTTCTCCTTGATTGGGCCCAGCCGAGAAAAGGGCATCCCTAAAGCTCCTCAGGATGTTTTCAGGGTCTTGAGAGGAATGGTTGCTGACTTGCGTAGGAGATAGTCCGGCAAATACCGAGACTGTATTGGCTCCAATTTTAAACCCCCGGTCTTCACTTGTATTAGACCATGGTCTAAATTCCTTATTTTCAGTGATGCACCAGGTATATTTACCAGCGTGGCCCAGAGTCGCTTTGTCGATCTCGCCAGATCTAGAACCAGTGCAATTTATAACAAATAATCTAAGAGCTCTTCCGATGGTGGCGTTCGCTTGATGTCCCGGTCCAAAAACACTAATTCCGCCATTTATTCCGATACTACTAGCTATAGGTCCATCTACCACAGTTAAGATGCCTGCACCCATGGTACTCGCAGTAATACCATGGAGATTGAATTCTGGTTCGAGCAAAGCTTCAACAGCACTCAAAACTACAGGGAAATACTCTGGCTTACAGCCGGCCATTACAGCATTTATAGCCACTTTTTCAACAGTTATTTTCCTGTTTTTCACGGGTTCTATTCCAATGGTGTCGTGGCCTGTTCGGTTGGAAAAATCAACAAATTTTGCTACCGCGGATTCTGTGGGTACATTAATTGGCAGGCCATCAGTCCATCCTTGGTCAAGAAAGTACTCTGCAGCATCATTTGCTGATTGGAAAGAATAAGTCTTTGAGGTTGTATTTGAAGACATTGGTTCACCTTAATTATGGAGTGCTTGTTTTGGTTGGGGTACATTCTACATATCCTTATTATGAACAGCTCCGAACAAATTGATTGCTTAAACTGCGGACGCGGTAGCAGATATGGATTGAATTACATTAATTTAGGTAGTAACATCTGCCTATATAAAGATAAATTTATTTTACTAATCGCCTGGCTATATAGGGGGATCAGATGGGAAACAAAGAGAAATCAATTGTCGTTGTTCAACTTTCCGGTGGAAATGACTATCTTAATACGGTCGTACCATACGGAGATGATGAATATTATGATTTCAGAAGGACTGTCCATATAGAACAAGAAAAGGTGTTACCGATTGATAAAGTTTATGGGTTTAGCCCTTATTTGGCACCAATCAAAAGATTGTATGACCAGGGAAAAGTGGCTGTTATTAATGGAATTGGATATGACAACCCAAATAGGTCCCATTTCCGATCTATGGATATATGGCATACAGCCCAACCTGATGAAATCGGGACCGAAGGGTGGTTGGGTAGAGTTATTAGGGATTTAGATCCAAATGCGGAAAATGTTCTAACTGGAGTTAATTTTGGTCGAGGATTGCCAAGAGCGCTTGGGGTTAGGGGGGTTCCAGTAGCGTCAGTTGGCAATTTGGAAACATACGGATTGTTCCCTGATATCAAAGATGAATCGGCGAAGAAACTTGCTCTTGATGCTTTTGCTCATATGTATGGCGGAGTTCAAGGCAAAGATCCAGTCCTTAATTTTCTAGGGCAAACAGGTATGGATGCTCTGAAAGGGGCTGACATCCTAAGGACTGCGCCCCAAAAGTATAGTTCTTCTATCGAATATGCTGCGAATCCTATTGCTCAAGGAATGAAAAGCATAGCCCAAGTATTACTTGCTGACTTTGGAACAAGAGTTTTTTATACGCAGCACGGAAGCTTTGATACTCACTCAGGTGAAATAGTCACCCATGCAAAGCTTTGGGACGAGGTGTCTGGTGCTGTCGGAGACTTCTATGATGATATGAAGGAACATGGGCAGGAAGATGAAGTCATAGTAATGATTTTCTCGGAATTTGGAAGGCGTATCAAAGACAATGGTTCGGGGACTGACCACGGATCTGGCGGAGTTGCCTTTTTAATAGGAGGAGAGGTGAAAGGAGGAATGTATGGACAATATCCTTCAATAAAGGAAGCGGATCAATTAGAAGGCGACCTACACTTTAACAACGATTTCCGATCGACCTATTCCACTATTGTTGAAAAATGGTTTGGTTTGGATCCCGTACCGATAGTCAATGGACAGTTTGAGCAATTTGATTTGGTCAACGCGTAAAAAACTATCCCAAACTGATGGTTTTACAGATCTTAGGTAGAGGTTATTAATATGAGTAAAGATGTTTCTTTGATGGCCCATCTCATGCGCCGGGCTGGGTTTGGTGCAACGCGAAATGAGTTGGAAGGCTATCTGAGTGATGGTTACGAGGCTACCGTAGACAATTTGCTAGATCCAGGTGAATCAGGCCATATGCCGGATGACATCATTAGGCGCTATCATGTTGATCAATCGGAGTTGAGGCAATTGGATGGAGCTGGTGCATATTGGCTTTATAGGATGCTTACAACTAGCAACCCATTGGAGGAAAAGCTAGCATTGTTTTGGCACGGGTTGTTTGCGACAGGCTACGCAAAATTAAATCAGGCCAGATCATTATTAAACCAGATCGACATGTTTCGACATTATGGGTTTGGAAGTTTTAGGGACTTGCTAGTAGAACTCTCGAAGGATCCAGCAATGATTCTTTGGCTTGATAATAATGAGAATCATAAAGAGGCTATAAACGAAAATTACGGTCGGGAGCTGCTTGAGCTATTCTCTATGGGAATAGGGAACTATTCAGAAGATGATATTAAAGAGTGTGCAAAAGCATTTACTGGATGGACGTTGGGAAATGCTGAATACATGTCAGTGAGAGCAAGTAAAGATTCAATATGGCCTTATGGAAGAATAGCTTGGCACTATGAATATCGGGCTGATGATCATGACGGAGGGGAAAAGAGATTCCTTGGTGAGGTAGGGAACTTTAACGGGGAAGACATAGTAGACATAATAGTTACCCAAGAGGCCACGGCAAGGTTCCTGTCTACAAGACTATTTCAATATTTCGCATCTGATGAAGTTGATTCCAACGGTGAACTTGTAATTTCTGAAATGATGGAAGCTTATTTTCAATCAGAGTATAAGGTGTCAGCAGTGCTGCGCAGCTTATTTAATTCGGGTTACTTTAAATCGGATAAATGTATGTATTCTAGGGTGAAAGGACCTGTAGAATCAGTCGTTGGCACAGTCCGACTTGCTGGCACTTATCAGGAACCAACTTTGGATGTACACGCATTATGGGCACAGACGATGTTTATGGGACAAGGTTTATTAGCTCCTCCTACGGTAGAAGGATGGCACGAGGGTGTGGAGTGGATAGACAGCGGCTCATTGGTTGAGCGAATAAACTTCGCAGCAAAGGAATTAAGTGATCCCACTAAAGACGGAGTGAAAGATATCATCCGTAGAGTGACTTCAAGCCAAAAAGATCTTAGCGACCCTGAAAAATTAGTGGACTCCTGTCTGGATTATATGGGGCCTATACAAGTGGAAGCAGATACTCGAGAGGGATTAATTGAGTTTGCGGAATCCCAGGGGGCTGTTCAGACGCAAGATGGCCAGCCTGATGAAAGTGGTTCCCTTCAGGTTGCTCGTCTAATTGGTATGATTGCATCAACTCGCGAATACCAGCTGGCTTAGAAAACACAGGTTAGAGGTACTCGCTATGGTTAACACTAATACGCTCAGTATTAGATATCTAAAGACTATTGGAATAGTTAATAACGGTTTCAACGGAAGGGGCTTTGCAAATCCTTATGATGTTGCCTTTGGTCCAAATGAAGAAATATTTGTGCTAAATCGATGCGACCCTGCAAGAAGAAGTGCGATAAGAGTAGGGGTCTGCAATCTAGATGAAGAATATCTTTATGAATTTGGCTACGGATTTGGGAATGAGGATGGTCAAATGACACTGCCAGTTGCGATGGCATTCGATGCAGAAGGTCGACTGCTCATAACGGACGAACATACAAACAGAGTTAACATTTATTCAAACAAAGGCGATGTGATTGGTAAATGGGGAACGAAAGGTGACTCCGAAGGTGAATTCAATGGACCCGCAGGGATTGCTGTTGATTCCACTGGATTAGTATACGTGTGTGACCAAAGAAATCACAGAATTCAAAAATACACCCCGGAAGGTAAATTCTTGTCCCAGTGGGGAATTAGAGGCTCAGGTCAGAGTGAATTTAATTTGCCTTGGGGGATTGGTGTTGATATCTCAGATAATGTATATGTTGCCGACTGGAGAAATGATAGAGTCCAAAAATTTGATTCTGGGGGACAATATCTGGAGACTATAGGAGATTCAGGTGAAGGCAGACTTAACAGGCCTTCTGGTGTATCAGTGGACAAAAATGGAAACATATATGTGACCGATTGGGGAAATGAACGATTGCAGGTGTTTGATTCGAGTGGGAAAGCCATATTGAGTATGAGAGGTGAAGCGACTCTTTCAGATTGGGCCAAGGACTTTTTTGAATCTAACCCGGATGAAATGGAGACAAGAGAAATATCGAATCTTAATCCTGGTATACCAAATCATTTGAATACCCCTTACCATGTATCTTCCCAAACCGAATCTTATTTCTGGGGTCCAGTATCAGTCCGAATCGATAATAACAATCGATTATACGTGGTGGAATCCAATCGCCATAGAATCCAAATCTATGAAATAGAGTAATACCTACTCACCCTGAATAAACTCAAGCCAATTTCCTTCAGGGTCCTGACAATAGCATATACCCCGCCTGCCCCCGTTTTCAGTGTCAGTCATTATTGGTGGGGTAACAAAATCTATTCCTTTGTTAGTTAGATCATCATACAGTTCCTCTATATTCTCAACGTTAAAGCATACGTGTGCAGCTCCTAGCTGATTGCGATCTAGGTGGCCTTCGGGGCTGTCAGGTTGAATATAGTAGACTAATTCGAGAGCGTGACCTCCGCCTTTGCCAACGAAAATTAAAGTCCTATGTGCTCCTGGAATGCCAGTATGGTCTCCTGATTCCGGAGCTTTGCTGTCTATTTCTCTTTCTATTTCTAATCCTAAATCATCACGATAAAAGGAGACCATCTTTTCTAAGTCCTGTACTACAAAACCAGAGTGATTAAATCCAGTGATCATATTTCTCCTCTAAGTTCTTATTCATAATTTGTATAGGTGCTTGTTACATTGCAAACCACCTAGTCCCAGTGTATTCTTCAGAGTATGAACGAAGTCATTAATATACTCAAATTGCCTTATATTTGGGGAGGGGTGGGTATACTGCTTGGAGCCGGATTGGGGGCAAACGATTTGTCAATTTGGATATTGGCAGTACTTCTAGGCTTTTTTTTCGTCACTATGAAAATGGCAGGGCCTGCCCAAGAAGGAAAGGAAGGAAAACTGTTTGCTGGTGTGAGCTTGCTCATGCTTGGTTGGATCCTGGCTTTCTCAATAAGAGGAATTCTAATTTAACAGATTTCCAGGCCAGCGAAGTCTTGGTCCATAGGTTTTGTTATTGAATCAAGGGGAACAAATAACATCGTGTCCGACAAGATTTCTTTGTTTGCTACATGCGTTCTCAATAACTTTTACCCAGAAGTGGCCGTCAGTGCAGCTAGGGTTTTAAACAGGCTGGGGGCAGAGGTTACAGTAGACGTATCTCAAACTTGTTGCGGGCAACCATTTTTCAATTCTGGTCACTGGTCGGATTCTTCCAAATTAGTAAGGAAATTCGTTTCTGATTATTCTGGTTCTGATACAGACATTGTACTTCCATCAGGATCATGTACCAGCATGATAAGAAATCATTATGTGGAAGTTTGTGAGCACAATGATTTCGGTAAAGTAGAAGAAATATCAGCTAGAACATTTGAATTCACTGAATATATAACCCAAAAATTAGGTATATTTGATTTGTCTCCCTTTCAAGATAAGTCTGCTGAAAGGATTAATGTTACTTACCACGAATCATGCCATCTAAATCGTGAATTGGGAATTTCAAAAGAACCTATTTCTTTACTAAAGTCTCTTGGAAATATCGTTTTGATAGATATGGATCAGTCGGAAGTTTGTTGCGGCTTTGGAGGAACATTTTCTACAAAATATCCGGAAATATCCACAGCGATGGCTGAAGAAAAAGTTGCTAATGTGAAACAAAGTGGTGCTGACGTAGTCACTGCAGCTGACATGAGTTGTCTAATGCATATGAGTGGGTTGATTATGCGGAAAAACCTAGATATAAAAAGTTTGCATATAGCACAGTTAATAGATTTGGCTATGGGGACGGATCCAAAGAAATGAAATCAGTAACAAAACGCTTCGACGAAAAATCTAAAGAAACCTTATTGGATTCCCAGATTCAAAAGAATTTGTCGGGTCTTTATGAAGGATTTCATAGTGCTCGGATAAAAGCCTCTTCTGACACGGCTGATTGGGAAGAATTACAGTCAAAAGGTAGAGCCATTAAGCAAGAGGTGATAAATAATCTAGATAAATACTTAGAGCTACTAGAATCTAAGATTGTCAATTCTGGCGGTGTGGTTCATTTTGCGGAAACTGCAGAAGATGCGACTCAATACGTTATAAATTTGGCAAAGAGCAAAGATGTTAAAACTGTTGTTAAAAGTAAATCGATGCTATCAGAAGAAATGTCCCTTAATGAGGAGCTGATAAAGAGTGGGATAGACCCGTATGAGACGGATTTGGGGGAATATATTGTGCAGCTGGCAGAAGAGACCCCTTACCACATAATTGCTCCAGCTATACATAAATCAAGGTCAGAAGTGTCTAAGTTGTTCGCAGAGAAAATAGGCACGAGCGAGACAGAAAATATTGAAACTTTGACCTCAGAGGCTAGAGACCAGTTACGCGACAAATTTATTCAGGCAGATATGGGTATTACTGGGGGAAATTTTTTAGTGGCTGAAACTGGCACGTTGGCGTTGGTTTCTAATGAAGGGAACGGTCGAATGTGTACTTCTATGCCTCGTATACACGTGGCGATTGTAGGTATGGAAAAAATAGTTCCGTCCATGGAAGATTTGGGTACGTTTTTGCGTTTGTTAATTAGATCAGCTACAGGTCAATGGATTTCCAGTTATGTGACAATGATATCAGGGCCGCGTAAAAGCACCGATGTAGATGGCCCTGAAGAATTTCATTTGGTGATTGTGGACAATGGAAGAAGCAAAATGTTGGCTAATCCTCAATTAAGGGAAGCCTTATATTGTCTTAGATGCGGGGCATGTTTAAATGCATGCCCAGTTTATAGGAAAGTTGGGGGACACTCCTATGGTTGGGTGTATCCTGGACCTATCGGAGCTATTGTTTCACCGATGCTTACGGGCTTGTCAGATGGTAAGAATCTACCGTTTGCTTCTAGTCTTTGTGGGGCATGTAAAGAAGCATGCCCAGTAAAAATAGATATTCCCAGAATGCTTTTGTATTTGCGCAATCAATTGGTCGAGGGTAATGACTACCCAGATCAACGTACCTCAAAGCTGTGGGAGAGATTTTTTTCAAAATTTGCGGCACTTCTTCTCGCAAATAGCAAATTAACCAATACGTTCATAAAATCAGCTAGTTTAATAGCAAATATAGCTCCTTTTGTTAGGAAACCATTTCCAGCCTCCTGGAAGAAGACCAGAGAATCACCGACTTTGGCAAAAAAAACATTTGTAGAGCAATGGGCCTCCCTAGAGTTAGACGGTTCCCTGCGTAAGGAACTGTGATCCTACTGTTGAGCTGAATTAAATTTTTGCCTAATCAAATCTAAAAATTCCTTTGGAGAACTCACAGGAAGTTCACAGGCATAATTCTCACATAGAAACGCTGTAGCTTTGTTAGGTTCCGGCTCCCTTTTCCTGAGTAGGGGATAAGAGTCCCATTTGTTTCTAAATTTCTCTGAGCGGCTGAAATAGGCGTTTCCGCAAAAAATATGATTAGGCATATAGGACTCGAATAAACAATCGCGCATTTTTATAGCATTTTCGTGGTCTTCTGCAACAATGGCGATTTCCAGAGTTGGATAAAGAAAAGAATCGAAAACACATAGCCAGTTGCTGAATGAGATCGGGTGTTTTGTGGCGATATTAGAAACGGATGACAATAATGATATAACAATATTAAGATATTGTTTATTATTAGTTATTATAGAAAGCTTGTATAAGCCTTCTGCGGCCATTGATGATCCTGAAGGGGTAGCATTATCGTAACTTTCTCCTGGTCTAATGATGAGAGTTTCACCGTTGTGTGGAGTGTCGTATAGGCGTGATTCGTGACTATCCCAGAATAATTGCACTAAAGATTCTGCAAATAGCTCTGCCTGGTTTAGCCATGTAAGATCCAGAGTCGCTTCATGCAGAGATAACATAAGCAAAATGAGGGCTGAATAATCCTCTAAGTAGCCGTAACTACCGACCTTTCCTGTCTTATGTGAATGAAATACACTTAAATCAGTATCTATAATATTTAACAATGAATTAGCGTTTAGTATTGCTTTATTTAACCATTTTTCATCTTTGGTAATGAAGTATCCATCAATAAATGAGAGGGACATTAAGGCATTCCATGAAAGTAAGTTCTTTTCGTCTCTGAATGGCTTGTTTCTGAACTCTCTCTGTGTGACTAACTTTGCCCTGATAGCCTGCAGATCTAGATTATTCGAGCCAAGAAATCCCAAATTATCTCCGTCTGGCGTGTAATGGAGGATGTTCTTACCTTCAAAGTTCCCTGTTTGTGAGAGGGTGAAAGCTGATTGAAGCTGTTTGAATTCCTGTTCATCTAGTAATTGATTTAATTCAGTGTGGTCCCATATGTAATAGGTTCCCTCTTTTCCGTCACTATCGGCATCTTCGGCTGAGTAGAATAGCCCATCCTTATCTGTCATTTCATTGTCTATATACCGGAATATGTCTTCAGCCACATCGATGTAGAATTTTCTGCCCGTAACTAAATATGCATGTATGTACAAGCGTGAAAGTAAGGCGTTGTCATAGAGCATTTTTTCAAAGTGCGGTACTAGCCAGTTTCTATCAGTCGAATAACGATGGAAACCTCCTCCCAGTTGGTCATACATACCGCCTGAAGCCATTTTCTGAAGCGAAAGTTCAACGATTTCTAATGCCCGAGAGCTAAGATGTCGTTGGTGATATCTTAGTAAGAACTCCAGCGCCATAGGTTGGGGGAATTTGATCGAATTACCAAAGCCGCCGGATTCCCAGTCATGTTGAGTTAAGAGTTGCTGGTAGGCCTTTTCTAGTAAGGCTGACTCCAAGGTGTTATCTGCGGGAGAACTCTCAGGGGCTTGTTTGATATGGTCACGGAGATACGAGCCGGATTCTTCTATTTCATCTCGTCTGTCTTTGTATGCGTCAGATATGGCTGATAGTAATTGAGAAAATCCAGGCATGCCGCCACGGGGTTCAGGCGGATAATAGGTACCCCCGAAGAAGGGCAGCCCATCACTAGTCAGAAAAACAGTCAACGGCCATCCGCCTTGACCGGTCATGGATTGTACTGCAGACATGTATATGGAATCTATATCCGGCCTTTCCTCACGGTCTACCTTGACGCTTACGAAGTTCTGATTCATAAGTTTGGAAATGGTTTCGTTTTCGAAAGATTCGTATTCCATAACGTGGCACCAATGGCAGGAGGAATATCCAATACTCAGCAGGATGGGTACGTCACGGGTTTTGGCTTCTTCAAATGCTTCTTTTCCCCAAGCAAACCAATCAACGGGGTTGTTTTTGTGTTGCAAGAGATAAGGGCTAGATTCTTTCGATAGTCGATTTGCCATATGATTTCCATGTATTAGTTGCATGTGCTGGGCAGGGGAGTGATTCATCAACTGTACCCTATCCGGATGAAAGAATGGCGACCCTGGAGGGATTCGAACCCACGACTTACTGCTTAGAAGGCAGTCGCTCTATCCACTGAGCTACAGGGTCACATAAATATTCTCCAAGTTTGGAATCGAAACGTCAAATTTGAACTAAAGGATATAGGACTATACATATGAGTGAACTTACTGAGAGGTCTGCGATTAATAACATTAAGCATTCCGAAACCTGGGCAAGAGAAGAGAGGGATTGAAATGATTAGAAAAGCTCCAGAAATGATTGAAAACTGCGTTGACATTGCTCCATTTGGTAAATAATATCTAATAGTCTTCGAAATTAACGGAGGAAATGATGCCAACAAGAAAGACAAAAATGATGATAGCTGTTGAAGAAAGGTTCCGTGAACCGCTTGAGAAGATGCTCCCAGAAATGGTAACTGAGCAGGGTCTCACGGCTACCGCTGATTATTTAGGTGTAAGTAAGGCTACATTGGCTTATTGGTTACTGAAGTTCCGGATAGATGTTAGAAGGGTGGCTTTGGCACCTGGTGACACCTTGCAGGTGAACAGGGTTGATCGTTAAGGGCTATTTGCCTTTAAAGGAAGGTTTTGGTGCTTTCTCCGGAACCTTTTTTAATGGAAGTCGCGTTTTATGGCATCCTTAGCTTCTCTAGATCTTTCTTTTTCCATGATGGCCTTTCTTTTATCATAGCGTTTTTTTCCTCGGCCTATTCCAATCGTGATTTTTGCATAATGTCCAGAAATGTAGAGTTTTAGTGGAACGATAGAATAACCTTTTTGCTGGGCGGCCGAGGCATATTTCCGCAACTCCTGTTTTTTTAAAAGGAGTTTTCGGCTTCTCAAGGGGTGGTGATTTTCACCTCTAGAATAAGGATATTGAGCTATATGGGCATTATGGAGCCACATTTCACCGTTTGAGGGGAATGCGTAAGATCCGGCTAAATTAACTCGGTTGTCGCGGATTGACTTTATTTCGGATGATTGCAGCACCAAACCGGCCTCCACGGTTTCTAAGATTTCATAGTCATAGTTTGCTCTACGGTTAGATGATATTAATGTCTGTGCCATCCCTTCTTCTCGTCTTAGTTACCTAAAAGTTTCTCTATTTCTTCGAATGCAGCGTCGACTTGTTTGATGTCAGCTTCTTGGGAATCTCTTGCGGTTATCAATATATCTGGTGTCAAACCTTCGCCTTCTATAGGCCTTTTACTTGGCGTATACCAACGGCCGACCGACAGGTATAAGCCACCTCCATTACTTAATTTTCGAAAAACGTTGACTGTGCCTTTCCCGAAGGTCTGTTCCCCTATGA
The DNA here is from genome assembly GCA_964394975.1 of uncultured Dehalococcoidia bacterium. Lineage (GTDB taxonomy): Bacteria > Chloroflexota > Dehalococcoidia > Lucifugimonadales > UBA826 > UBA11996. The sequence goes on along the minus strand of CAYMZR010000039.1, from coordinate 5,352 downwards.
TAGTGGCCCTGCCGTTATCCTGGAAAGCTCCCATTAAAATTTCACTTCCACTGGCGCTGTATTTGTTGACAAGCAATACCATTGGGAGATTAGTGGCAATTCCTCCTGGCGAGGCTTGCCATGTTACGTTCTCGTTCTGTCGCTCCTCCAAGAGTATAATTCCATCGTCAAGAAACATATTTGCAATATCGAACACTTGTTGTAGGTACCCTCCTGGATTGCTTCTTAGGTCGAGAATCAATCCTTGGGAACCGGACTCGATTTCGGTACCCAAAATTTCGGAAAGCCTTGTCGGGGTATCCCCTTTGAATTCGGTAATCCGGATATGGGTTATTTCGGCCCCAGGATCGCTTCTAAGGAGTACGCTAGGGAGCGCTATTACGTCTCTAAGCACGTCTATGACTGTGCTTTCCAATTGGCCAATGTGCTTTACAGTAAGGGAAACTGTGCTCCCCTTTGGTCCTCTAATCTTAGACACTGCCTCTAATAGCTCTAGTCCTTCTATGGACTCTCCGTCTACGGCTAATATTATGTCACCTGCTAATATTCCTGCAGCTTCTGCTGGGCCCCCTTCAATTGGGCTTATTATTTGTATCATACCGTCTTCACGCCTTCTCACATGAGCACCGATGCCTTCGAATTGCCCTGATAAGTTTGTTTGCTCAATTTCCAGGACTAGGGGATCTACGTATGATGTGTGAGTGTCTTCAACAGCATCTATTAATCCCTTTATAGCTGATTCTTCAAAAATTTCCGAATCAAAAGATGCGCGGTCGATATGTTCCCTATTTAAAAGCGCCCACGCTTCCCAAATTGCTTCCAACTCTTTGGGCGTGCCTTGCGAGGAGCCCAAATCAGATCCAGTAGCAACAGATGTGACCGAGTAAGGTGCACTACTGTCACCATATTCAGAAGTAGGGGATAGAGCCGACTTCTCATTCGGTTCGGAGGCACATGCGGCAATAATTGAAGAGAGAAATAGGGTAAATATTAAGGTGGATAGCTTAACCATTTTATCTGTCATATTCCTAATGAGTGGGTAGGGCAAAAATTCATATGCCTTCCATTTTATCAATTTGTGGGAAAGTGAAATAGGGAGTGTTAGCACAATTCGCAAAGCGCATTGACAATTACATTGGGAAGGGTATATTTATTTCAAAATGATTTCAATAAACGATGTAAGATTTGAAATAGCATGAATAAAGATGGATACCGCAGAACCAGAAGAGTGAGGAGCTATCCCGCACACACCCTTGAGGCTGCTCTGGAAATAGCTAAAGCTATATATAGGGATAATGCTGGTCTTCCGCTTGATCGGGGACTTTTAGCTTCACATCTAGGTATAAGTCACCGCAGTAGCAGCTTTACCACGCTCTTGGCAGCTTCGGAACAGTATGGATTTACCAGAGGCAGATATAGAGATGATACTATTTCCTTGACGGAACTTGGAATTTCAATTTCAATGCCAAAGTCGGAGAAAGAGCTAGCAAAAACTTTAGATTCGGCTGCTCATACCCCAGAGAAATTTGATAAATTGAATCAATTAGTACAGGATGGAGAGCTACCTAAATCTGAATTTCTTACCAATCTATTGGTAAGGGATTTAGGAATAGATTTAGGACAAACAGATGAATTTATAGAAATATACACAAAGAATATTGCCTACATAGCATCTGTTGAAAAAAACGAAGTTATATCACAGGAACAACTTGAGATGCAGCCACTCGCGGCAAAATCCGATCCAGAAAGAGAGGAGCCGGTTTTAATACAGTCTGTCAAAAGACAGCAATATATCGAATCTCGCAGTCAGGGTTATTTGCTTTTTATAGATACCACAGCCGGAGCTAAAGAGGTTACTTCTGTTGTTATAGAGCACCTTAGCGCTCTGGGTATACCAACAAAAAGTATGGGGCCTTATGATGACGTGGAAGAACCTGATAAGGCAGTTGCAAGTATTTTACTGCTAGATTCCTCAGATATCCACGAAGACGCCCAGTATACTGAAATATTCGCAGTGGGAGTTGCAAATGGTATTACCCCAGGTAATGTAATACTGATATCCGAATCCATCGAATTTCAAAAATACCTTCCAGTGTCGGCCCTAAGACAGGTGCAGTTGATCACATACCGAGATATTAGCAATTTAGTGATGAGCCTGTTAACTCATTTAACATCCAAAGGCTGTCTTTCTATGAATGTGTCTGCCCGTTAACTTTACATAACATTTATAGTGCGCAATTATGAATCAATTCCAATAAACTCTCTATCTAATTAAATTACCGTCAATGGCATTAATTAGTTTCCCTACCCCAAATCCTGTTTCAGCCGAACAAAAAATAGCTTGATCGAATTGATCCATAAGTTTTATCAAAGATTCATCTTCATGGGCCAGATATGCCTCTGGTAAGAGATCTATTTTGTTGAGAGCGCCTATTTTCGGTTTTTGTTTCAAGCCAAGGTTTGCGAGGATTTCATTGACCGCATGACAGTGTTCAGATCGATTTGGGTGAGAAATATCGGAAACATGGACTAGTAAGTCAGCTTCTTCTGCTTCCTCCAGCGTTGCACGGAAGGCAGCGATAAGGCTTGTGGGTAGTTTTTGAATAAATCCAACAGTGTCGGTCAAAAGGACCTCTTGTCCACCCTTTAGCTGTATTTTCCTTGTTATTGGGTCTAAGGTGGAAAATAGTTTGTCTTCGGCGGCGACTCTGGCAGAGGAAAGGGTATTAAGTAATGTGCTTTTTCCTGCGTTGGTATATCCGACCAAGGAAATTATTGGCAAATCAGAGCGTTTCCTTCGTTGTCGGTATCTTTTTCGGTGCTGACGAACTTTCTCGATATCTTTTTTCAATTTCCCGATTCGATTCCTAGCAAGGCGACGGTCTGTTTCTATTTGGGATTCCCCAGGGCCTCTTGTGCCAATTCCCCCCCCTAGCCTTTCCAAATGAGTCCATTGTCCGGCTAATCTTGGTAAAAGATACTCGTGCTGTGCTAGATCGACTTGTAATCTACCTTCATGTGTCTGAGCTCTCGAAGCAAATATGTCTAAAATGAGGGCGGTTCGGTCTATTACTTTTATACCTGGGAGTGAATTTTCAAGATTGAGTTGCTGGGTAGGTTTTAATTCGTCGTCACATATGACGGTATCTATCTTTTTTTGTTTGACCGTTTCTAGGAGTGCTTCCAGTTTTCCTTTGCCAACATAGGTTTGCGTTGGTTTGGTTAATTGCTGGGAAACTATATCGACTACTTTGGCGCCAGCACCTGAAGCTAATTCCTGTAATTCAGCTATGGAATCTTTTGGCCGCCACCTACTTCTAGATCCTTTGATATGTACACCGACGAGCATGACTCGTTCAGGTTTGGAAGCCACAGTATGTAGTTTAGTAGATATGAGAGCTACTCCATCATTTTTGCGGTATTTTCCAGCCTTCTAATCTTTTTAAACCTTCCTGAAGGTCCGTTTCTGAAATGGTAAGAGAAAGGCGGACGTATCCCTCTCCGCTAGGACCATACCCATTTCCAGCCGTAACCACCACGTTTCTTTCCTCTAATAGTAGTTCGGCAAATTCTGCTGAGGTATATCCGGAAGGAATCTTTGTCCAGACGTAGAGGCTGGCTTTTGGAGGGTCAACATTGAGTCCGATTTTGTTTAAAGAATTAACTACCCTGTCTCGCCTATCTTGATATACGGCATTCCGGGAATCTATCTCTTGGTTCGTGGCTTTTAGTGCCTCGATACCCATATATTGGATAGCATTTGGTATACCTGAATCTAGATTAGATTTCACTACCATGAGAGCATCGATCATATCAGGATTCCCCACAGCCATTCCTACTCGCCATCCAGTCATATTGTAACTTTTCGATAACGAATGAAATTCGAGGCCTACATCAATTGCGCCGGGTATCTCAAGGAAACTTATGGGTCGGTAGCCATCGTATGCGACCTCGGTATAACAGGCGTCATGCATTATCGCTATTTCGTATTGTTTGCCAAAGCTAACCACTTCGGCTAGATATCCTTTGTCCACAATAGCCCCTGTGGGGTTATTGGGATAATTTAGCCACATTACTTTGGATTTATTGGCCACATCATCTGGGATGTCATCAAGGTCAGGTAGCCACCCGTTTTCCTCTTTAAGTGGCATCCAGTGGCATTCTCCGCCAGCAAACCATGTACCTACCGAGTAGACCGGGTATCCAGGATCTGGGACCAAGGCAATGTCTCCTGGATCTATAAAGCACAGAGCGGCATGGCCTATGCCTTCTTTAGCTCCTATTAGTGGAAGAACTTCTTTATCAGAATCCACTGAGATCGAGAAACGCTGTTGGTACCAGTCGGCAACTGCTTTTCGAAATTCTGGAAGTCCGTCGGTTTCTGGATATCGATGATTTGGAGCATCTAAGGCAGTTCTGCTGAGTTCTTCGATGACGTTGTTAGGAGTTTCCAAATCAGGATCACCAATTCCAAACGAAATGACGTTTATCCCTTCTGCCTTTTTGGCTGCGATTTTCCTGCTTATTTCTACGAAAAGGTACGGTGGTACCGTGTCTAATCGCTTTGCGAATTTCATATTTCTTTAACTCCTGTTTATACCTAATCCAAAATTTAAATTCTATTCTAGGAGACCTCTATATACCGTTTTTACTGGTCCTTCTAATTCTACTTCCCCTACCCCATCCCATCGAACTTTTAAATCGCCGCCAGGTAGTCTTAAATCGACAGTATTTGTGGTGATACCTTTCAAATGGGCTGCTACCGCTACGGCACAGGCCCCGGTACCACAGGCCATGGTGATTCCAGACCCTCTTTCCCATACTCGCATTTTTAGCTCCGAAGGACCCAAAACATTTACGATTTCAAAGTTAACTTTGTTTGGGAAAATAGGGTGATTCTCAATCTCGGGCCCTATTAACTCTAAAGGAAAGTCATCCACTTCATCTTCAATAAAAACAATGGCGTGAGGGTTACCCATTGAGACAAAGTTAAAGGAAAATTCATGGTTATCCATAGTCAGTGAATAGTTTAGAATTGACTCATCATCTCCAATTTTAACGGGGATATCTTCAGGTAGTAAAATAGGCGATCCCATACTAACTTTCGCCCCTACCATTTGGTTATTTTCCACGATAGGGAAAACATCCAAATCACCTGCGAGTGTTTCTACTTTGACCACCTGTGCATTACTTTGTACCAGACCTTCATCTCTGGCAAAAGCCACTAGACATCGTATTCCATTTCCACACATCTCCCCTTCAGAACCGTCGGCGTTAAACATGCGCATCTTTAGGTTTGAGTCGTTAGATGGAGGGCACGCAACGATAAGACCATCCGAACCTATTCCTTTG
>CAYMZR010000038.1:0-17379 GCA_964394975.1 uncultured Dehalococcoidia bacterium | reverse complement strand
TCAGCATGGGCACATTTGGTAGTGGTGAATACAAATACGAAGTTGTTGAAAATTTCTTTAAGCGACCAAGAGGATGGCCGTTCGTGGAAGTTGCTGATGTGGCGGTTGATAAAGATGACAACGTATACGTTTTCAACCGAGGTCCATACGCTGCGATTATGATTTTCGACAAATCGGGTGAGTATCTTGGGAGTTGGGGAAAAATAGGCTTCGACTTCATAGTTCCGCACGGCGTAAGCATCGGGCCCGATGGATCCGTTTACACCAGCGATACGGGGGATCACACAGTTAGGAAGTGGACTAAAAACGGCAAGTTGTTAATGACCCTTGGACGACCTTTAATCAATGCCCCTGAACAAAGTGGTATCCCGTTCAATAGGCCAACTCATTTTACGGTAGCCTCGAATGGTGATCTTTACGCATCGGACGGCTATGGAAATTCGCATATTCATTGCTTTGATCCCGAAGGGGTCCTGAAATATTCGTGGGGTGGGCATGGGAGTGGGCCTGGTCAATTTGACACTATCCATAGTGTGTATGTTGATATCGACGACGATGACAAAATCTATGCCACGGACAGGTATAACAACAGGATCCAATATTTCTCTAAAACAGGTGAATTTCTTGGACAATGGACCAACGTAAATTTGCCAAATGATGTACGAAGGGGACCAGACGGCAATTTCTACGTTGCAGAGCTGGATCACCGTGTAAGTATCTTGGACAGTTCTGGCAATATTCTTGCCAGATGGGGAGATGTTGGGGTAAATGTAGACGATTCCGAAACGGGATCGGGTTTGGCTGACTCTCCCAGTAGAAATCCGATGATAGTGGGGAAAGTAAACCACGAACCAGGAGCTGGCTTATTTGGTGCTCCCCACGGAATTGCCGTGGACTCTGAAGGCAGTTTTTATGTCTCAGAAGTGAGTGAGACCTTTCTTGGTATAGATAGGGGTGATCGTTGCGTTCAAAAATTTGTGAGGGCATAAAGCTGTTTTTATATCTGGCTGTAGATCTTGTACCACAACGGCAAAATACTCTTCCATCATTAGTTAACATTAATTGATACTGATCCATATACCATTAGGTTGTAAAATCAACTTATGAATAAGGTCCGGTCGCTTGAAACCACATATTTGTTTTGCTTGAAAGTACTATCGGGAATAATTCCTGTCCTAGGAAACAAGAGACCATTTATATGGTTTATGGTAACCAGTGAAAAAGCCCTCAAGAAACCACTATTTGGATGCCAAATGTGCGGACAATGCATTCTTCACTCAACCGGCATGGTGTGCCCTATGGGGTGCCCCAAAACCCTCAGAAATGGTCCTTGCGGTGGTGTGAGAAACGATGGCAGCTGTGAGATAAAGCCAAACATGAAATGTGTATGGGTCAGAGCTTGGAATAATTCACATCAAATGGCTGTTTTCTATGAGTCAATTCAAGAGATACAGCCTCAACTTGATCACAGTTTGTCCGGAACCTCTGCTTGGATTAATGAATTAGGCACGAAAAATGACTCCTAAACCTGTTTCCGATTTAGCTCGAAGGCTGGAGCAGGGGCTTTTTACAGTAACAGCAGAAGTCACACTCCCAGACTCAATTGAGAAGAATGCCCTAGTAGAAAGCGCCAAGATGCTTGAGCCGTACTGCGACGCAATTAACATCCCGGATTCCACCGGAGCAGTTCCTCATTTTTCAAACATCGCAGCAGCAGCAATACTTATCGAAAATGATATGGAACCCATAATTCAGTTCTCGTGCAGAGACAGAAACAGGATCGCTGTACAAGCAGATGTCATAGGAGCCCACGCGATAGGGATCCGAAACATATTTTGCGTGACAGGGGACGGTGTTCAAACCGGCGATCACCCTGAGGCAAAACCTGTATTCGATCTTGATTCCGTAACGCTATTAACCACCATTAACCACCTAAAGACAAGAGGCAAATTTTTAAGTGGCAGGGAGCTGGATGCCAAACCCAATTTGTATCTAGGCGCCGCAGTCAATCCATTCGTACCACCGTTTGAAGAAAGGGCCTTAAGAGTACTCAAAAAACACAAAGCTGGTGCCTCTTTTTTCCAGACACAGTATTGTTTTGACATAGAGAGATTTAAATCTTTCCTTGACCGCCTGCTAGGATTAACCAAAGGAACACCTCCACCACTGTTAGTTGGGGTAGGACCGCTTAAATCAGCACGTTTTGCCCGCTGGTTAAGAGAAAATGTACCTGGTGTTGCTGTGCCTGACTACGTGATAGAAAAAATAGAAAAGTATCCCCGAAAAGAACAACAAAAAGCTGGAGTGGAAGCCTGCATAGAAATAGTAGATGCAGTTAAAGCTTTGACTGGTGTCGCTGGGATCCATGTAATGGCATATAAATGGGAATCATCGGTTCCTGAAATTGTTGAGGCAACAGGTCTTTCAAAACCGGAGCGTGATAATTAGAGGTATTTAAGTCACTATCCTTAAGATGGCACAGTGTCATAGTTTGTCTTCCAAGAGCCTATAGCTGCTCTATCCAGGCCAAGATGATCCCTCAGGGTGTTACCGCTATAGTCTTTCCTAAAAACACCCCTCTTTTGAAGCTCTGGAACTACAAATTCAACAAAATCTTCAAATGCTCCCGGTTGGTGTGTTGGTCCTACAACAAATCCATCACAAGCCGGGGAATGGAACCATTCTTCCATTTCATCAGCTATATCATTAGGCCCACCTACCATGGTATGTCCATCACTAAGCAACCCTCTTCTGGTTATCCTCATAAAATCTCTGGGTGTTGGGTTTCTAACACCTGATGATACGACCCTATCTCTCATAGCCTGCATGCCTTGGAGACCCTCCAATTCGTCTTCAGTGAAGCCTTCATCCATTCCTTTAGTGGAAAAATCGAAATTTAGTGCCTCAGACAGCAACAACAATTGATCCATATCGTTGGAGAGGAGCTCATAGGCTGCTTTCTTGTCCTCAGCCTCGGATTTAGTTGCAGCAGCAATCGGGTACATTAAAGATGCTATTTTCATATGGTCAGGATTTCGCCCTACCTCTTCAGCACCTTTCTTTAGTGCTGCATATTCAATCTTTCCAACATCTAAATTTCGATAACCTGCGAATATTAATTCCCCCCACCGAGCAGCAAATTGTTTGCCTCTAGTACTCCCACCTGCCTGTATCACCACAGGTCTTCCCTGGGGCGTTCTAGGCACTGTAAAAGGTCCACGGGAACTCAAAAATTTCCCTTTGAAATTTATTTTACGAACTTTATCGGGATGGGCATAAAGATTGTTCTCTTTATCCACAACTATCGCATCGTCATCCCAAGAATCCCAATGGCCCAAAACTGCCTCACAAAACTCGTCAGCTCTGTCATATCGGACATCGTGTTCAGTGTGGGCTTCACGTCCCATATTGCGTGCCTCATTATCGTTGACTGAAGTAACAACATTCCACGCTGCGCGACCTTTTGTCATTAAATCAAGGGTTTGAAATAATCTGGCCACATGAAAAGGTTCGTAATAGGTGGTGGAATAAGTAGCTCCTAACCCCAGATATTTGGTAACAGCAGCCATGCTCATTAGGCAGGTAGCCGCGTCTAGTTTTGTACATCGAATACCATTTTTCACAGTTTCGGCATGGTCTCCAGCATACATGTCAGGCATTGCTAAACGGTCGTCGAAGAAACCTATATCAAATTTGCCTCGTTCCAAGACACGAGCAATGTGTTGGTAATATTCAGGAGAATAGGTATCTATCCTTGCTTCTGGGTGACGCCATGAGGAGGGTAGTGTAGTGCAATTTTGTGCCTGTAAAAAAGCCACTAATGACATCTGACGCATGTGTATATAACTCCTAACTCAATTAATATGAAAATTCTTCAGGGTATTCTCATCGTACAATTATGCCTATTTCAGGATACCCTCTCATACCTTCTGTGAGGGGAAAATCAGCATCTGAATACCATAACTCCCCATCTTTGATACTGAGACCGTGAGGGTCAGGCCCGTTAACTGGGAGTATGACTTCATCGATCTTTTCCCCTGTTTCTTTATGGTATTTAGATATCGATTTCTCTGCCCTATCAGAGCACCATATTGCTTCCCCTTCCAAAGCTAGTCCATGCAGGACATTGAGATCGCAGGAAAATTGTCTGATAATTTCATACGAAGTACCATTTATTAGTACCAACGATTTCGGATTGAAGGCCGTAATCCAAATATTGCCATCTTCCCATTCTAGACCATGAATACCTCCACCGTCCGGCGTATTAAAATAGCCCACGGTTTCGCCATTCTCGGGATCGATTTTTATGACTTTCGAAATGTGATCATCTGTAGGTCTTGTTGGCCGTGCACTTGCAGAACCGTTGCAAGCAGTCCATATAAATCCTCCTCCCACGGTAATTCCAGATCCATTTTCAGTTTCGGTACTAATAATCCTAATCAACTCTCCTGTAGCATCTAGAACATATATATCATCCGTCAGCTGATCCATCACAAATAACTCATCCCCGAACCACTGAAGCCCATTAGGCATTCGAACCTGAGACTTAAATGATATACGTACATCTGCGTTACTCATAAATTTACCTCACGAGCCAATCACATCGATTTATGCAATTACTTTATTTTCTACATAATGGTCCACGGCAGCTCCCGACATACCCAACAATTCTGAGAAAACCTGGTTGTTATGCTCCCCTAATCTTGGTACCCCTTTAACAATCCGCCCAGGGGTATCAGAGAACTTAATAGCTATTCCTGGATGTTCTACCTTTCCCCATTCTGAATGGTCCACGCTGACAATAAATCCTCTTTCCTTTAAATGGAGATCGTTGTACAACTGCTTACCATTTTGAACTACTCCGGCGGCAACTGAATGCTCTTGAAGCATATTCATTAGATGATAAGACTCAAATTTAACCGTCCATTCACCTATATGATTATCCAACTCATCATGGTTTTTTAGTCGGTTTTCCTGGGACACAAATTTTGAATCTTTAGCCCATTTAGGGTCTCCCATTACCATAACAAAGTTATTCCAGTCATTGTCACTAGTACAGGATATTGTGCACCATTCATCTTCTCCCTTACAGGGATAGCAGCCACTAGGTGCACTCCAGAAGTTTCTGTTACCCATTGGTTCCCATGAATTCCCGTTTACAAAATAATCTGAAATCGCCACCCCCATAGAACCTACCATTGCCTCAACTTGTGCTATTTCTACGTGTTGTCCAAAGCCAAATTGGGTCCGATACTCCAACGAAGCTAAAATAGCCGTCGAAGTTGCTGCTGCTGAAACGAAATCAGGGAAATGTACATCTGAGTGATTTTCAATTGGTGAATCAGGATACCCCCATAATTTCGACAACCCAGCATAAGACATTAAGCTTTGCCCGTAACCCACATGGTTAGCTTTGGGGCCTGCACTTCCATATCCCGGCATGCTAACCATCACTAGATCAGGTTTTTCCTTTTTTAGGGTTTCGTATCCTAAGCCACGTCGATCTAATACCCCTGAAGCAAAATTTTCAACCACAACGTCTGAAATTCCAATCAGCTCCTTAATAAGATTCACTCCATCGCTACCTGCAAAATCCACTGTTATGCTCTTTTTATTTCTGTTGATTTCCAAGAATTGTGGCGTGGAGTTGGTCACTATTCTCCCAGTGTCCAAGTGTTTACTTGTTTCAACTTTGATAATATCCGCCCCTAAATCTCCGAGATATCTTGTAGAAAAAGGGCCCGACCAAACACGACTTAAATCCAAGACCCTAATTCCGTGTAAGGGTAAATCAGATGTCTCCATCAAGCTTTTACATACGGCCGGGTATCTTCCCACCACTGATTTCTTCTTCTCGATCACACGGTCTTGATGTTCTCCCAGACGAGGCGATGGTCTGTTCTCAAGGCACGGTGTCAAAGAAAATCTATATGGAGGACCAGGAATAATATTGGTACCAATCTCAGGATCCACAATTTCACGAAAATAATTTCTTTCCTGCAATTGCGTGCTCGTCGCTAAATCGGAAATATCGTTTACTCTACTTACTGCCAAATGACGAGAGTGGGCTTCTTGCAAGAATTCTTCCACAGAAAACTCCGATATGAATTCTCTAACAAAAATGTCTACAATCTCTGGCTGGGATCGTCGGAAATTCATGTCCTCCCACATTGGGTCGGAAAGGACTTCATTCTCCATCCATCTCACTAATTCCTGCCAATGTCTGTTTTCGAGAACCGCCAATGAAATGTATCCATCTAAGCATGCGTAATGCCCGTTGGGAGCAATTATCGGTGTAGAGCCCATTCTTCGAGCAATATCACTGTGGTAGGTATACCTTGTCACATTAAATAAAAGTTGAGCTGCAATTTCATACATTGACACCTCCACCCATTGCCCTTGGCCGGTAAGGTTTCGGTGATTTATAGCAGCCAATATCCCGGTAGCGGCATGGAAGGATGATAACTGAGATATTTGTTCACATGGCGCTAGGCATGGGGCTTTTTTGTCATCTCCCTGGCAGTACATCACGCCACCCATTGCTTGGACAATAAGTTCATTTCCAATAAAAGTGCTATAGGGTCCTGATTGACCAAAAGGACTAATAGACGCCAACACTATCTCGGGATTCTGTAAGGATAATTTTTCATATCCAATCCCAATTTGCTCCATATATCCTGGTCTGAAATTTTCAATAACAATGTCCGCCGTTCTCGCTAATTCAACAAACTTTTCAGCACCTTTTGTAGATTCAAGATCCAGCATTACGCCATATTTATTTATGTTGTAATTGGCAAAATATAAGCTGAAATAGTCCTTATTAGCACCTACAGCAAAGGGAGGTCTATATCTGCCCTGATCACCATCTGGCGGCTCTATCTTTGTGACATCAGCGCCAAGGTCGGCAAGAATCTTTCCACACAAATTTCCTTCTGGGCCGGTTAGGTCAAGCACCGATATATGGCTAAGCGTGGATGATTGAGGGAGAGTACCCATCAATAATCCTCCTTTTTCAAGAATGCCTATTGTGAAAACAGTACCAACTAATTTACCCAAAACCCGAAGGCGCATCAGTCATAAACGAGTCAATTGCTTTTGATACTAATCATCACAAAATAAGATATAGCTAATTAGGGGAATTATAGACTAAATCTATATGAGTTTCTTCGGCCTTTTCAAGCCTATCCAGGCGATCACTGATGAGATAAGACCAATTAAAATAATAGCGGATGCGATCATATAAGAGACTTGAAACGCATTCATAAAGGATGCTATAGAATCAGCATTTGAAGAAGCCTCAAGAATATCTACAGACGGAGACTTAGCCTCGTATATTGAGGTAAACATCCATCCAAGCAGAGTAACTGCCGTCACGCTTCCCAGACCTCTTGATATTGAGGACACCGCTCCTCCCGACCCTAAATCAGAAGAGGACATTGTTCCCATTATGAGACTTAAATTCGAACTCTGAAATAAACCTATCCCCATACCTACGAACAACATCCGAACTGCAATTTCAAATAAGGAAGAGTCGGAACCCAGTGCGGTATACGAAATAAGCGCTACAAATACTATAACTAGCCCTGATACCGTGATAATCCCAGGGCCTACTCTGTCTGATAAATATCCCCCTATTGGCGAAAATAAAGAGACCGAAACAGCGTTCAAAAGAAGAAAAATACCTAGAACTAAAGAGGAAGCTCCCATTATTTCTCCGACAAAATATGGAAGGATAAATAAATTAACAAAAGATCCCATGTATAGAAATAAATTAGAGCAGAAACCGCCCCCAACGGTGAGGTTATTTACTAGTCGAAAATTAAAAAGCGGGTCAGTGATAATCGACTGGCGTCTAACAAAAAATATCCCAGCAACGATAGAAAGCCCCAATGACGCAAATGTTTCAACCCGAAGCCAGCCTATTGCTGTAGCCGAGTTAATGGTGGCAACGAAGCCCGATAGACAAACGAAAACAAGTGCTGCGCCGATCCAATCAAAATTAGCTAGCGTACCAGGCTTTATATTGGGCCGATTCCCGACTCCACGGATAATTGTTAAAGACCCTATTATCGCTAAAATGCAGATAGGTATTCTTCCGAAAAATATCCACCGCCAAGATACGTACTCCAATGCAATTCCCGCGTACAAGGTTCCCACTATCATTCCTACACTGCCCACTCCTGTCATCACACCAAGTGCTCGACCACGAACTTCAGAAGGAAACAATGATGTCGCTAGTGCCGGGGCAATTACCAAAAGGGCAGAATTACCGACTGCCTGTAGCACTCTAAACCCAACTACGGATTGTATAGTAGGGGAGAATCCTATTGCCATCATTGCCAATGAATAGGCAACCAATCCTAAAATAAAAATTTTTCGGAGTCCGAAAACATCCCCAGCTCTTCCCATCGTTAACTGCAAACCTACTGTTGTACCTAAATAGAAAATAATCATCAGATAAGTGGTGCTGGGAGAAGAATAAAAGTATTCAGATATCCGAGGTAGGGCAACATTTACACTGACATCCAAGGCACTTAGAAAAACACCAGACGATACCACCAATAATTGGACCCATTGAATCCAGGTTAAAGAACCGCTTGAGGATTTGTCTAATTCTTTCTCAGTACCCGGCACTATTCGATGTACGCAGGATCTATTTCAATGCCTAGCCCAGGTGAATCAGGTAATGCAATCCAACCATCTTTGACGACAGGAGGATCTTCAAAAATTGCAAATTTATGTACATAACTGCCTATTGGAGGGTCATTTAGCAATTCCAGGTAAGGAGCATTAGGCCACGATGCCACCAAATGAAGGTGAGCAATACTTCCTATGTCACCCCCTCCATGATGGGGAACAATTTTTTTTCCATAGAACTCAGATAAAACAGCTATTTTTCTTAATTCGGTAATCCCATCGAGCACCATACTTTCTGGCTGTAAAACATCGTATATGTTTTTCTCAACCATTGTCCTGAATTCATGTATTCCTCTGCTGTTTTCCCCTCCGGCTATAGGCAGTCCAACAGAATTGTTTAGCCTTTCTAAATCAGAAAATGCATATCTTTGTAATGGTTCTTCCAACCAGTAGACCCCTAATTCCTCCAGAAGTTTCGCGGTTTCTAATGCCCTCCTGAAGTCCCAAATTACACCTGGTTGCCATTTACCATAGGATTGAGCCTGGTTTGCGTCGACCATAATTTCCATAGAGTCTTTAACAACTTCCCGCACGAGCTCCACTGTCCGAATATCCTCCTGAATCGTATCGTGATGCAATCTGAGTTTTATTGCCTTCCAGCCATCCTCCATTAAGGACCCTGCCAATTCTGCCCGCTCCTCAGGGGTAGATAGCAAAATCATACTCGCATAGGGCATCATACTATTTTTAGATCCCCCCCAAAGCTTGTACAGCGGTTGCCCACTTGCCTTGCCTATAATGTCCCAAATAGCTATATCTACACCTGCAGCCCCATTGTATGGCAGTGTATTAACGTGATATTTCAGTTTTTGAGCAATTTGTTCAATTTCAAAGGTATCCTCTCCTACAACTACACTCTTAACAGAATCAAGTATGGAAGGATCCATCGCCGGACCAATGCCAACAATTCCTTCGTCTGTATGTACTTCTGTAAAAGATCCGCCTCCCTTACTGAAATGCATCAAACCACCTTCATCCCAAGCCGGCTCAATGCTCCCCACAGATTCAAGTTCTTTAAGGTGAACCAATTTAACGTCAGTAATTTTCATAAATATCGAGTCTCCAGTAATAGCAAAATAGCTACAGAATTTGGTGATTATAGAATACATTTGTGCCTGTTGGTACCAAAGTCCTATATACTCAACAAAAATTAGTTGCTTGGGTGGAGGCTGACGATATAGTCGCCACCCTGTGAAAGCGTGAAAAGGACATAGAGCTATGGCCGATGAGAAAATTAGAGTAGGCATTATAGGGGCCAATGTTGGGTACGGATGGACTCCTAGGTCGCATGCTCCGGCGATAGCTGAGATGCCAAATATAGAATTCGCTGCCGTCTGTACCTCTCGGAAAGAAACAGCCAAAGAATCAGCCGATACCTACGGGGTACCGCTAGCATTCAGCAACCATAAAGAAATGTTGGATAAAGCCGATTTGGATGTAGTCGCTGTGGTAGTCAGAGTTCCAAAGCACTACGATCTTGCGATAGACGTTTTGAAATCAGGACAAAATATTTATACAGAATGGCCATTAGGTGCAAATTTAAAAGAAGCTGAAGAACTAACATCTATTGCCAAACGAAAAAACCTGTTGACGATGGTCGGGCTCCAATCCCGCGCTGCACCAATTTTTATGTACTTGAGAGATCTAATAGAGGAAAGCTATATAGGGGAGGTTCTGTCTGCCAGCCTACGCCAGTTTAGTTCTGGGGTACTCTCCAGGCCACCAGGTAGAACGTGGCAAAAGGACGTGGAATTGGGAGCAACTACTCTGACAATTCCGTTTGGTCACTCTATAGACGCTCTATGCATGTGCCTTGGAGAATTTGTCAGCGTTTCGGGACATGTGTCCACAAAAGTTCCCCAGTGGCACGAACAAGAAACTGACCGCACGGTTGACGTAAGTTCTCCAGACACGATAATGATAAATGGGACTTTGAAAAGTGGTGCTGCTATCTCAGCTCATGTAAGCGCTATCCCATACCATGGTTCCGGGTATAGATTTGAAATTTATGGAACTGAAGGAACACTGGTTGTAACTAGCAACGATGCCCCCTCAACGGGATCATCTAAATTGTGGCATGGAAAAGCAGATCAATCAGACTTAGTAGAGCTTGAGATACCTAAAACTTACACTAAAGTTCCCAGTTCGGTACCTGCTGGCGCTCCTTTCAACATAGCTCAACTCTGGGATCGTTTCGCCGACGGTATCAAATCTAATACAGAATTTGAGCCCAGCTTTTCAACAGCACTAACTAGACACAAACTTATAGATGCAATCCAGAAATCTTCCGATACAGGAATAACTCAAGAGCTTTAAGGGAGCTAATCAGAATGGCAACACTAATTGAACAGCAATATATCGCAGGTCATCCAGGGTCCGCAGAGAGGCACGAAAAAGCAAAGCACATGTTTCCAAATGGAGTGACACATGATGCCCGCAGGCAAAATCCGTTCCAGCTTTACTATACCCACGCAACAGGTGCTCACAAGTATGATGTTGATGGCAATGATGTCATAGACTTTTGGAGCGGTCACGGGTCCCTGATACTTGGACATTCTAATGCTGAAATCGTTAAAGCTGTTCAAGACCAAATGGCAAAAGGCACTCATTTAAGTGGTTCAACTGATCTCGAAATACGTTGGGGGGAATTAGTCCAAGAAATGATTCCGAGCGCTGAAAAAGTTAGATTCCACAGTTCCGGTACGGAAGCCGACATGATGGCAATCAGAATGGCCCGAGCCTACACTGGAAAATCCAAAATAATCAAGTTTGAGGATCACTTCCACGGCTGGAGCGACTATGTCTCGGCTGATGCTGATGGAATTGGGGGAATTCCCAAAGAGGCTCTTCAAACAGTTATAGTACTACCTCCAAATGATATTTCTATCATAGAGAAAACACTGCAAAACAATGAAGATGTTGCGGCCATTATTTTGGAACCTACCGGGGCCCATATGGGGCTGGAACCAATACTCCCTAGTTTTCTAACAGAACTTCGCGAAATCACAACAAAATATGGTGTTGTACTAATTTTTGACGAAGTAGTGACTGGTTTCAGAATATCAGATGGAGGTGCCCAAGCTTACTACGGTGTGACCCCTGATCTGACTACGCTGGCAAAAATATTGGGTGGAGGGCTGCCTGGTGGGGCTGTATGTGGAAAAGCAGAAATAATAAACATGATTGAACCGAGAGACGACCCTGACTTCAACAAAAATAGAAGAATCGCCCACAACGGCACCTTCAATGCAAATCCTCTCTCAGCTTCCTCCGGTATCAAAGCTCTTGAAATCCTTAAAAGAGACCCGATTAATCAGAGGGCAATTGAAATGGGCAACCTATTGAAGAGAAACCTAAACGATGTATTATCCAGACAGGAAGTTCCGGGATGTGTAAGCGGGGTAAACTCTCTTATCCACATAAGATTGGGTACCGATCACGATTGTGATCACGAAATTTGCATTTTATCTAAGGATGAAATGAGCAAAACTACAAATTCAGCCAGAAATGCTCAACTAAATCTCGCCCTTTTAAATAATGGGGTTCATTCAGGAACTAGGTTCATAATGAGCGCCTTTCATACCGAAGAGGACATATCAAAAACAGCGAACGCTTTTGCAAACGCATTAAATGATATTAGGGCTGAAGGTTTAATCTAGTTATTCCAGCTTATAAGGCAAGAAATCCTACCGTCAGAATTTGCCAGTTCCATCCCTTGGCCTGTCGGTTTCAAGTCACCCTTAAGGACACGGGTTAAAATCTCATCTTTCCTTGTCCCCTGATTTACGTAGAGCCGCCTTCGAAGATCACTAATAGCATCTTGCTCAGATTCGTATATATGTGGTCCCAAGTACTCAATAATGTTCAATTCAGGCGTAATTTCCAACTGCCACAAGACATCCATAAGCTCTGGAACTCCAGGCAAATGCACTCTTTCTTGGTTATGCACCTCTCGCCATAAATTTTCAAAGTGGGCCTGAGGAGACTTCATAAAAGCAATAATTACAACCCGCTTACTTGCGTATTGGTTAACATTTTTCAAAAATTTACCTATATTTTCTATCCCATAGGTAACGTGGGAGCACAAAGCCCCTTCGTGAATGTCTATGACAGCATCTTCCCAAAGCCCAAAGACAGAGGCTACATTCTCAATTTTTGCTTCCTCGCAACTATCCTTCAGCTCTGCCAGCATGCTTTTTGACGAATCTACAACAGTAACAGCTTCTCTAGATAAGGAAAGTGGTAGAGCCAGTCGCCCTGCCCCCCCGCCAATATCTACCAATGTCCCGCAATCTGCGAATTCCTGTTCTAGCCTATCGATGACGGGATCATCTTTACGAAATGGATCATCCTTGAAGTTCTGAGCCATTCCTTGCCAAAAATCTTGATTAGGGTCGAAGTTTTGCTGGGCCAAAATAGACTGAGAATGATGGCGTCGGACCTGATTGCGCCACCTATCAACTGCACCCTGAGATTCAGTAATCATGAATTTTAGGATCTTGTCAGTTTATTAATTCTGCCACCTATCAACCATTCAGCTACGAATATGTTACCGTCCCCATCCGAAGCTATACCATGAGGGCTGTTGAATTTCCCAGGAACCAATGTGCTGTGAGGAACATTTGGCCACCCTTCATTTAATTTGAACGCTCCTGTATTTTCTCCAAGGTAAGCTACAGGTTCATCATCTAAATCCAATAAAGTTATACGAGAGCCTCTCAACTCGGCCACAATGAGCAGATCACCCCAGGCTGCAAAACCACTAGGGCTATGAAGCCAGTCAGCTCCTGCACCAGTACCAAAAGCTCTCAAAAAACTCCCGTCAAGTGAGTAGACTTGAATTTGACCGTTACTCCTATCAGCTATATAGAGTTCATGGTCGTCTTTTCTAGTATCAACCCAAATACCGTGAGGAGTAGCAAACCTACCACCTTCACCTTCGGTACCATCGATGGTCTTAATATAGTCGCCAGATTTGGTATAAAAATGAATGAGGCTAGAACCATATCCGTCGGCGACTATAATATCCCCATTGCCCCCGTTCTTTTCTTCGTATACCGCGATGTCGGTTGGCGAATATTTTTCACCCGAATTGTAAGTATCAATGTCAGGTCTGGAGATTGACATCAACTGATCTCCATCCACCGAGACTTTCACTACCTGACCTGACAAATTGTCAGCCAACCAAAGAAATTCATCATTATTTTCTTGGATAAGGGTCATGCCATGGGCATTTTCAACTCCGGCCTCCCAGGAATCGACCAGTTCACCTTGCTGGCTGAAGACTAGAATTCTCGGTTCACTCTGGTGGAATGTTATGACATTACCAGTTTTCGAGCTCACTACTATTCCGTGATGAGCCCAACCGTCTTTCACGCTATCAGGGCCTGGCGCTTCAACCCATTTTTCGTGCCACGCGTAATTATGATTTGAGTTTCCTATCTGCATTTTGCGTACCTCCGCGACAGTTTTTGAGATAAGTGTGGATTATCAAATCTCAAGCGTGATGCATTTAATTCAAAACTAATTTAGTGAATCTCCCGCCAATTAACCATTCAGCCACATATATATTCCCCGATTCGTCCACGGTTACACCATGGGGACTATTAAATCTTTCAGGGCCCAATCTAGACGGTCTTTTGATATCCCCAGAATTAGAAACTTCGTTCGGCCATCCTTCAGATTTAGCAGCCAGTTCGTCTGGAAACAAATATCTAACCAAGCTATCTTCTACGTCTAAAATAGCCAACCGAGCCTCTAATTCAGCTACGATCATTAAATTTCCCGTGATCGCAAATTCACTCGGTGTGGTGAAAAAATCCTCACCAAAAGTCCTCAAGTAGTCTCCATCTAGATTGAACACCTGGACTCTGCCATTGGCTCTATCAGCAACGTAAAGTTCCGGAGTAGATTTTCTACGATCAATTACTATGCCATGAGGACAACTGAAATGACCCGAGCCCTCTGAGCCATCTATTGAAAGAATGTATTCTCCCTCGGCATTAAACTTATGCACCAAACTCGCACCATACCCGTCAGCTACCCAAATGTCCCCTAAACCGCCAAATCGTATTTCATCAACCGCTATGGAAGTCGGTGCATATCTGCTCTGTCCATAATCGGGGTGGGTAGGGCTAGGAAGGCTTAAGATCGAGTGACCTTCCAAATCATATTTACGGACTATCCCTGATTTATTTTCTGCACCTGGGGGATATCCGTACGAAAATTCCGGCCGTCTTTTGGACCCGTTATCTGCAATCCATAAACAGTCGTTTCCATCATCATTTACCACAGTAATACCATGTGCATCTGTGAAATTCCCCAACCAGGAATTAATAAGCTCACCATCCTGGGTGTATATAAGTATTTCTGAACTTCCGCTATCACATGAAACTATGCGCCCATCTGAGGTAGTAGCCATTCCAGGGTGTGCCCAACCAGATAGCGATTTTTGCCCCTGGTCACGGCCGCCCCAATTCTCAACCCAATCATAACTTGGAGTAGTCATCACATTTCCTACGGTATTGAAGCAGGCTGGAATAAATCCAGCCCGCAATTCCATTAAGGGTGAAGAATTACTTTAGTGTAACCATCCACTCTTTGATCAAATTTTGTGTAGGCATCTGGAGCCTCATCTATAGAGACCTCATGAGAAACCACAAAACTAGGGCTGGCCTTCTCAGCGATAATCAAATCTCTTAGATACGCATTATATTTTTTCACGTTGCATTGACCCGTGCCCAGACGTAACCCTTTTTCAAACAGCTTTCCAAAATTCAAAAGTAAAGCTCCCGATTTAGCAGATT
Organism: uncultured Dehalococcoidia bacterium; assembly: GCA_964394975.1. Lineage (GTDB taxonomy): Bacteria > Chloroflexota > Dehalococcoidia > Lucifugimonadales > UBA826 > UBA11996. The sequence continues at coordinate 1,876 of CAYMZR010000038.1, read as the reverse complement.
CATTCACTCCTCCTGGATCAGAAGGCACGTACAGACCCGGTATTCCCATCATACCTGTAGGTTTAACAACATCAATCATTTGGTTTAGAACCACGTTGGGAATCTCTTCCTGTTCCCCGCCGGCAGCAGAGGAACCTTGCGCTGCAGCTTGATATCCTACAGCGTCTATTCCTTTATCTACCCCCGTATCATTCCTAATATCTCTTATCTGTTCAACGGGATTTCCATCATCAAAGTTAATTGGAACCGCACCAATGCTGGTGGCTTTATCCAACCTCTCCTGGACGTGATCGATGCAATATACTTCGGCAGCACCTCTGATCACTGAACTGTAAGCTGCCATCAATCCAACCGGCCCAGCGCCAAAAACAGCTACACTTTCGCCGGGACTCACATCTGCAAGCTCTGCCCCGTGATATCCAGTCGGGAATATATCAGCCAACAATGCAAAATCAGCCTCAAATTGATCTCCTTTCGGAAGCGTCAAACAGTTAAAATCTGCGAAAGGCACCTGCATATACTCCGCCTGTCCACCAACCCAAGGACCCATAGCCACATAGCCATATGCGCCACCTGCAAATCCGGGATTCACAGTCGTACAAAATCCGGTGTAACCCCGCTGGCAGTTCTTGCAAAACCCGCAAGCAACATTGAAAGGCATAACGACTCTATCCCCAACAGCTAGATTCTTAACAGCTGAACCTAATTCCTGTATAACGCCCATGTTTTCATGGCCAAATACTATGCCAGGCTCTGCAGCTGTCCTGCCTTCATACATATGCAAGTCAGACCCACAAATGCAACTCGACGTTATTTTCACTATTACGTCATTTGGATGTAGTATTTTAGGATCATCAACAGTCTCGACAGCGACCTCGAACGGTTTTTTATAAACAACGGCTTTCACAGCGTTTCGCCTCCTTGTTTTATATGACTAATCTAGTTGGAACAGCGCACATACTATTATTATTACAGTACTCTGACAAATGCTTATATGTAATAAAACATAACGAAATATGTCTTAATCTGTTGAATAGAGTTTTTGGGGTGTTATTATTCGATCAGATAAATCAATATTTAGGTCAGCAGTAATGATATGAAATACTTGAAAACCATCGGATTCAATTCAAATCAACCAATTGGACGCGGCTTCAATTACCCATATGATATAGCCTTTAGCGAAGATAATAGGATATTTGTCCTTAACCGAATGGGAGGGCATAATTCTTCAGGTATCAGGATTCAAATCTGTACATATGATGAAAATTGGCTAGGTGAATTTGCTACCGGCCCTGGTAACGGAGATAGTCAGTTTGTGATACCAGTCTGTATGTCATTCAACAGCCAAGATATACTGTATGTTACTGATGAATCCCTCAATGACGTGAAGGTCTTTGACAGCCAAGGTAATTACATAACGAAGTGGACTACAAATACAAATGGGCCTCAAAAATTTGCCGGTCCCAGTGGAATTACACATGGCTCAGATGACTCTGTATATTTGGTCGAACAATACGAACACAAAATAAGCAAGTTCACGGAAGATGGCCGATTCCTTTTCTCATGGGGTTCAGAAGGTGACGAAAATGGTGAATTCAATTTGCCATGGGGAATTTCTACAGATGTTGAAGGGCATATATATGTAGCAGACTGGGGTAACGACAGAATTCAAAAATTCACCGCTGATGGTGAATTCATAGCCACTTATGGTGAGTCAGGATACCAAGAAGGGCAATTTCACAAACCGAGTTCAGTCGCAATAGATAGCAAAGGATTTATTCATGTAGCTGACTGGGGGAATGAGCGAGTACAAGTATTAAGTCCTAGAGGTGAATTCCATCAGCTTTTGGAAGGTGAAGCCACTCTATCTAAATGG
>CAYMZR010000037.1:7686-17405 GCA_964394975.1 uncultured Dehalococcoidia bacterium | reverse complement strand
AGTTTTAGATTGCAACCAAATTTACCTGTATTGGGTCCAAAATACGGGAAACAAATAGGCGAAATTAGAGAAGCCTTAAGTCAGGCTGATGTTGATAGTATAAGAATAGCGATTGATTCGAATAATACGGTAGATGTTGCTGGTTTCAAATTAGAGCCTGAGGATATATTGGTAAATGCTGACGAATTGGAAGGTTATTCTACTTCCACTGATGGCGGATATGCAGTAGGCATATCTACAGAAATATCCGATTCACTCAGAGATGAAGGATTTGCCCGAGAATTGGTACACAGCATTCAAAATGTTAGAAGATCAGCAGGTTTAGAGATATCCGATCATATTGATTTATGGATTGAGGGCTCTGCTGAAATATCTCGTATCGTTAATGATTTCTACGACTACGTGATACAGGAAACCTTGGCTGACAAAGTCGTATTTGAAAATGGTCAATGTGACTCATATTCGGAAGAGCACGGATTGGAAGGAGAACAAGTGACGATATCGGTGAAAAAGTCAGGCTAAAGTTCGTAACTGGTTTTTCCTCCCACCACAGTTTTCAAAATCTTGATATCTTTGATAGAGAATGGGTCGACATCTAGTATGTCTTCTTCAAGCACTACAAAATCAGCTAATTTTCCAGGCTCAATGGAACCTTTAGCAGATTCTTCAAACGATGCGTAAGCTCCATTTAATGTGTAAATTCTCAAAGCATCTTCTGGGGATATTTTTTGACTTTGTCCCCATAGAGTTCCATTTATATCGGTTCTGGTCACACAGCTTTGAATACCCAATAGAGGTTCATAAGGCCCAGGTGGATAGTCAGTGGCTCCAGTGGACATTACGCCATATTCCATAAAAGATTTCTGAGCGAACATCCACTCTAACCTTTCGTCACCGTAATACTGCATTTTCTCACCGTGATAATAGACATATGTGCAAAAAGGAGTGGCTATCGTCCCGGTTTTGTTCATCCTTGTTAAAATTTCAGGATTAACAAGTGTGCAGTGTTCTATGCGATGTCTTGGGTCCGATTTCGGAAATTCTTTCAAGGCTGCTTCATACGCATCTAGTACCATTGATATTGCTAGGTCGCCATTCGCGTGAATACAAACTTGAAAACCTTCTGAATGCATTTCTCTAACAGATTCATTTATCTCTTCTGCACTCATGGCTTGTATCCCACAGTCATCACGGTCAGAGCCCATGTATGGTTCTGATAAAAAGGCAGTTCTAGCGGCGATTGCGCCGTCAGAAACCATTTTTATACCGCCTACTTTTAAATTATCATTTCCGAAACCGGTTCGTATTCCGGCATCTCTTAGGGCGGGAAAGTGAGGCTTTGCCATAAGCATGTATACACGTAGATCCAAGTCTCCGTTGTCCAGACCTTCCTGGTACGTTACAAATTCATCATTGGAAACGCTTGCGTCATGGACACTAGTCAGCCCCACTTCGCTAAGCATTCCATTAATTAATTTGAGTCCTCGTCTCCTATCTTCAGGTTCCACCTTAGGCAGTAATTCTTTGAATGTTTCAACTGCTCTTTCATAAATTACCCCATTCAGTTTTCCTGTGTTTGGATCTCTACCTAATTTGCCTCCGTGAGGATCTGAAGATTCGTCTGTATAACCTGCCAAGGCTAGAGCTTTGCTGTTGGCGTAATAGACATGGCCAGCTCTGTGAGAGACGAATATAGGCAGATCCGTGCTAACTTTGTCTAGATCGGAAGTCGTTAAGAATCTGTTTTCTTCAGTTTTGGTGTCATCATATTTAAATCCCTGCACCCATTGGCCAGGTTCGGTTTTTGCCGACCTTCTTCTTAGAGCCTCTTGAACATCTGAAATACTACGCAAATCACAATCAGCTGCCATAACATGGCGAGACCCGCTGCTCAAAACATGTATGTGGGCGTCAATAAAACCTGGTACAACTGTATATCCTTTTAAATCCAAAATTTTGGTCTTTGTACCACTTAACATTTCAGTGTCTGAATTTGTACCTACTGCCACAAATTTACCGTTCTTTATAGCGAAACTTTGCGCTCGTGGTGCATTTCTATTGACTGTATGTATGTTTGCGTTTATTACTATTAAATCCGCTGTGTAATCAGACATTGTTCATCTAACCTTCAATAGGATCACTTCTCAACTGGGGGAACAGAATTACTTCCCTAATCGAGGAGTTGTTGGTGAGTAGCATTGCAAGTCGATCTATACCAATTCCGAGGCCTCCTGTAGGCGGCATTCCGTGCTCAATGGCGACAAGGAAATCTTCATCAAGTCGGTCCATTTCCTCATTTTGAAACTCTTGCCTAAGCATTTCTTGTTCTTCAAAGCGAGCCCTTTGGTCAATCGGGTCGTTTAGTTCTGTAAAGGCATTACATATTTCCATGCCGCATACGAACCCTTCAAATCTTTCTGCAATTCTGTCATCAGCAGGAGATTTCTTTGCTAAAGGCGACATGGCTACCGGGTAATTTACTAGGAAGCATGGTTGAACCAGGGTGGGTTCTACCTTGTCTGAAATCAATTTATCTAGCAGGCCGCTCCAACTAACCTGTTGACTCACGTCTATACCAGCCTCCTTCATGGCGGTCTTCAAAGAATCGAGGTTGGGATGTTCGAAAAAGTCGATTCCGCTGACTTCGATAATTTTTTCGCGTAGATCGATCCGAGGCCAGGGTGGAGAAAATTTCAATTCCTCTTTTCCATACTTAACAGTTTCAGACCCATTCAAAATTGTAGCTGCGTGCGAGACTAGTTGTTCTACCATAGTCATAACGTCATTATAGTCAGAAAATGCCTCATAGCTCTCCATAGTTGTGAATTCAGGGTTGTGCTGAAGATCTACTCCCTCATTCCTGAAAACACGTCCAATCTCAAAGACTTTTTCAATTCCACCCACGATTAAACGCTTTAAATGAAGTTCTGTTGCGATCCTAAGGAAAAGATCTCTATCTAAAGCGTTGTGGTGGGTGGTGAATGGGTGTGCCATTCCTCCAGCTGCTATAGGTACCAACATAGGAGTTTCGACTTCTATAAACCCTCGTTTACTCATGAATTGTCTTATTGCACTGACCAGGAGACTACGGTCTTTAGCGGTTTTAATGGCATCTTCATTGGAAATCAAATCTAAATACCGTTGACGAAACCTGGTTTCTAGATCCGTCAAACCATGCCATTTTTCGGGAAGGGGTCTAAGTGATTTGCATAGGACTGAAAAGTTTGTTACCTGTAATGTGATTTGTCCGGTTCGTGTACGAAACAAAGTTCCTTCAGCTCCGATCCAATCCCCTATGTCCAGATCATCCAATATTTCATAATCTTCATTAAGGACATTACTTCGCATCATAACTTGTATTCGACCATCAGTATCAGACAAGTCGATGAAAGAGGCTTTTCCCATTCCTCTACGGCCCATTATTCTACCGGCCAGTCTTATTGTTTCGTTGAATTCATCATTCCTTTTTTCAGCTGACTCGAATGCTTCTTCCGCTTGTTTGCTTGTGTGACTTCTTTTGTAATTGGTAGGATAGGGGTCGATACCTTTTTGCCTCAGTGAAGCAGTCTTTTCAATTCGCACCTTAATGAATTCTTGCTCGTTTTGTTGCGACAATTTTGACCCCTCTGGTCTGAATATTTTTGAGCCGACAGCTAATTCTAACTGTGCTAAAACTACATGTAAAACTTAAATTTGCTAATTTTTTTTAAGGATATTGTAAATTCGAAAATATTGCTGCTAAAAAAGCATAAATTTTGCTTTGCGAACTATTTGCGAATTGTTACTATCCAGTTATGTGGTATGTTGGATTAGTCTTACATGTCTGAAGGATCTAAATAGTTGATAAAAATATCGGGAGGTTATCTTAAAGGCAGGTCTATTGGCTCACCAGCTAAAGCAAAAGGTGTGCGACCGACTACTCAAAGAGTAAAGTTGGCGATTTTCTCAATGCTGGGAAGTTCAGTAATAGGTAGCAAAGTTTTGGATTTATATGCTTGTACAGGCGCATTGGGAATAGAAGCAATGAGCCGCGGTGCGTTGCAGTGTGATTTTGTTGAGAAAAGCTCTCGTAATTGTGGCTTGATATCAAAAAATTTGAAAACCATGGAGTTGGATTTAAAAGGACATGTACACCAATCTGAGGCTTTCAGGTTTTTAAAGCATTCACAAGGGGGATATGACGTGGTGTTTTTGGACCCTCCTTTTGAACTAAACGAATGGGGAGATGTTATGAAGGAAGTCGGCAGAGCAGGATTAATTAACGATGGTGGTAGGGTGGTCGCGGAGCATCGTTTCAAATTTGACTTAGAGGATTCTTACGGGAATATTAATAGGGTTAACAATAAAAGTTATGGTGATTCAAAAGTAACGATATATGAGGTTGTAAGTGGCTAAAGCATTTTATCCAGGTAGTTTTGACCCTGCGCATAATGGTCATATTGACGTAGCTAAAAGAGCGTCCCGTCTTTTTGATGAGGTTGTGGTGGGTGTATATCAGGCGCCCCCTAAAGTATTAATGTTTGATACAGAGGAAAGAGTCGAGCTTTTTCAGGAGTCATTAAAAGGGGTTGATAATGTGGAAGTTGTGGAATTTACTGGCCTGGCCCCAACTGTAGCTCGTGAAGTAGGAGCTGAGGTTATATTGCGAGGATTGAGGGCTGGATTTGATTTCGAGCAGGAATTTGAAATGGCATTGATGTGGAGAAACTTGGCCCCCGATATTGACGTAGTCTGCATGATGACTGCCTTGGAACATCAGTTTATTTATTCAAGCAGAATAAAAGAGGTTGCACGTCTTGGTGCGAACATAGATAACTTGGTGCCACCACACATAGCTGCGGCACTCAAAGAGCGTATATAGATTGGACGGATAATTAATTAGTTACGGAGGGTTTAATATGGATCTTAATCAACTTGTTAACGAACTAATTGAGGTAAGTAGAAGTGGTACCCGAGTTCCAGGTTTTCGGGGCAAGTCCATGATTGATGCTGACAGGTTAGGGGTTTTGCTTTCTGAACTCCAGGAAAGTATGCCGTCAGGGGTTCAAGAAGCACAGACTATTATCACCCAGAAGGATAGCATAATTAGTCAGGCACAGATGGAAGCTTCTAGGCTTGTCGAAGAGGCAAGAAATTCTGCTGCTCAAACAGCAAGTGCAGCTTCAGCCGAGCAACAAGAAAAAGTGTCTGATTCAGAGGTCCTTAAGGTTGCTAATAATAGGGGAGAAGAAATTGTGGCTACTGCTTCAGGAGAAGCTCAAGAACTTGTTACAAGCGCCCAGGACGAAGTGCAAACTGTCATACAAGATGCCCAGCGAAGAGCATACGCTTTGATAAGTGATGCTGAAAGTCAGGCAGCTGAATTACGACAAGGTGCTGACCGATATTCAATGGAGGTTTTGTCTTCTATCGAGGAACAACTTTCGAACCAACTAGGTCAAGTCAGACGTGGACTGGACGCCCTGAACGTCACTCAGGCTCCTAGACAGACTCAGAATAACGTACCTGAAGCAAGCAACAGCGTCACATAATCGACACCTTGAATTTGCAGAAGACGTAGTTAGGGATTTGCGATCAGTATATGTAATTGTTTTAAAAAGTCAGAGTTTTCATCTAGAGTGAACCCGTCGACTTTATCGATGTTTTCGCCACTGAAGCCATCTACAGCTCCCATCGACACGATCTTTTGAATGTTTGCAGTATCGGCTTCAACTGAAGGAAGTAAGTTTTTATTGGTTAAAATCGAAATGGCTGCCACTAGACCATAACCACCCCAATTAGAAACACTGCTGATTATTAATTTTGAAACTGTAGTTATTGCTGGAAATCCTACCAATTCTCTAGATTTATCAACTTCAGTATAAAGATTACCTAATCCAATTTCATTCCCGCCATCTCCAATGCCTACTGTTGCTGAGTGTTTCTCAAACAGGACATCTATTTTTGCAGTTTGGTCTGTTATGTCCAAATCCCGCATGTTTCTATAAAGTCCATCAGTTGCTGGGGCACAGCGTTCGATAGAAATTAGAAGGTTGGGATTTTCCTCTTTTAGTATTCGTGATGCTATCTGAGTACTTATTGATTGGTTTGCTATGGGGAACTCTATGACTTTCGAATCGGGAGTGGATATAGCCTCGACCATTTTTGTGCAGTGTACATCTGTGATGTATATGACCTCGTAGCCTAATTCTTCTAAAGCATTTCCGATTGCGATTGCTCCGGGAGGGCCGTCAGTTTCTGCCGCTTTCGCGCTTAGGATATAAAACCCAGTTACTATAAATACCTTTCCTGGGTTATCTAAAACAAATTGAGCAGCGTCAAAACAAAAATTTTCTGGTAGAGAATCCTTTAATTTAGATATTCCCCTTTTGTCCTGACTTAGTATGAGTTCCTCAAGAGTCATGTCGCTTGCCTAGAGGACAGAATAATCTTCATCTTTCATATCAGTAATAAACATATGGCCGGGGGCATGTGTGACCATTATTGGTGGTTTTGATGACATTGCTACTGACTGAGGGGTTACTCCGCACGCCCAAAAGACTGGAACTTCTCCTTCTTTGATTAAGGTTGGTTCTCCGAAATCCGGGTTCGATATGTCATCTATACCGATAGCTTCTGGATTACCGATGTGTATGGGTGATCCATGTACTCCTGGGAAACGAGAAGTAACTTGAACCGCTCGAACAATTTTTTCCTGAGGTATAGACCTCATCGAAACCACCATAGGGCCTGAGAATGGTCCCGCGGGGACGGTAGGAATGTCAGTTATGTACATTGAAACGTTGGTTCCATTTTCAAAATGAGGCAATTTTATCCCATTGGTAATAAGTGCTGACTCAAACGAGAAACTGCACCCTAGTAAAAATGAGACAAAATCTTCCTCCCATACTCCTTGAAGGTCGGGGATTTCTGAGGCGAATTTTCCATCTTCATACACTCTATACAACGGTATATCTGTCCTAATGTCGCTTTTAGGAGCAGTAGTGGATACCTCGATTTGTCCGGGTTCTAAAACTTCTATTAGTGGACAAGGCTTGGGGTTTCTTTGGCAGAAAAGTAAAAAGTCAAAAGCGAGTTCTTTGGGAAGAATAGCCAAATTTGCTTGTACATATCCGGGAGCCACTCCTGCAGTAGGTCGTTCAAATTTGCCGTTTCGAATGAGGTTTCGGATTTCTCTAGGGGCTAGTGTTACTTCAGAAACAGTAGTCATTTCAACTTTCTCCTCTAAGCTCCTGATTACCTTGTTCGATGTCTAACCATGCCTAGTTTATCAATAGAAAGGAAACTAATCCACAAATTGGTTCTCCAAATATTGATGCTGTCAGGGCCTCATGCTATTCTTCATGGTCTGTCGGGGAGTGGCGCAGCTTGGTAGCGCACGTGCATGGGGTGCACGGGGTCGCAGGTTCGAATCCTGTCTCCCCGACCAGTCATTTTAGCTAACAATGATGCTTGAGAAATCCAATGAGTTCTATTAACGCATGGTTAGAAGCTCTCTGGCGTATTCTGGCGTTTCCTAGTCTATATCTACCTGACAACTGGCTTATATTGTTCTGGGTTTTTACTGTTATGTTTACATCACCAAAAACACTCCCTCGATCCTTTTCTTCGATCAGTAGGGGAGATATATTTAGATGTATGTCTGCCTTGCAGCCTTCTCCACAGGTTGCTTGTGATTCAATATAATCGGCAGCGTGTAAACTTATAGGGCTATTCACAGTTCCTCTAAAGAATACCTTTTCAAAATTGATACATTCGGATAAGAGACTACAAACAACCCCTCCAGTGTAAGACTCTGTGACACAGAGTCTCAAAGCCTTAGAATGGAGAAGATTGGTAGCTACTTCGGAAGGGATGTCATCGTCTGTGCCCCAAATAAAGCCATCACCTACCTTGTCTCTTATTTGGCCTTGGATTTTATTTATCAATGAGTCTGCTTTGGTAATCGTTGAGGATTTTGCTATTGCTCTAAGATGTATTCCGTCCTGCTTTGAATATATTCCCAAATAGGGGTTTTCCTGTTTAAAAAGATCGCTTAATAGTTCGTCTAATTCTCCTTCAGAGCGACCAAAAGTTTTCAGGTTCTTGGTTGAAATGGCAATGCCGTCAGACAGTGAATCTAGTTTGGGAGCAACATGGTTTTTCCACATTGCAATCAACTCTATTGGGGGACCTGGCATTGCTATGACTATCTTTGAGTCTTTTGATACGAACCAGCCGGGGGCTGTACCGTTTGGATTAGGAAGTGAGGTCGCTGAAGGTATCAAAGTGGCTTGTTTGATATTTGTTTTTGGCATTTTCGTGCCGCGTCGAGAAAAGTTTTCTTCTAAATCTTTCAATAACCCAGGGTCGACTTCCATATCTTCATCAAAATATTGGGCTATAGACTCTCTCGTGAGGTCGTCTGATGTTGGCCCAAGCCCACCGGTAGTAATCACTACGTCTGACCTTGTAAGAGCGATATTCAGGCCGTTAACAAGATCTCCAAGATTATCTCCGATTTTAACTGCTATCTTTAGAGATATTCCTAACTTTGGGAATTCAGATGCTAGGAAAGCGGAATTTGAATCAACTAACTCTCCCATCAGTAGTTCTGTCCCTACTGCGATAATTTCAGCATCCATGATAAAAGAGCCTTTGTCTAATAAATTAAAACGACTGAGTCATATAGGCTCATTGAGCATATGGGATATCGTCATATATCCCCAGTAAAGTTTCCACCCATATTGTAGGGAACAGAAGGACTGGTTGAGTTATACCTTCTTCAGCTGATTTTCCATAATAGGCTTCTCCTCCGGGTTCAAGATCACCAATAAGTAACAAGGATCCGTCAGTATATTTTGTGCCTTGTTCAGTTGTATTTTCAAAACGAATTTCTACTGCTGCCGAATTGTCTCCAATGCCCCATTGAGAATAATCGCGATCTCTGACTTTATGAACGGCAACATCGACGCCTTCGGGACCCTTAACGATTGGTAATAGCTGTTGCCACTTTTCTTCGTCAACTAAATGAGATTCTTTTCCCACAAGATAATCGATAACCCGCCAAGTCCCGTCCTTTTCCCTTTTAAAGCTGAGTTGAGCTTTATCTGTTTTAACGTCCTCAGATTCAGGAAAAATGTTTATTTCACTTATTTGGTGAACTGGTCTTTCAAGGTACCATTTAGGGTACGGTGGTTCCACAACCAGTCTAGCTAGAACGTCTCCCCATGAGTCGGCTATTAGAAATAGTTGTGGGAATCCGACTATTTGTCCGTAATGATGCCAACCATTCGTGGTTTTGTCTCCCAGCCTGAATTCGAGAGTCCTGTTGATTGTAAGTCCAATTTTAACGACAGTATGGGGATTATCAAGCCCATATTGAGCTGGGTCTTCTATCAGAGTGGTTGTTTCTGTTAGGTCCCGTTTCGTTTGAGGGCCTCCTAATATAAAATCGATTCCCCCCCATCGTTTGTGGTCAGGAGGTATCAAAACATCCCAATCAAATGCCCAAGTGTCTGAGGGAGTTTTTATGAAAGATTCACTTTTTTCTTTGTGGGTGATTTGGATAGATGTCATATCATCCACAGAAACCTGATAAAACCATGGCTTAGGTGGTTTTTTTTCCTCTTCCTGTGCAAATGGGTTAAATAAGTAAAGTACGACAGCTAAGGCTGCCAATACAATTAAGGCTGAAGTAATTTTAAGATTCAATTTGGAACTCTCTTATCTTCTCCGCC
>CAYMZR010000037.1:0-7586 GCA_964394975.1 uncultured Dehalococcoidia bacterium | reverse complement strand
ATTAAGGCTGAAGTAATTTTAAGATTCAATTTGGAACTCTCTTATCTTCTCCGCCACCATACGATAAAAGACATGAAAAGCATAAAGGTTGGAGGCAAAGTCCAACTAGACCATTTAATAAAGTCTCTTTCCCTGCTGTTCACCACCAATTCTCTATATGGTAGAAGTTTGGGTCTTATAGAAATCAATTCAAAATCATCTGCAAGCCAGTTGATCGAATTGAGGAAAACGTCAGAATTGTCCATACTTGCAAAATATTTGTTTGTAGCGAAATCTGAGTCAGAAAAGAGAACAAATTTGGTAAGTTGGTGAGTTGGGCCCAGATCTGTATACATTCCGGAGGCTTCAACTACCGCACCTACAGGGAATGGTCCTTGCTGTTTATCGGGGGAAAATGCAACATCTTCAGGGTCACTTGTTAACCAGCTCGCAGGGGTGGTCATGCTAAGCGGGGTGAAGTTTATGTGCTCTCGCAAAGCAAATTCTTCTGCCGCTGGGCTAAGAATAGCGGCAGAATCTGGGAGAATTATCACGGATACGTCATCTGCAATTGTTAGGCCTGATGCAGAGACACTAGTGGTAAATTGTCCGTTAGCTTTTTGAATCATTGGGGTGAGCATTTGCCCCGAAACATTACTTACAGCATCCACTACATGCTCACCTGATATGGCCATACCATACAAAGCGGCTATGCCGTTAAATTTTTCTGGTGGATCAGGGTCCAAAAGCATAAATATTCCGCCGCCATCCTGAATGTACTTTAAAATGGCAGTTAGTTCTGCGTCATCTAGGTCTTTGTTGTTCTTCGGTCCTGCAATTATAAGTACTGCGGCGTCGCTTGGGACTTCCTCAAATTGCTTAAGGTTTAAAGGCATTACTCGATAATTGTCCCTTTGCATTCCTTCTATGGCGAGATCAAGTCCTTCTAACCCAATAGCCCCTGTCATGGGGTCTCTAGATACAGAGGTTTCACCGTGTCCTGTCAAATAATAGATAGTTTTTTGTTCAGTTCCTGTTGCAATCAGTATGCCAGTTACAAAATCCTGTTCTGCTATTAAAGTTACACCTTCGAATTTACCGTCATCAGCTTCAAAAACAATTGAAGGATAAGTGGTGACGTTATATTTCAAAGCTTCTGAACGGTTGAGCTCAGGGTCAACAAAAGAAAAGTCAAAATTTTCAGACCTTCGGTCAAATTCGTTTAACAAGTCTTCAGCCATTTGACGTTCATTATCAGAGGAGGCTGCAGATACAAAAAAAGCATATGCGTGTATGGATTTTCCATCTTTACCGAGGTTATCTAAGATGCTGTAAGTCTGTTCAGATAGAGTAAATACCCTAGTCGCCGTAACATCAATTCTATTTGGATTTTGGTACAACAGATAATTAGCTACCAGAATTATTATAAAAAACGCTGCGGTCATAATGGCCGCATTTAATCCATATCTTCCTTTTCTTCCCGCGAAAAAAATCGCGATTGTTCTTGGAGACAACACTAAAGCAAGAAACACCAATCCTGCTCCTCCCATTAGGACCCATAAAGACAGATCTTTGAGTCCGTCGAACGCCAAATTAATGGATCCACCGAGTATTACAGCGAATATTCCAGCGGCCCCTAATATGATGCTCCAAAAATTTGGGGATTTAATCGAGGATAAGATTATTTCAAAGTATGAATCATCCTGAGGTTGAAGTGACATATTTTATCTCCACCGCCTAGTTTCCAGAGAGCGAATTGATAGAAATAAAAAAATTGCTACGATGCTCAGGAAATAAATTACATGACTAAGATCGATAACCCCTTTACTGAAATCAGACAATCGTTCGTTGAAAGAAAGTGCATTTATGAATTCAGCCGCAGCACCATCTACTAGCGAGGCCACCCTATTAACAAAGGAAAATATTAATAAAATAGCGGTCGCTACCACGGCTGAAACGATTTGATTTCCTGAAAGAGAGGAACCTAACATTCCAATAGCAAGGGCAGCAGCTCCATGAAGTACTAAACCTATATATGCGCTGATTACAGGTCCAGTGTCCGGGTTACCGAAGAAATAAACCATGAAGACGTAGTAGAGGGTTACTGACTGAATTGCCAAAAGCATCAAAAGACTTGCAAGGTATTTCCCTAACACGACTTCCCATTCCCTTACCGGGGAAGTTAGCAATAGCTCTAATGTACCTAACTTTTGCTCCTCGGCTAGAAGTTTCATTGTGATTAGCGGTGCCAGGAAAACAATAAAGAAGCTGGCCCAATCTGAAAGTCCCCTAACTCCGGCCTCTGCAAATGGTTTACTGACATCAAATACAAAAAATACTCCGGTTAAAACTAGGAACATGGTTCCTACTATGTAAGCGGAAGGAGTCGAAAAATAAGCTTTTGTCTCTTTGAGGGTAATAGCCAATAAGTTGGTCAAGATATTTCCTCTGTTGGACTCGGTAATTGTTCTTCTTCAATGGTCAGTCTTAAGAATATTTCTTCTAGCGACATACCTAGTGATTGCAGTTTTAAAAGCTCCCACCCGCTATTTACGACCATAGTTGCAAGTTCATGCCTTAGGTCTTTTCCCATTTCAACTGTGATGTGGTATCTGTGATACGCTCCGCCTGTGACTGGAACCCTTTCTATTACTTGCACGCCACTTATCAATTCCAAGGCCGGCATTATTTCTCTATTGGCACCTTTCACTTCGAGTTCAACTCTTTCAACTCCAGCAAGGTTTGTTCCTAAGTTGGTTGGGTCATCTACCGCGACGATTTGGCCCTCGTGTATTATTATTACCCTGTCGCAAATCATGCTGACTTCCGGCAAAATGTGGGAGCTTAGTATCAAAGTGTGATCTTCTCCAAGATCCTTTATCAATTGCCTTGTCTCAACAACTTGTATCGGGTCGATTCCGATGGTGGGTTCATCTAATACCAAGACGTCAGGTTCATGTAATATCGCCTGCGATATTCCAACCCTTTGTCTATATCCCTTCGACAGTTTTCCGATTATGGTGTTCTTGTATTCTTCCAGTCTACAAAGTTGAACTACCTCATCTATTCTATTTTTCACTTGGGGCGAAGACATTCCTCGTATTTGACCCATAAACGATAAATAATCACTGACTGTCATGTCTTCATATAGAGGCACAGTCTCTGGCAAATATCCAATGTGTTTTCTCGCTTGGAGTGACTGCTCGACTATGTCGTAACCAGCAATTTTAGCCGTTCCAGACGAAGGCGGAATAAATCCTGTTAGGATTTTCATTGTGGTTGATTTGCCTGCACCGTTCGGCCCTAAAAATCCAAGAATTTCTCCTTGCTCTACCGAAAAGCTTAGCCCGGTTACAGCTGGGAAATCACCATAAAACTTGGTTATGTCTATTGCTTCAATCAATCAGCCAATCCTCAATATCAGAGTCTCAGATGTTATCCTGACTCAGTGTCTCGCGAAAATAGAACTCGGGAATACTAATTCAACCTACTGCGGTGTTCAAGCATATTTTAAACTCTTTCCTACTAACAATCTCATGAAAATTGTATTTTGTAACCCCTTAACGTCTTATTTATAAGTATCCCCGTGCTAATATTTAGAAGGTTAGGTTTGATGTAATTTAAGTAGGGTTATTTTTATGTCACAGTCTGCAAATAAAATTATATACCTTGATCATGCGGCCACTACACAAATGAGGTCCGAAGTCTTAGATGCTATGTTGCCCTACATGCAGTCCAGCTATGGAAACCCTTCTAGTATATATACTCTGGCTCAGGAAGCACGAAAGGCAGTGGACGAATCACGAGAGTCGGTTGCTCGCATACTGGGCGCAAGGATCAGTGAGATAATGTTTACTAGTGGTGGCACAGAGTCTGATAACGCTGCCATTAAGGGTGCTGCTTTAGCTATGCGTAATCTGGGCAGCCACATAATAACAACTCAAATTGAGCATCATGCAGTTTTACACACTTGCCAACAGATGGAACAGTTTGGGTTTGAGGTCACATATTTGCCGGTTGATAGGGATGGCCGCGTGTCGGCTGTGGAAGTTTTGAATGCCGTAAAAGAAGGGACCGTTTTAGTTAGCGTCATGATGGCTAATAACGAGATCGGGACAATTCAGCCCATAAAAGATATTTCAAGAGCAGTGAAAGAATTGGCAGTAGGAAGGAATAAGACCATTTTGGTTCACAGTGATGCAGTGCAGGCAGCCGGTTCCCTTGAAGTAGATGTAAAGGATTTAGGGGTTGATATGCTTAGCGTTTCTGCCCATAAATTCTACGGCCCAAGAGGGGTTGGAGTTTTATATTTAAAAAGAGGAACCCCTTTTGAACCATTGATGATGGGAGGAGGTCAGGAGCGTCAAAATCGATCCGGTACAGAAAATGTTGCTGGGATAGTTGGCCTTGCTAAAGCCTTGGAATTATCAGATAAAGAAAGAGAAGAGTTGCAACCTGCCTTGTTAAAGAAGCGAGATAGGATTATCAAAGGCCTACAGGAAAAAGTGGAAAATGTGACAATAAATGGTGATATTGTGGATCGTCTCCCTAACAATGTGAGCGTGTCATTCCACGGGGTAGAAGGGGAGCCAGTGTTATTAGGATTGGATTTTGCAGGTATTTGCGCTTCCAGCGGGAGCGCCTGCTCATCGGCATCTCTGGAACCATCACATGTTTTGATTGCTATTGGGCATTCTGCGGAATTAGCACAAGGAACTCTCCGAATCACTTTAGGGAGAGATAACACAGACGCAGATGTTGATTATTTGCTAGATGTCCTTCCGAATCTAATAAAAAAACTGCGAGATATGCCTTCCTTAACTACCCATTCGTGACATACCATGTAATAGATTATGACGGTTATTTTTCACTATCCACGACATATTTAAATTTAACAAATGATGAACATTTTAAATAATTCCAGTAGAAATGCTTTTACCTTGTTTGCAGTAATTACGGTTGCTGTTTTGTTCGCTGCTTGCAATTCAGAACAGTTGGATTTCGGTGCTAGCGGAAGGAACCTTGAAGTACATGCATCAAAGCCACAGGTTGTGTCTAAAGCTTTTTATACCGAGGGTGGAGTTACAAGAATTATTACCCCTAGCGCTTCGAACAGAAAATTGGCGATTATAAACACGACGATAGTTAACCGCAGTAGTACAGTTATACCTATATCAGTAGACCCTGAGGCTGCCAAATTAGGTGATCGCAGGGGGAAGAAAATAGAGGCCATTGATCCATTTGAACGCTCTCGGGAAATATCTGGAACGTTAGAGGCAGGCCGTGATGCTGTAGAGATAACCCCTGTATTGTGGGGAGAAATTGAGTTGGCGAGAAAGTTTCAGGTTTCAGGAAGTCTGGTATTTGATGTGCCCAAGGGATTGATATTGGGTACAATATTTTGGGACGAAGTTGAATATATACCTGTAGACTTCGTTGATTATTGGAAAGATAGAGACTAATTAGAAAACCCATTGAACCGATCCGTTAAACAAGGGATTTATGTCAAGGAGTAGATGTTATGGCAGACACTGTTGAGATAACAGACAGTAATTTTCAGGAAGAGGTATTAAATTCGGACGTGCCGGTATTAATAGATTTTTGGGCTGATTGGTGCCAACCATGCAAAATGATCGCGCCAGTTATTCAGCAGATAGCAGATGAGTACGAAGGTAAAATCAAAGTCGGTAAACTCGATGTTGATAGTAACGCTCAGACATCAATGAACTACAACATCAGGGGAATACCTGCACTCCTAATTTTTAGCGATGGTAAACCGGTGGACCAAATAGTCGGAGCTGTACCGAAGTCAATCATTCAAAAGAAAATTGACGAAGCCCTTGCCTTGCCGCCTGAGCTCGGGGAAATATAATCAACCCATCGCCCACCCAGTTAATTCCAGCCTGGGTTCCGGTTTTTGTAAGAAAGCTTAATTTGGGAGCGGATGAGGCCTGGTGGTCTCTGCGGACTTCAACTCCGTTGGCAGCAATCCTTCGATTGGTGCGGTGGGTTCGACTCCCTCGCGCTCCCGCCAAAGCTAAACAGTGCCTGAGGGTTGTTTAGTAAATAGATCGAGTAATTAGATAACGATAAGGTCTTTAACTAGGTTTTGCCGACATTTTGCCGACCAAAATCTTTATTTATGATTTGCCGACATGTCTACCTGGTTCATCTGGTCTGCAAAGCTGTCTGCAGCTTCCCTTTGAAGAGACGGAATTGAATGACTGTATGTGTCGAGTGTTATTGATATGGTTGAATGACCAAGACGTTCCTGGACTATTTTTGGATGGGTGTTCATTCTCAAGAGTAGAGATGCATGGAAATGGCGAAGGTCATGAAGCCTTATACCAGTGAGGCCCAGCCTGGATACCAATCTCCTCCACGAATTCGTCAGCACGTAAGGATCCAGAGGATTTCCCAATTCGTCACTTAGCACATGGTCCGTAGAGGAATTAGGTATGTCGTGGTCAAGTTTAGTAACGAGCTGTGTTCCCTGGAGAGTTCGAAGAACATCCACCGTCTGAGAGTCAATTGCTATGTTTCGCCTTCCACTTTCGGTCTTTGGGGGAAACATCATCACTCCCTTGCCTTTCACCCTCACAGCAGACCGGTTGATCGAGATTCTTTTCTGATCCAGATCTATGTCTCCCCATTGCAATCCACAGACCTCGCCTCGGCGGGCTCCACTGAACGCCAGCAGGTGGAAAGCAGGATAGTGCAAATGAGTCCGTGCCTTTTCAAGGATATTTACAACTGTTTCCGGACTAGGAACCTTCATGATGGGTCTGGATATCTTCGGAGCTTTTACCACATCACATGGGTTTCGCCATATATGTCCTTTTTCAACAGCATGTTTCAGAGATTGGGCAAGCACTCGATGCGCGTGAAGAACGCTCCTAGCTGACAAACCCTTGGCTAGCATCTTTGCCTCGGCGGCTTGAATGTTGTCTGCGCTTAGCTTGGAAAGTGGGATGTTTCCCAGTAGGGGAGTGAGGTGATTTTTTATGTCGGTCATGTATCGATCTGCCGTTCGTGGCCTGGTGTTTGGAACCGCATAATTTTCATGCCAGTGCAATAAATATGCGCCCAGTGTTTCCCTGGATAATTCAAGTGGTAGCCCTTTGTCGGCAGTAGTTAATAATTCTCTAAGTTTTTTCGCTGCCTGAGATTTTTTACCTTTGACATTAAGATATTTTCTACGTCGGCTACCATCAAGATTTTTTCCTAAATCGATAGAAATCTCCCAGGAATTCTTACTGCGTCTCCTAATGCTACCTTTCATTTGCCTGCCTCCTCATCTTGAATTGATATCTGTGAAAAACTGTTTAGAGAATTTATGTAGGGAGCGATTGCCTCCTGACCGTATAGGCCTACCGTATTAAATAAGTATTTGTAGTCGTCAGGAGGCATATCTGATCTTGACGCCAGATCATCAAGAGTCAAATGAGCTAACCTTTCTGGAAGACCAAAGACTTTCACCATCCCTAGGCGCGATTCCAAAGATAATTCTTCAAAGACGTTTCCCAGAAAAAATGGCCTTGGATAATCGATTTTGCCAGACCTCAATCCTTCATCGTATAGATCTCTTCTGGAGGTTGAAACCCAAG
>CAYMZR010000036.1:0-17989 GCA_964394975.1 uncultured Dehalococcoidia bacterium | reverse complement strand
AGGTAAATTAGTCATGACATATCAATATCTTGATTATGGAGTCGGACAATTTTTCCCGGCTGTTTGATTTCACCTAAAACTGGATCCTCTACCGTAATGGTAGTTCCAGCAGCAACAGAGTGTTCTGAATTTAGCCATTCATCGATGCTACGACACATAGTCCCGGGAATTCCCAGATCAGCCATAGTATTTTCCCATTGTATCGCTGTTTTACCCAACCAAATCTTTGCAAATTGGTTGATCCACTGCTTGCGAGATAATTCATTAGCAAAAAGGGTTTTGGAATCGGTGAGAGGTTCTAGCCATTCGAGATGATCGATGCTTTCAAGAAATGGTCGTAGGAATCGAGGAATGGCGATATTAACATTAATCCAACGGCCGTCTTTGCAACGGTAGAATCTTTTTATAACGGGATGGCCTTCTTGGTTACCATGAGACCTCTTCGAATGTCTTACTAACGCCGAACCCATTCCTTGATACATTGCGTCATGGATGGGAACGGTTATCTGTTGGCCATCGCCATGTTTGGCCCGGTGAAAAAGAGCCGCGACTACTGCTGTAGAGGCCGTTATAGCAGCAAAGGTACTTGCATATGGCAAAGCATGAAATGATGGACCTTCTCCTTCAACAGGCTGTTCCCCAGAGGGGTTAAAGGAATATATTCCTGAGGCGGCCGCCACGATTCCTTCGTCAGCAGGAAGATCTTCATAAAAATGACCTTTGGGAAAGCCCGGTAAAGAAACGCAAACCAGACCCGGATTATCTTTTGCCAAGAAGTTATAAGAAAGGTCGTAATTTTCATAATGGTCAGTATGGTGATCGTAAATGACTACATCGGCTTCACGGATTTGACCAAATAATTTGTCAAATCCGCACTTATCGTCCAGGTTTATTTCAATAGACACTTTTCCTCTATGCCAAACAGAATTTTCTTCAGTATTAATTGATACTGGAGTGTTTTGTTGAGATTTAACTCTAACCACCTCTGCTCCCTGGTCAGACAATAGCATTCCCAAAATAGACCCTACAGGGTATGAACTGAATTCAATGATTTTATATCCGGTTAAAGGGCCTATTTTATTAACTCCGGTCAATTATTATTTATACTGATCAATACCAACGGTAACGGCCGTTGGGCCAGAGGGGAAAACTAACGTTTTTGCTCTGTCTGCTCCCACAACAACGATGTCGATATTTGATGAAGAATGTAATAGAGGGACTTCAATAGCTAGACGCTCTTCTTCAGTTTTGTCTTTAAGCCAGTTCCATCTGTCATCCACCCGGGCATCATTAATCGGCATATACTGAATCAATTTTCCTAAACTAGTATTTGCATGGCTATGGATAAAATCCTTTGCATCTTGTTTGGAAAAACCTTCACCTCCTACTGGTCCAGCTACATCAGGAGGCATAAATATTAGTCTTTGATGACCTTCTGCGTGACTTGCTCCTAAAGTTGTATTACCAAAAGTTATTCCATAAGCTAAGGTTTTTAGGAGGCCACCGGCTGAGGTGTTGCCTTGATCTTGAACGTCTAGTTCGCCGTCGGTAACGAATATTGAAACGGTACTATCTGTTTTTGAAAAACCTCTGTCTTCTGAATAGGAAGGCCATGGGCTCATTTCTTCGTTTTCTGCAACGCAATGGATAAATTTTCTCGTTGTGCCGATAGTATCCATGTCCATTTTGTTTGGATACCACATTCCAATGTTTTTGAGGCATAGGTAGAAGGCTCTTCCTATAGTAATGTTAATTTCATTGTCACGGCCAGGGCCTAGGGCGGAGCCAGGGTTTAGACCAACTTTCTTTGCAATTGGCCCATTCACCATTAGTATGGGGGCATGGGGGCTAGTTGACATTAGAAGTGACTTTCCGCCATGAGAACCCATCTCAGAAAGGCATTTAACGGCTGCGATAATTATCGGCATGTGTTCTGCCTTGGCCCCAGCCATCGCGGCATTTACGGCTATTTTTTCAACTGTTGCTAACCCAAATCCGGGTGGCATGTCACAGACGACGTGATCTGTAGGAAGAGAGGTTCCTGATATGAGTTCCCTGACCTTCTCTTCTGTTGGAGGATAGATTGGCAATGCATCCGACCAGTCTTTCAGAGTGAAATCTTTGTTCATTTTAAGTACGGCATCATACCGATCTTCACCCTCAAACCGAATGATCGAATCTTGCTGTTCTATTACCGATACAGCATTTCCTTCAGAAGTTAACGTCTGGATTAGATCGTCGATAACCTCTTCGGTTTGACTGATGCAAAGATCATCAGCCAGATTTCGATAAATTCTAGGAACGACCACAAATTGTAGATCTGGCATACCAAATGCTTTACTGCTTGCTTTGGCATCGTCGGTAAATCTACCGGATACAATAGGAACGGCGGGCTTTCCCATCTTTTCTATTTCTATCATGTCGTGACACATCCACGACGCGCAGGTCCCTCAATCGGCAGTGGCGCCGATTACTACGTCACATTCTTCTGCTGCCTGCTTCACGATATGTGGAGGAGAAGGATAGTTACCTCCGGTATAGAAATTTACGGAAACATTAGAAAATCTTTCTTGGATCATTTCACCGGCACGATTTAGTGCCAAATCACCGCCATGGGTGCCGCTCCAGACCAAGCCAACTGTTGCACCTTCTAAAGTCGATGGTCTTTGGTTGGGTCTGATGATATTCATCATTCCCCGTTGTTGGGCAACGGGGTTCAGAACAGATAATAGGTCCATATGTAACACTCCCTATCTTACGATGCCTCTTTCACTCTGACTAAATGGTCGGCAAATGTGTATAAAATGTCGAATTTTCTGATTATACAGGAGAGAAAATTCTTTGAATAACAATTGAAATCAAAGCCGTTTTGATAAATAGATATGAAGATTGACTATAATTTGCGTATGAAAAATATTGCTGAATCTCAAATTGACATGGTGATTGCCACGCGTAATTTAGGAAAGATGAGCGAGATATGGAGAATGCTTTCCGAGACCAGCTACAACCCTCTTTCCCTTAACGATGTACAAATAAGTGAAGAGGTAGAAGAAACAGGAATAACCTTTCGAGAAAACGCGATACTGAAAGCAGAGACGTATGGCAAGCTATGTGGAAAACTAACTTTAGCGGATGATTCCGGTATAGAAGTGGATGCTTTGGGTGGACTACCAGGTATTTATTCAGCTCGATATGGCGGTGAAGGGAAAGATGACAACGACAGAAATGAACTTCTGTTAAAAAATTTATCTGGAATATCAGAAGATAAACTTACCGCGAGGTTCAGATGTGTTGTTGCTTTATGGAACCCTGTTTACGATACCTCGGTGACATTTGAAGGTAGAATTGAGGGCAAAATTACTAGAAATGTTAGAGGAAGCAATGGGTTTGGTTATGATCCGCTGTTTTTCTTTCCCGAGAAAAATAGGACATTAGCTGAGTTGAGCATCCGGGAAAAGGAGGCCGTCAGTCATAGGGGTGAAGCGATGAGAGAAGCCATTAGGTACTTGGAACAAAATGAAATTAGTCTTAGAGGAGACTAAAAAATGAGCAATATGCCAGTGCTGGACACATTTAAGAGGCCACTTCGAGATTTGAGAATCTCGGTGACTGATCGCTGTAATTTTCGCTGTCCATACTGCATGCCAGCTGAAATTTTTGGAGATCGGTACCAATTTCTACCCAGAGAAGAGTTGCTAACCTTTGAGGAAATTACTCGGATCGTGAAAATTGCAGTTGGTTTGGGGGTTACAAAAGTTAGGATCACTGGTGGAGAGCCACTCGTTCGGCAAAACATAGAAGATTTGGTAGCTATGATTGCGGCTGTGGAAGGTGTTGCTGACCTAGCTATGACTACAAACGCCTATCTACTATCTGGATATGCAATAAAGCTGAAAGATGCTGGCTTGAAACGGATAACTGTGAGCCTGGATACATTGGAAGATGAAATTTTTCAGAAAATGAATGGGAGGGGTTTCAGCACTGCCCGAGTTCTGGATGGTATAAGGGCCGCAAAAGAGGCAGGGTTACAGCCAATCAAAATTAACGCTGTCGTACAGAAAGGTGTTAATGACGAAACACTTGTCAATTTGGCCGAGTGGTGCAGGGACAACGACCATACGCCTCGGTTTATTGAATACATGGATGTTGGCACTTTAAACGACTGGAAACTTGAGGAGGTTTTGACAGCTGAAGAAATCGTTCAACTAATCGGCCAAAAATTTCCTGCTGATCCCATTGGTCCGATTTACCCAGGGGAGGTGGCGAAAAGATATCGATATAGAGATGGAAATGGCGAATTTGGAGTTATTTCTTCGGTTTCACAGCCATTTTGCGGAGACTGTACACGAATGCGACTTTCTCCAGAAGGGAAATCTGTCACCTGCCTTTTCGCAGAATCAGGTACTGATTTAAGGGATAGTTTACGAAATGGATCAACCGATGATGAAATCAAAAAAGCACTAATTAGCATATGGGGTTCCAGAAAGGATCGATATTCTGAACAAAGGTCTGAAGAGACGGTAAAAAGAAAAAAAGTTGAGATGTATCACATTGGGGGTTAATGAATTAGTAAGGGAACCTGCTGTAGTGCTATACACAGATGGAGCATGCCTTGGCAATCCTGGCCCAGGAGGTTGGGGCGCCGTTATTTTTGAGGAGGGAGAAAAAAAACTTCTCCACGGGGCAGAAGAAAACACCACCAATAATAGAATGGAAATTACAGCTGTAATCGAAGCCCTAAAAATCCTTTCAGTTGGTGTCAATGTCAGGATTTATTCTGATTCAACATACGTCATTAACACCATGACGAAAAATTGGAGAAGAAAGAAAAATCAAGATTTGTGGATCTTGTTGGATAACGAGGCAGCACTTCGAAATATTGAGTGGGAATGGGTGAAAGGCCATTCTGGAGATGAGTTTAATGAAGAAGCTGATCGCTTGGCTTATCAAGAAGCATTAAAGATAGCGAAGGAAAAATAGGAACGGAGTATTTGCTTAACAGGAGGTTTTCGTGCCCAAAAGAAGAAAGTTAACCCATGTGGATGAAAGTGGAGATGCCAATATGGTTGATGTAGGGGCAAAACCGAGCTCCGAGAGAATCGCCCAGGCGAAGGCCGAAGTGCGTATGCACCATGAAACCCTCGCACTAATTCTGACCAATTCTTTTGAGAAAGGAGATGTGATATCCACAGCTCGTATTGCTGGAATAATGGCTGCCAAGGAAACCTCCAAGTTAATTCCTTTGTGTCATCCTTTATCAATTACCCAAATAAAGATTGATATCGAGCTAGATGAAGAAAAAAGCTGTGTTTACATCACAGCCATGGTCAAAACGGATGCTAAAACTGGAGTTGAAATGGAAGCGTTGACAGCGGCGTCAATATCAGCTCTTACGATTTACGATATGTGTAAAGCTGTAGACAGAAGTATGAACTTCAGGGTGTGGCTCGCCTCTAAATCAGGAGGCCAATCAGGCACTTTTATTTTTGATGCGCCCTCTAAGGAACACAGCGCTTAGTTTCTTACAAGCATGAAAGCTTCAACGGCACGTTACCACGGTTTGGATTCCTTAAGGGGGTTCGCCATGGTTCTGGGGATAGTCCTGCATGCGGCTCTTCCGTACATTCCAGGTATACCCGCTTCCATTTGGCCCTCTGATGACAGCTCCTCTTACCCCATAAAGATCATCTTTGAGTTTATACACATGTGGCGAATGCCATTATTTTTTATGCTAGCTGGATTTTTCGCCAATTTGGTTATTGCTCGCAGATCTTGGGATTCTTGGTGGGCTAATAGATTTCTACGTATTGGGTTGCCGATTGCGGTGTTTTTTCCTCTTATGGGCTTGATGTTGCCGCCGATTTGGAAATATGGACAGACTGGGGAAATCTATTTTTCTTATTCGAACGCCGGTCAGCCATTTCATTTATGGTTTTTATGGCATTTGATGATATTTACCCTGTGCACAATGGTGTTTCGAATTCCTCATAAAGGTTTTGTCCTTTTGTCGAGACAAATGGAAAATATCGGTATGAGTGTATTGACGTCGGCATTTCAAAAATTAAGAGATGTCACAGCGACAATTATTTTTAGGTCTAAAGTTCCACTAGGATTCATTTTGGTATGTGCGGTTATTAATGTGTGGTCCGGCGGAGAATTGATAATAAATCCGGTCGGGAGCGGGTTGTATTTCCTTTTTGGGTTTAGCCTTTACAACAACACTTCTTTGTTTAGTTTTGTAAAAAAAGAATGGAAATATTATTTATTGGCCGCAGTTCTCGTTTTTTCTATTTACATAGTGCTTGATATTAAAGGTGTTAAAGACATAACAAAGGCTATCTATCAAAATGAAATAAGAGGAAGTCAAGTACAAGATGTGAACCTATTAGTATTGGTCCGGTACGGCTTGGAAATCATCGGTACGGTATTGTTTTCAATGGGCTTTATTGGTTTAGCAGAAGCTAAATTTGGTTCCTATAATCCTTGGTCACGATTCATTTCAGATGGATCTTATTGGATGTATTTGATTCATCTGCCGATTGTTGCTTTCACAACATTCTTTCTGTTTGGATGGCCTTTGTTTCCGGAAATTAAGTTTGTTTTGGCAATAGCATTTACTACCGGGTTATGTCTAATAACGTATCGCTATTTTGTCCGCTCTAGTTTTATAGGAATGTTTTTGAATGGCAAACGGCATTCAGGTTCAAATCGCGAAAATGTTTGTTCGCAGTGTGCTATGAGTTCCCGAGATTCTCAACGATTTTGTATTCACTGCGGTTTTAAAATAGCTTACTAAAGGAGTTTCTTTCAAATCCATAAGTGATGAAAAATGGGGTTTTGAAATAAATTGGATAAATTCGCCAAAACAAAACCAGATAAAAAATAAAGATGCTAAATAGGGAGCAGAATTTATGAAGATAACGAATATAGAGACTCTGATAGTAGATGCTGGTTGGAGGCCATGGATGTTCGTAAAAGTTGAAACTGATGAAGGGATAACTGGCTGGGGTGAATGCAGTGATGGAAAATCTCCCCATGGAATAGAAGGGGTCATCAGGGATTTAAAACTGGTATTGATTGGCAAAGACCCATGTGCTTTTGAAATGAGATTTCAAGAAATGTACATTGGGACGAGGGCGAGCAAAGGAGGAATAGCTGCAAAAGCTTTGGCAGGATTGGATTGTGCATTTATTGACATTAAAGCGAAATCATTGAATATATCCGTTGCCGAATTATTTGGAGGCCCCACGAGAGAAAAAGTCAGGGTTTACTGGTCTCATTGTGGCTCGAGCAGAATTAGACATTCAGATATTCTAGGAACACCACCTATTGAGACTTGGGACGATGTTACTAGATTAGCCAAAGAAGTTAAGAGTAGGGGGTTTACTGCTCTCAAGACCAATGTTCTACTCCCTGGACAGGCCGCTACTTTTGGAGGAGGTTCCTTTGGGGGTTCTGGAACTACAGATCAAATCGCCCCGAAGTGGTTGATGCCCCACATTGAAACCCTAATAGGAACTTTTAGAGATGCAGTAGGAGGCAATATAGATATTAATTTAGACTTAAATTTCCATTTTAAGACTGAGGCGTGTTTGAGAATCGCTAAAGTTCTAGAGAAATTTGATATGTTGTGGTTGGAAATTGATATGTATGATCCTTTAAGTCTAAGGCAAATTAAGGATTCAACTGATACGCGTATTTGTACGGGGGAGAATCTTTTTTATATGAGTGATTATTTGCCTTATTTCGAAAATCATTCAGCTGACATGTTTATGATTGATGTTCCTTGGAACGGCTTCAGCCAATCAAAAAAAATTGGTGATCTCGCGGAGGTTTTTCAACATAACGTAGCACCTCATAATTATTACAGTCACCTTTCTACGTTTGTTAGCGCTTCTTTATGTGCTTCGTTGCCTAACGTTCGAATAATGGAAATCGATATTGATGATGTTCCTTGGAAAGATGAGTTGACGACCGAGACACCAGAATTGATTGATGGATATATGACGGTGCCTAATAAACCAGGCTGGGGTGCCGATATCAATGAAGAGGTTGCAAGAGCACATCCGTGGGATGAAAGCAAAATCATCTCTGTTCAATCTACAGGTTACAAAGTGATTTAAATTCCCGAATAAAGTTCCAAAATTTGTATCGATTTCACGTTTAGAATTGGGAGAACGCAAAGATATGCTGTTAGTAGAGTTGTATATTGTGGTAAAATTCGTTACTTATGTTGGTTTGGGTGTGTAATTTTGCTCACCCTTTAGTTTAGAAGCAGGAAGAGAAGAAGTGAACATTTACGTTGGAAATATCTCGTACGGTACCGGCGAGGACGATTTAAGAGATTTATTCGCTAGGTACGGCGAGGTTAGTGCAGTCCGTGTTATAACCGACAGGGACACAGGGAGATCCAAAGGATTTGGATTCGTGGAAATGACCGATGATGAGCAAGCTAAGGAAGCTATAGCAGCTTTAGATAGCAATGACTTCATGGGTCGCGATCTTAGAGTTAATGAGGCGCGCCCTAGGGAACCTAGATAGGGTTTCTAAAAAGAAGAACCTCAGTTATAACTGAGGTTCTCACTCGATCAATAACCCCAGCTGATTACAAATTGCCCGTCTGACTTTACCCTTTTTTTGGGAAGATAGTAGTTGTAAACTTGTATTATTCAGGAGACTTACAAGCAAATGAATGATGTTAATGCGACAGGTCTTAAAACAATTGGGACAGATCCCTATGTTGGAGAAACACCACAAACTGCATTAGGAAGCTGGTTGACACCAAATTCTTTATTCTATGTTCGCTCTCAGTTTGACTATCCAGAAATAGATGAGAATTCCTGGAGATTGAGAGCAATTGCATCTACTGGAGAAGCAATTGCCTTTAGTCTTGACGAAATCAAGCAGTTGCCTAAGCGGACAGTAACGGTTACGTTGGAATGTGCGGGTAATAACAGAAGTGATTTGAACCCACCAGCACCAGGTAATCAGTTCAATAATGGTGCGGTTAGTAATGCGGTGTGGTCAGGAACTTCCTTAAAATCAGTTTTATCAAAAATGAATCTGAGCCAAGACGACGTTGAAATACTATTTGAAGGAGCAGATATTGGGTCTCCCGAACCAAGTAAGGACGATACGCCTTATTTGCGAAGTTTGCCGTTACAATTAGCCGAGCATGAAGATACCCTTCTGGCATATGAAATGAATGGGGAAACTCTGCCTCTAGAACATGGTTATCCTATTCGTCTGATTATTCCTGGGTGGTATGGAATGGCCCATGTGAAATGGCTTAATAAGATTTCAGCTTTAACAACACCTTTTTCAGGATACTTTCAAGGTGAAAAATATGTGCTGAAATATACGGATGGCACAGAAGAACCTGTACAAGAAATGCAAGTGAAATCCTCAATAACCTCGCCAGGCGAAAACGAATCTTTGAGGTGCTGTGAAGCCTATAGAATTAGCGGTCAAGCATGGGCAGGCAGGAACCAAATAAAAAAAGTAGAGGTTTCTGTAGATGGTGGGAAAATGTGGAAATCAGCTGAACTAATAGGACCTTCAGAAAACTACGCCTGGCAACAGTGGACCTATAGCTGGATGCCGAATTCATCAGGTGACCACATTCTCATATCTAGAGCAACTGATAGTAAGGGAAATGAACAACCTTTAGAGGCCCGCTGGAACCAATTAGGCTATGCAGTCAATGGTTGTAAACCGGTGAAAGTGGTTGTATCCGGTTAAAGGGTAAACGACCCGCTTCAGGGAGCATAAAATTTGTCCTGGATAGAAGAAGACCCTAAATATTCTGACATTGCTAATGTCATTAAATGTATGTCCATTAATGAAGAGGCAATGCATGCGGTTTGGGATATGGGGAATAAAATTAGTTTTGGCTCCTCAGCCCTTACTAGAGCGCAAGAAGAAGTAATAGCGACAGTTGTTTCTTCCATTAATCATTGTAAGTATTGAACAGTCTCTCACGGAGAGTATCTTCGTCAGGCTACAGAAGATCCTGAAATGGCATCAATTGTGATGCAGGATTACGGAAATGCGACACTAGATGCTGAAACGCTTGCGATTGTTGAATACGTGGAAAAATTGACGAAAGATCCTTCGGAGATGACAGAGGAAGATATCGAAACTCTTAGAAGTGCTGGATTGTCAGATCGTCAAATTCTATCCGTTGTGATGATAACCGCAATGTTTGCTTTCATGAATAGGCTGGCAGACGGGTTGGGAGTGCAAATAGAAGACGGGAAAGGAAGTTTTGTTAACTCCTGGCTTCAAACTTCTCAAGAAACACCCTCGTGGTTACACCATCAAACAAAAGAGAAAGTTTAATTTTTTCTCTAGAGTTGAATTGAGACAGGCTCAGACTTCTCCGAACGTATCCATTCGTCGATATCAGACTTGAAAAATCGCCACTGGTGACCGACTCTGTTTGCCGGAATATCACCGGATTTCAGCAACTTGTAAATAGTCATCCTATCTAGCTGCAAGTACTTCGATAATTCTTTTGTAGTCATAAGATCATTATTTACCACGGCGACAACCTCTCATAGTATTTTCGGTTGTTAAATTAAACTAATATGACATAATTATTCATGATTCCAATAGCTAATTAACCTATTTATGATAGGAATAATCAGTGGGACCTGTCAATCCAATTTAGAAGCATGAATCAAGATTCCTGAATGCGAGGTCTTGCTGTAGTTAGATGTGCGAGTGAGGATAGGAACTGAAGAGCTGCCATCAAAATAAAAACAGAACGCATGCCGGTTATAAAAGCTTGTAATATTGGACTTCCATCTCCACCAGTCATGACTTCTTCCACGTTTGAAGAGAACCCTGAGGCAATCATTGTTCCACTAACGATTGCGGTTGCTATGGCGATGCCAGTGACGTTGCCGGAATTTCTGGATAGATTAACTAATGCAGATGTGACACCGTACCTATTTCCGCTTGCAGAAGAAAATATTGCGGCGCTATTAGGTGACATAAACATCCCGGATCCAGAGCTCATCACTACTATAGACAAAATGATGTACCAAATTGGGGTGTTGTCAGACATAAATGCCATCAGTAATAGGCCACATCCTACTAATAACAAACCGAAAGTAGTAAAGGGTTTGATGCCAAATTTGTCCGATAGGTTGCCCGATAGTGGACCTAAAATTATTCGACTTATTGCATTTGGAACCAGTATCCAAGAAATCTGTGCCGGGGTTAAACGCAAAGCTGCCTGTAGATAAAAAGTTATAAGAAATCGGAAAGAGGTAACCCCTAAAAAGGAAAGATAGTTTGAACTGACTCCGACTGAAAATAACCTATTTCTAAATAAAGACAGATCAAGCATTGGTGATGATGCTTTTGATTCCCACCATATAAAAGCAATCACCAATGCTCCAAAAATGAGAAGCCCTCCTACTATCGGTGCAGAAAACCATCCAAGACTAGATCCATTTGATAATGTTAGAAGGAATATCAATAGGGTTGAAGAAGATAAAGCTGCTCCTGGCCAGTCGTACCTTTTATCTTTTTGGTCGGCCCCGGTGAAGCGGGATGAGTCTAACAAAAATAAAGTACATAAGAAGGTAACCGTGCACAATGGGAGATTAATCCAAAAAATCCAGTGCCAGCTGAGGTATGTGACTAAAATACCTCCCAATATTGGTCCAATTATGCCACCTGTGCCAATTATACTCCCGTGAGCTCCCAAACCCTTACCTCGCTCCTCAGACGGGAATGTAGATGTCACCATGGCCATTCCGTTGGCTTGGGTTAAAGCTGCCCCGATGCCTTGGAAAACGCGGAATGGAATCATCAAGATAATCGGATGAGAGAAACCAAAATAACTCGCAATCCAGGGGGAACTACCGGAGAACAATGCCATAACACCAAACAGAACAACACCTGTTAGGTACATGGGCTTCCTTCCAATGATGTCTGACAGGCGCCCCATGGGTAATAGCATGGCACTGATAGTTAATGACTCTGCTAAAACTACCCATTGAATGGTGGTTAACGAGACATTAAATTCCCTGGCAATCGTAGGCAACGCAATACTAATTCCACCGTGGTGAATTACGTTGGTAAGAGAGCCTAAACCAATCGCTGCAAATACAAGCCATTTGTAATTGTGAGTAGAATGTACGCTTTTGAGCATAACGAATATTGTACTCTCAGACAAGCTCGCATGCATTTTTAAGTATATACTTCGATCGAGGCAAGTAAGGAGTCAATAAATATGTTAACTATACCGATTACCGGAACCCCATCTGAAGTCTTGGTTGAACAGCTAGTTGCGTCTGGCATTAAGTATGTTTTCTACAATTCAGGATCTAGAGAGGCTCTATTTTTTGATGCTCTAAACAGCAATCCAAATATTGACGGCATTTTAGCCTTGCATGAAGGTAGCGTGGCAGCCATGGCAGGTGCCTATACTCAGGTGAATAGCGAACCAGCGGTGATGGTTGTTCACTTAGGTGCTGGTTTGGCTCAATGTATGGGACAACTTTACAACATTTGGTTTGGGGGCCTACCGGTGGTTGTTATTACCTTTGCGGGAGATACCGGTAGTTTTACAGACAGAATTAATTTGGATTTAGATTCAAGCTATAGCCCCGCATCAATTTCTGTACCGATGGCAAAAGAGACGTGGACGGTAATTGAACCAGAAGGTCTTCCAGCAGCTGTTGATCGAGCATTAAGAGTTGCCACAACACCACCGTTTGGGCCTGTCCATCTCGCTGTTTATGACAAGATGCTTGAAAACCAACAGGTGTCGACAGAAATAATTCATGGTGGTGCAAGGAACATAAAGGCTGGAAACGCTTCGGATGGAGATTTAGGAAAAGTATTAGATGCTTTAGATCAAGCTGATAGACCTCTTCTGTATGCCGGCGATGGTGTTTGGAAAAGTGGAGCAGAGAGGTTGGCTGCCGAATTAGCGACTCACTTTGGGGTAGTAGTGGCCTCACCTGAAACGGACCTCAGGGGAATTTCACTAAAACACCCTCAACACATGGGTATGGCAAATACGGCATTTGATTCATATGAACCGGATGTCATCGTTTCTCTTGGTGTAAGACACCAAGGCTCGGGGAAAAAAGAAGACAACGATCCATTTAGAAAAGCCAAGCAGATCATAGCCTTGGGTTCTGGATTGGAATACTTGAAAAATTATCCGGGATTAGCAGTTGGAATCATTGCGGATGAAAAGGATGCCATATCTCGCATGCTTGAAATTGCAAGTAGTGATTATGTGTCTGAAAAATACTCTGAAAGACGACAAATTTCCTTGAAACTTGTCGATAAAGAGCGGTCGAAACTTAGGGAATCCTTAATGCCTTCATACGAAGAAGGCCGGGTGCGGCCGACTCTACTTGTTGACGCAATAGATAGTGGTTTAGAAAGGATAGGTGGAGGGTATATTACTAACGAGCAATTTGCTGCCCGGTATGATGCCGTCAATCCGGGATTATCAGATCAAAACAATATTTTAATGAAAGGTGCCGGTGGCTCTGAAGGATGGGGAGTCGGGGCTGCCATTGGTGCCAAATTGGCAGCTGGAGATGCACCTGTTATTGGATTAGTTGGCGACGGTTCCCTCTATTACGCCGATTCAGGTCTATGGACTGCGGTGCATCACAATGTGCCTTTGCTTTATGTAATACCTAACAATGGAGCATACGGTATTGTGGCTGGTTTTTTTGGACAAAGTGGCGGCAGAATGTCAGATACTGGTAATTACCAGGGTGTTGTGTTGGACGGTATAGACCCTGTCAAGATTGCTGAGGCTTTTGGGATGGGTGGTGAAAGAGTGGATGATGAAGAAAAACTCAATGAGAGTATTCAACGAGGATTAGAAATAGTCACCAACCAAAATAGGCCTTATTTGTTAGACGTTCGACTCCCTCTTGGATTGCCTGAAGGTGGAGTTGCAGAGGAACAATACCGAATGAAATAAAAAAGGTCCTGCAACTAAATGCAGGACCTTTCCACTTAATCCTATGAGGTTGTTTATGTGCCCCGTAATCTTGGATCTAAGGCGTCTCTTAAGCCATCTCCGAATAAATTGAATCCGTAAACGGCTAAGGATAACCCGACTCCAGGCCATATAGCCATCCATGGAGCTAATATAAAGTAATCTCTTGCTGCCCCTGAGAGCATTCCACCCCATGACGGTCTTGGTGGTGGAACCCCGAGGCCCAGATAGCTTAGAGAGGCTTCAGTAAGAATAGCAATTCCTAACGCACTTGTTGCAATGATTAGGAATGGAGCGACGCACTGCGGGGTGATGTGCTGAATCATTATACGAACATTATTAGCACCAATGGCTCTAGCGGCATCAACGTATTGTGACTCTTTCACGGTTAAAGCCTGAGATCTTACAACCCGGTTGGCCCTAGGAATTTGAACTATGCCCACAGCAATTATTATGTTCGTGATTGTCTGTCCTAAAGCTGCTGTTACCGCTAGGGCAAGGATCAACGTTGGAATGGACATCAAAGCATCCATAGCTCGCTGGATTACTTGATCAGTCTTTCCACCAAACCACGCGCTTATTACCCCTAAAATTCCGCCTAAACCAGAGCCAAAAGCTACAGAGAGAAACCCTACCATAAGGGATACCTGTGCACCGACAGCCATCTGCGCCCATATATCTCTACCCTTATCATCGGTGCCCATAATGAATGCCCCGAAAGGTTCTTGTTCACTTACAGAAAATGGGCCTGACAGCTTGTCTTTTAGTCGCCATTCGATAGGGTCGTACCAGGTAACAATGTCGGCGGCGGCAGCGATTATGCACATAACAATGATGATAAATAGTCCGGCTGCTGCCAATGGCTGTCTTCTTATAAAGGTAATAGAAGCTGACAGTATTCTAGCCGGTAGCGCCGGCGTAGTTTCTGTTCTTTCAACTAATTCGCTTGACATCGGATTCCTTATTTTTACTGATACCTAACACGAGGGTCAAACCACCCGTAGGAGATATCTATTAATAGATTTACAAATATGACTGCCATTGCAAAGAAAAGTACAATCGATTGAACTATAGGGAAATCTCTAGATAGCATTCCTTCTAAGATGAACCCGCCCAATCCAGGCATTGAGAAAACCCTTTCCATGACGACTGAACCACCTAAGGATAAGGCGGTAGTTATTCCTATTACCGTTATTACCGGTATGAAGGCATTTTTTAAAGCATGCCTAGCTGTTACAACATACTGCGTTAGACCTTTTGCCTTCGCTGTACGGATGTAATCTTGTCTCAAAACTTCCAGCATAGTAGATCGCATCATTCGAGCTTTTGTGGCCGCACTGATGTATCCAAGCATCATGGCTGGCCAGAAAAACTGCTGGATGTTTTGCCAAGGTTCTTCTGTTAACGGGAATGAGCCCAGCTCAGGATTCCACATGAAGAAGTATGCGCCTCCCAACAAAAGCAATGTTGCACTCCAGAAGGAAGGCAATGAGAGACCAGCTAGAGACATTATGCGAATTACATAATCTACCCACGAATTTTGTTTCAGGGCCATTAAAATACCAGCCGGCAGGCCTAACGCTATAGCAATTATTTGTGAGAATATTACTAATTCCAGTGTTACGGGAAACTTTAATTTAAACTCCTCAAAAACATCTCTTCCGGTAAAGAGGGAGTCGCCCCAATCTCCGATTACAAACCCCTTAATCCAACTAAAATACTGAATATGTAGCGGATCGTTGAGTCCTAGCATTTCACGGATTTCTTCTAAGTCTTCTTCTGAGACGTCTATCCCTTCACCGCCTGAGTTCGCTTCAGCAATTAGCAGTGCCACGTCTCCCGGGGCAATTCTTAGTAGAGCAAAAATCAATGCAGAAACAATGAATACAGTTAATGCTCCAAAGAGGAGCCGCCTAATCAAATATTCTTTCATTTTCCCCTACTTTACTTTAGATATTACGTTTGCGATTGCTGGAAATTATATACAGCAATGCTTTAATTTTTCCATATTTAATTGGTTTATTGTTTTTCCATTTAAAAGCGGCCCCGTTACCATTACTGGTAGCGAAGCCGCTTTATAAATCTATCTTACTCTGGGATGAAATACATTAATCTCACCCCAGATATCTAAGGCGACTAGTTTCTATCCAGCCACATTCTCTCCCACTGTGCCCATTTGTTCTGGGATGGGTGAGGGTATAGCTGCCAGCCTTTAACTTCGTTAGACCAACCCGGGAAAATGTAGGTCCATGGATATGGGATTGAGTACATGGCTTCCGTTGCCAAAATTCTCTCAAGATCATGTACCAGCTCTACACGTTTTGCAACGTCTAGTTCACTCGATTGCTCAAGCGCTAGCTTTTCCAGTCTAGCTGCCATTTCTGGATCGGCAACTTCTCGACCAGTACCACGGTAATACCAACTTTCTTTGTCTTTGACCAAGTGAATCATGTAGAAGTCATCGGGGTCAGCAACGTTGGTTCGAACCTTTGAACCATAGTGGATGTCGTAGTCTGCATTCTTCCCTCTTTCGCTTTGTACAGCGCTTTCAACAGCAGATACAGTTACTTCAACGTCAAGATTTTTTGCCATCTGGTCTTGGAAATATAGGCAGCCATCAATATACATCTGGGCACCTTGAGCCATACATTCTACGCTAAAGCGATTTCCGGCTCCTAGAACTTCGTCGACCAGTCGGTTAGCTTCGGCAATATCTGCGACTTTGCCTTCACCTCTTCTCCATCCTGGCAGTTCACCTAATTCAGAATCAGGTAGGGACCAAATGCTTCCTGGTGGCATCCACAGGGTGTGTCGATGAACGCCAGATACTTCCCCGGCCATGTTGAAGTCAACCCAGTCGTCACGGTCCATTGCCAAGTGCATTGCCATTCTGATTCTGGCATCGTTGAACGGCTCTCTTTCCATGTTGATTTGAATACCTTTACCCCAAGAGTGGAGAGCAGGCATAATCGTAAACTTGTCACTAAATCGTGCTTCAATTTGCTCTACGTGAGCTGGCAGTAGCGATGCACTACCCTCACCGTAGTAATCCACCTGTCCAGTTATTAGGGCGGAGAATCTGGCGGTTGCGTCAGTAATAATAAACTGATCTTGCCCTTCAATTAGAGGTAGGCCTTCCCTCCAGTAGTCCGGATTTGCCCTAACTTTGGACTGAACATCAACTTCAAATTCGGTTGGAACAAAAGCTCCGGTACCTGTCCCGAACAAGAAAGTTTCTGGCGTGGTTTCATCCAAAAGATTAATGTAATCAATTTCTAGCTCTGGGTGTTGGCCCTCTTGCCTGATGTATTCAATAAAATCCTTATCCATATTGTTTGGAGAACCAAGCATACCTGCGAACTGAGGCAAGGTTCTAGCTAGAGCCTCTCCAAACTCAACTTTGAATGTATAGTCATCAATACAAGAAGATCCACTGTAGTGCCCTAAGGCTGCTCTTGGTCCGGAGTGCAATATTCCCTCTGGTGGGTTTAGAGCGTACTCCAAGCTTGCCTGGGCATCTTCACAGGTGAAGCTGTCTCCAGAAACGGCTGATTGAATTGCGTCAGGGAGATTGGTATTTGTTTGGAAATTAATACCCTCTCGTAGTTTGAATACTACTGTCAACCCTGCGTCTTGTACTTCCCAGGTCTCTGCTAGGTCACCTTCAATTTCTCCACCCAAGCCTTTCCAAGGGTCGTACCTCAAAAGTGCGTTGTAGGTAGGTAGGAATTGAGGTCCTTCAAAGCTGTGGCCATAGTTTGGGTCGTGACCAATAAGCTTGTGGGATGCTCCATATCGGAAAATTCCACCTTTCTTTGGCTGGCCCCATGCCGAGTTATATCCCGGTCCGGACATGTAAAGGTCCATCCAGGTTTGCTCTGCTGCCTTTTGAACTGGCGTTGGTACGGCAGTTGCTTTGGCTTCTTGGGCCACACTCTTTTGCTCCAGGGCAACTGGTGCAGGAGCCGCTGCTGCAGGAGCCGCAGGCTGTGCAGGAGCTGA
>CAYMZR010000035.1:0-18009 GCA_964394975.1 uncultured Dehalococcoidia bacterium | reverse complement strand
CCATTTGATTTTAGTCGCCGAAAAATAAGGATCCATGGAAAGCCCAGTGATCTTGGTAATTCTTTCTGAATCAGGTGTGTTAATTAATTCTTGGCATATCGCACTTGTTCTCCTGCACTGCCAAACAATTGCTTTATGTATCACTTCGCCGGTTTCCCGTTCCCAAATAACCGTTGTTTCCCTTTGGTTTGTGATCCCCATTGTGATTATGTCCCTTGCTGCCACCTTAGAAGTCTCTAGTAGCTCATTAATGCATGCATAAACACTTTCCAAAATTTCGTAAGGATCATGTTCGACCCAGCCCGGTTCTGGATAAAACTGGCCAATCTCTCTATAACTTGAAGCAAATATCTCTCCTTGAATAGTAACTAGAGCTACCGTTGTACCGGTAGTGCCTTGGTCAATTGCAAGAATGTACTTTTTTAACATATGTATCATCCAATACGAATCTAAATTTTCGGGTGGATTCATATGGTATGGTGAACCGATAGTATGTCAACACTTTTCGAAACAATGGAGAGACAGGAGATTTTATGAAGGAACGTTCTATAACCATTACCGCTGGTAACCTCACAATAGACGCTTTTATGAACGAGTCCAATACGGCTAATGAAATTTGGAATTCCTTGCCGCTCTCGGGTTCGGCTAACGTTTGGGGTGATGAAATATATTTCGCTATTTCTGTTAAAACTGTAGAAGATCCTAATGCTTCAGATCTGGTTTCCTCCGGTGATCTTGCATTTTGGCCTCCCGGTAATGCCTTCTGCATTTTTTTCGGTAGGACTCCCGCTAGCACCGACGACCAACCTAGAGCCGCTAGTCCAGTGAACGTGTTTGGTCATATTCACGGTGATGAAAAACTTTTTAGGGGTGTGGCTGGAGGAACCGTTATCGAGATAGTTGCTAAAGAATAAAAGGGATTTAATATGAGCTACACAGCGCTCCTACGAAAGAAAGCCAATAGCCTTTGGGAAAAAGAATATTTGCATCCCTTTGTGCAAGGCATAGGCTCGGGTACTCTGGAACTGGAAAAATTTCAACATTACATGAAACAGGATTATTTATTCCTTATTGAATTTTCTAAAGTTATATCGCTAGCTATTGCCAAATCTAAAAATCTAGAAGACATGGGATGGTTTTCTACCTTATTGAACGAGACCTTGAACACGGAGATGGATCTCCATGTAAGCTTTTGTAAGGACTTCAATATTGAAGAGAAAGAACTTTTGGACACCAAAATGTCTCCGTCTACCCATTCCTATACACGTCATCTTTTGGAAATAGGGTATTCTGGGTCAACTGCTGAAATCGCTACAGCGATCTTACCGTGTTCATGGGGTTATTCTGAAATTGGTAAGCGCCTTTTTGCCAATGGACTTCCTCCAAATAGTCCTCTCTACTCGCGATGGATAGAAATGTACAACTCGGACGACTTTGAAAACCTAGCTTTATGGATTCGTCGATTTATAGATCGGGAAGCTGAAAATATGACCTCCAGTGACCAGGAAGGCTTGGAAGAGATTTTCTTTACAAGTACAAATTACGAATATAGATTCTGGGACTCTGCATACAATCTGGAGACTTGGTAAACAACAAGGAAAATTTCACTTAATATCGCGTATTATAATATTATTTACAATACCTATTACCGTATGGTATATTTACTTAATGGTAATCTAAGTTAATGTATTCGTAAGAGGCGATAGAGTGGGAAAGATAGAGTCTGTAGATATTATTGAACCAATCAATAAAAGCTCCTGCGCGCATCACTGGATCATTGGTGATCCAGACGGTCCAACCAGTTCCGGTAAATGCAAACGTTGTGGAACTCAAAGAGATTTTATGAATTATTTTGAAGGTTCAACTTGGGGATCAGATATTTCGCTAGATCAGTTGGGAAAATCCACTGGTGCGACGAGAGAAACTCCCTACGGACAAACTGTCCCCACCATAACCGAAGACGACGAAGAGTAGTTAACGAAAAAGATCGTTTTCCTTTGGTCTTAGAAGCGATTCATTTCCCGAATTTTCTGGGTTAAATTCGGCGCCTCTGATTATGACAACTGGAATATTCAAAGATTTCCCGGTAGCTAATTCTGATGCAGCCGCTAACTCATCGGCAACGCAAATAGTAGTAACTTTCAACACTTGGCCTACAGCATCAATTGTGTCCTTATAATCTATGAAAGGGCTCATACCCGCGCAGCCAATGGCGAAGTTCACATGACCATCCCTCCAAGGTCGTCCAAACGTATCTGAGATGATAACACCTAACGATTCTACATTTGCCAGGCGCTTTATATCGTTTACGATTTCTCTAGCAGAAGCATTTGAATCTTGTGGAAGTAGAGCAACCTTAGTGGCGCCCTCTACATTTGAGGAATCTATTCCTGCATTCGCACAAATAAAACCGTGAATACTTTCAGTTATCAAAACTCCTCGTTCAAAATCAGTCCTCACAATTTCTGTGGATTGTTCCAATATCAACTGGACCAACCTAGGGTCTTTTCCTAGTTTATCGGCAAGTTCTTGTGCCTCTGAGCCAGGAACAATATCTAATAAATCCCGGACCATGCCTTCAACTTTGGAGACAACTTTTTGGGTGACTACTATTATATCCCCAGACTGTATTCCGCCACTTGAAGATAATGCCGCCTCATAAATCTTTTCGGGAAGATTGTGTGAGGTATCAAATTCAGGTAGCCCAGTTAAGCCGATGATTTCTATATTACCCATACATGACTATCCTATTAAACCTTAATGTTATACTCGCGGAACCATAATTTTGTTAGCTCTCTAACATTTTCCTATGCGGGAGGTATTTTCCTTTGACTTACCTAAGAAGTTTACTATTTGTGCCTGGTAACCAGCCAAACATGCTGGCCAAGGCCGCATCATTCTCACCAGACGCATTCGTACCAGATATGGAAGATTCTGTAGCATGGGACGATAAACCACAAGCAAGACAAGTCGTTACTGACCATTTAGAAATGCTAAGAAAGACAGGTATAAGGGTCATCCCAAGGATAAATTCCCTCGATACTGGTCTTTGTGAAGAGGATTTATCATCCATTGTCGGACCACACATTTACGGTGTCTCTGTGGGGAAAATCAACACACCATCAGATGTAAGTGTGATTTCAAAATACATTGGCAAATTGGAATCTGAAAACGAAATTCCCGAAGGCTCTATTAAACTAGTGTTGTGGATAGAAACTGCTGTTGGCTTATTAAATGCCTACGAAATATTATCGTCAGATGATCGTATAATCGCTGCCGCATTTGGCGCTGAAGATTTCACGAACGATATGGGAATCAAACGAAATGAAGATGACCGTGAAATACTTTTCCCCAGAAGCCAAGTAGCAATTGCGGCGAAAGCAGCAGGAGTTCTAGCACTAGACACACCATTTTTTGGTTTTAGGGATCCTGCCAGTTTGAAAGTAAATTCGGAACTATCCAAATCTATCGGGTTCAAAGGAAAATTCGCAATACACCCTTTACAAGTGGAAATCATTAACGAATGTTTCTCTCCTACTCAAAAGGAAATCGATTATGCACTAGAGGTCATCCGAGTTTTTGA
Source organism: uncultured Dehalococcoidia bacterium (assembly GCA_964394975.1). Taxonomy (GTDB): domain Bacteria; phylum Chloroflexota; class Dehalococcoidia; order Lucifugimonadales; family UBA826; genus UBA11996. The sequence continues at coordinate 14,426 of CAYMZR010000035.1, read as the reverse complement.
AGAAGCCGCTGCTATAGGAAGGGGCTCCACCTCCTTAGAGGGTCAAGTAGTAGATGTGCCTGTAGTAAAAAGGGCTGAGGCCCTAATCTATCAGGCCAGACAAATGGATATCCTCGCTTGACGGATCACAGGGACCAAATTGTTCTTAAAGGCATGAATTTTTATGGTTATCATGGGGTTCATCCAGAAGAACGTTCCAACGGCCAGAAATTTGTTGTAGACGTAGTAGTGGAATGCTCTTTAACTAAACCCGCCAAATCAGACAGAGTGGAAGACACAGTGAACTACTCTGAACTCTTTAGAATCGTCAAATGCATTGTAGAAGGAAAACCTCACAACTTATTGGAAAGCGTGGCAAAAAATATTTCAGATAAGATACTTCTGAATTATGATATCTATTCGGTTTCTGTGACAATTAAAAAGCCCGAGGTTCGTATAAATGAATCAAATTTGAATTACGCTGCTATTACGTTAACTCGATATAGAAATAGATAAGTTTTTAAAGAAGGTTTCAGAGTGCCAGAACATCTACCAGAAACACTAGATGAATTAATCAAATCCGGCTATACATCGCGCACGGTTAAGGAGGAAATCCGATCCAACCTGGTGCAAAGAATAAGTGATGACTCAGAGGTATTTCCAGGAATAGTTGGCTTTGACGATTCAGTAATACCTCAAATACAGAATGCGATCCTAGCCGGCCAAGATATCATCCTTTTAGGAGAACGAGGTCAAGCAAAGTCGCGAATAATCCGACTTATGGTTGATCTGCTTGACGAGTACATCCCTTTTGTAAAAGGGTCCGAAATAAATGATGATCCACTTGACCCAATAAGCCAGTATGGAATAGATGTCCTTGCTGCTGACAAGAGAAATACAAAGATAGACTGGCTGTCTAGAGAGGATCGATATGCGGAGAAACTCGCTACTCCTGATGTTTCAGTAGCTGACCTGATAGGAGAAATAGATCCTATAAAAGTAGCAGAAGGAAGATACCTATCAGACACCATGGCTATTCATTATGGAATGATTCCTCGTACAAATAGAGGGTTATTTTGTATTAATGAACTCCCAGACCTTACTGAGAGAATTCAAGTTAGTTTGTTTAATTTAATGCAGGAAAGAGACATCCAGATCAAAGGCCACCAAGTAAGACTACCCCTGGATATGATAATTGTGGCCACAGCTAACCCAGAGGATTACACAAACAGAGGTCGAATAATAACCCCGCTGAAAGACAGATATGGGGCACAGATCCGCACTCATTATCCAAATAGCGTTTTGCAAGAAATGAACATAGTTACCCAAGAATATAAAGAGTTTTCTGATTCTGCCGAATCGGTTAAAACGCCCGAGTTTATGAAGGAAATAATTGGTGAAATTACCCATTTAGCGCGGCGCAGTCCTGAAATAAACCAAAGATCTGGTGTTAGTTTGCGAGTATCCATATCCAATTTTGAAACTCTGATAGGCCAGGCGTTCAGGAGAAGCCTCGTCAATAATTCTATTTCTTCACCCCGGATCAGTGACCTTCCATACCTGATAGCTTCCACAATAGGAAAAGTTGAACTAGAGACTGTGGAGGAAGGCCTTGAAACTAAAATCATTGGTGACATTGTTGACCGAGCTGTTTTGAACGTCTTTACAAATCATACGGAACCAGACGAATTTGATCCTCTATTAGGCAAATTTGAAGAAGGGATTATTATTCAAGCAGGAAGTACAATTAATGATGATATATATATGTCATTAATTGACAGTTTCGGAAATTTGAGGGAAAAACTATCAGTTCTTTGTGACCCACTTGAGGACAATAGTGCGATAATTTCAGCATTTGAATTTGTTTTAGAAGGGCTTTATCTCAGCAAAAAGATAAGCAAGAAAACTGAAGATAAAACTGCAGAATATGCAATATAGGTGACGCAAGCCACCTTGCAAGCCAATTAAATTTTCATTACTAATAATTTGACGGTCCGGAGACTACATGGCCCAAGATAAAAATTCATCAAATATGTCTCGTGCATATAATCCAGGTGATACTGAGGGCAGAATCTACAAATTCTGGGAGGAATCTGGTTACTTTCAGCCAAATACTAGTTCAGATAAAAATCCTTTTGTCATGATAATGCCACCCCCAAATGTCACAGGAGAATTGCATATGGGTCATGCCTTGACAGTCGCTGTAGAGGATATGATTGTACGCTGGCATCGGATGAAGGGAGAACCAACCTTGTATTTGCCCGGCACCGACCATGCTGGCATTGCAACACAGGTCGTCGTAGAACGATTATTAGCAACAGAAGGGGTCAACAGGTACCAACTAGGCAGAGAAAAATTTGAAGAACGTATATGGGAATGGGTTGAAACTTATGGTAATCGTATATATGAACAACTTAGAAGACTTGGAACTTCATGTGACTGGTCAAGGAGTAGATTTACCTTAGACGATATCCCGAGAGCAGCGGTACGAAAAACTTTCGTAGACCTTTACCAAAAAGGATTGATATACAGAGGCGAACGAATAGCCAATTGGTGTCCTCGCTGCGCAACAGCTTTATCTGAGTTGGAAGTGAAATACAAGGAAATTGATGGGGATCTGTACCACATAAAATACCCATTCGCGGATGGATCAGGGTTTTTAGTTATAGCAACCACTAGGCCAGAAACAATGCTCGGTGATACGGGTGTTGCAGTTAATCCTAGCGATGAAAGATTCAAAGAGAAAATTGGTAAAGAAATCAGGCTACCACTCATTAATCGTCTTATTCAGGTGATAGCTGATGAGGCGGTGGACGTAGAATTTGGCACAGGAGCACTAAAAGTTACCCCAGCACACGATCCTGTAGACTTCGAGATTGGATCGCGTAATGACCTCCCATTTATAACCGTTATAAACAACGACGGTAAAATGAATTCCGAGGCCGGTAAATTCCAAGATACAGACAGATTTGAATGTAGGAAACTCATTCAACGGGAACTTGAAGCCGAAGGCCTGTTAGTGGAAACTGAATCATTCCGCCATTCTGTCGGGCACTGCGACAGGTGCGACGAAATCATAGAACCGCTTATTTCTAAACAATGGTACGTAGCTATGGAATCGCTAGCGAAGCCTGCCATAAAGGCTGTGAAAGACAACGAAATTCAGATTATTCCTGAAAGATTTACTAATGTTTACTTTAATTGGATGGAAAACATTAGGGATTGGCCAGTCAGCAGGCAACTTTGGTGGGGCCACCAAATACCCGTATGGTATTGCCTAGAGTGTTCTGCAGAAACCGTACCTCTAGAAGATCCAACCAACTGCCAATCTTGCGGTTCAAAGTCGATAGAGCAAGACCAAGATGTTTTGGACACTTGGTTTAGTTCTGGATTGTGGACTCATTCCACATTGGGATGGCCAGATGACACAGAAGACTTACGATCTTTCTACCCTGGGTCAGTAATGGAGACAGGCTACGATATTCTGTTTTTCTGGGTGGCCAGAATGATTATGTTAGGAATGGCAAATATGGGTGAGATCCCATTCCACACAATTTATCTCCATGGTCTTGTTCTGGACCCGGAAGGGATAAAAATGAGTAAGACGAAAGGTAACGTACTTAATCCTCTTGACCTTATAGATGAATACGGCGCTGATGCCGTACGGTTTGCTCTTACAACAGGCACATCTGCTGGCAATAATCTACGAATGAATGAGCAAAAATTGGAGTCCAGTCGAAATTTTGCCAATAAACTCTGGAATGCTTCCAGATTCGTAATATCCAATCTCGATTCAGGAAAAGAAACTCTTGATTTTTCCCGACCTGAGAACATCAAAAATCGACATGATCAATGGATACTATCGAGACTCGACCATGTAACGATTGATGTCAATCGGTTGATAGGTGATTTTCAATTTGGAGAAGCTCAGACACAAATTCATGATTTTCTCTGGAATGAATACTGCGATTGGTATATCGAATTAACAAAAACCCGCTTAAGAACCGAAGGATCTGAATCCCCTTTGCCTATATTAGCCTACGTATTAGAGCGTACACTGCGACTACTACATCCCTTTTTGCCTTTTGTAACAGAAGAAATATGGGGCAATTTGTGCAAAGTAGGTAAAACTGGAGATGAATGGCCAGAATCACTCATTACGGCAGAGTATCCAGAAATCCAGGCATCCTTAATGGATGATAATTCTGTAACGGAAATGGTAAAGCTGATTGAGTTCATCCGTTCAATTAGAAACATGAAATCGGAATTCACCATTCAGCAGAGACAAAAAATAGGTTGTCGAATAGCAGCCGGGGTGGAATCCACTTTGGTGAAATCAGAGGCCGATACCATAGAAAACTTTGCCGGTGTTTCAATATCTGAAATTAGTGACTCAGGTTTGCTTGAACTTCAAACTGGAGAAATTTCAATTGTGGAAAATATGGGGACGGCCTACTTAGAACTAGGGGACAACGTAGATTTGAACGCGGAGTTAGTGCGTCTCGAAAAAGAAAGAGACGAAATTTCTAAATATATTTCTTCTTTAAACAAACGCCTATCCAACCAATCTTTTGTAGACAAAGCCCCAGAAGAAGTTGTTGAAAAAGAAAAAGAACGGTTACAAAGGTCTAACGACAGGGAGACTCGAATAAACGAAATTCTCGCGACACTAAGCTAGTACTCAACAGTATCTGAACTTAGTTAGGCCACGAGTCCACAACATCTTTTATATTTTTTTCCACTGCCACAAGGACATTGCTCGTTTCTACCAACCTTGGGTCCACTAAGTTTATTTACTACCTTGGAAGAATCACTGGTCTTAAAAACTGGCTTGGGTTGTTTACTCACTTTTGGAGCGGCGATGGTTTGGGTGCCAAGCTCAGGGTCAATTGGGGTACCAGTCCTAAAAATAGTATGAACAACGTCGTCAACAATTTTGGACTGTAAGTTTTGAAATAATTCATGGCCTTCTTTCTTATACATCACCAGCGGATCTCTCTGACCAACAGCTTGTAGGCTGATTCCCTGACGAAGATTCTCCATTGCAGTAAGGTGCTGCACCCAATTACCGTCAATAGTCCTAAGCATTATGTATCTTTCTACTGATCTAGCGTTGTCGTCACCAAGTACGGCCTCAAAATTATTGTAAATCTTTTCCACATGATCCAATACTTCCCCAGTGTAATCCCTCTGCCCTGTATTAAACACATAATCAGGATCAATTAGTTCTCCGGGAAGAGGAATAATCCGTTGAATATCTGCTACGACACTTTCAATATCCCAATTTTCAGTAGCAGCACTCGACATGCCTTCGGCAATTACCACCTCGCATTCTCCTTCTATCATTCGCTGTATCTTTGGTCGTAACTCAACACCATCCAACACTGCATCTCTCTGCTCATAGATGATATCCCTATGGGAGTTAACCACATCATCATATTCCACTAAATTTTTTCTCATGTCGAAGTGAAAAGATTCTACTTTGACCTGCGCACCCTCAATGGATCGCGATATCATTTTGTTCTCAATTGGAGTTTCGTCATCCATACCTGCCCAATCCATTATGGTTTGGATTCTGTCACCTCCAAATCTTCTAACTAAATCGTCATCGAGGGAACAATAAAATCTGGTTTCTCCAGGGTCGCCTTGACGCCCAGACCTACCCCTAAGCTGGTTATCTATTCTTCTGGCCTCATGCCTTTCAGTACCTATTATGAAAAGTCCTCCAACATTCAAAACATGGTCATGGTCTTTTTCCCATTGATCCGTATTTCCTTCAGCCAAGTCTAGAGAGCCTCCCAGCACTATGTCCGTACCCCTGCCTGCCATGTTAGTGGCCACCGTCACTGCCCCTGGTTTCCCCGCCTGTGCAACAATAGTTGCTTCCCTATCATGTTGTTTTGCATTCAATACTTCGTGTTTAACACCTTGCTTTTTTAGAAGTCCGCTTAGGATTTCTGATCTGTCTATATCTGTCGTTCCAACCAAGACAGGCTGTCCGATTTCGACTCGGGATTTAATTTCTCGTACTACAGCGTTGTATTTTGCAGTTTGGTCCCGATATATAAGGTCTCCGTGATCAGATCTCATCACTGCTTTGTTGGTCGGAACACTAAGCACCTCAAGTTTATAAATTTTCCAAAATTCCTCCGCCTCCGTTGATGCGGTCCCTGTCATGCCAGACAATTTAGAATAAAGTCTAAAATAATTTTGAAGGGTAATCGTCGCATAGGTCACGGATTCTCTTTGTACAGTGATATTTTCCTTGGCCTCAATAGCTTGATGAAGACCGTCTGAATACCTTCGACCATCCATTAACCGTCCGGTAAATTCATCAACAATTACTACTTTCCCATCCTTAACCACATATTCTCGATCCTTTTTGTATATGACTTCTGCCCTAACAGCGTTTTCTACAAAATGCACCTGCCCAAAATTTTCAGCGTCGTATAAGTTATCGACTTTAAGGAATTTTTCTATTTTGCCTATTCCATTTTGTGTAAGTGAAACTGAACGATGCTTCTCTTCAATTGAATAATCTTCTTCCTCTCTTAAACTCGGGACAATCTTGGCATACTTTGAATATTCGCTGGGATTCTGCTGAGATGGACCACTTATTATCAATGGTGTCCTTGCTTCATCAACCAAAATATTATCGACCTCGTCCACAATAGCGAAGGATCTACCTCTTTGAACTCTTCTTTCAGCAACGTCGACCATATTATCTCGGAGATAATCGAATCCAAAATCATTATTTGTGCCATACGTTATATCGGACTCATAGGCCTCTTTCCGGGTTACTTGTTTTCCCTCTACCTTCTTGCCGTCAAAGTTATCGGGATGGAAAAAATAAGCGTAGTCATGCTGTAAGGCAGAAACTGAAACCCCTAAGGAGTTATATATAGCGCCCATCCACTCAGCGTCTCTCTTTGCCAGGTAATCGTTCACCGTAACAACATGAACTCCTTGTCCGGAAATAGCGTTCAGAAATGCTGGCAAGGTTGCGACTAATGTCTTTCCTTCACCGGTTCGCATTTCAGCAATTTTTCCTTGGTGTAAAACAATCCCACCTAGTAGTTGAACATCGAAATGCCGTTGGCCAAGGGTCCTTTTGGCAGCCTCCCGGACCGCTGCAAATGCGTCTGGAAGTAGTTCATCAAGGGATTTTCCACTCTCATATTCAGTCTTAAGAGCCGTGGAAACAGATTTTAACTCTTCATCTGACTTAGACTCATAAACGCTTTCCAAGGTATTTATTTGAACTACCAAGGGATCAAGCTTAGAAAGAGCCTTTTCATCGGAGCTACCAAGAAGATTTGTTATCGCTTTTAAAAATGCCATATCTTTTGTCATTAATTCCTTACTTCACAACAAATTATACGGGCACATCATTTACGAGTACCAGCAATTCACATCCAAGTTAACTTGGCCTATGATTCAAACATGGCTCCGACGGAAAGACCGCCGTGTATCCTATGAATTGCCTCTCCGAGCATGGGGGCGATTGATAGTACTGTCAAATTTAACCTTCGTTTTACATCAGGTACAGGCAGGGTATCGGTGACAACCGTTTCTATCACATCACTTTGTGCCAATATATTACTGGCTTCACCCGATAATACAGGATGAGTGACAGCACAATAAATATCCTTTGCGCCGTGTTCTTTGAGGGCCGTTGCAGTTGCTATAACTGTCCCTCCAGTTCCCAATTCATCGTCCACAATCAGAGCAGTTTTATCCTTCACATCTCCAATCAAGCTTACGGCCTCTACTCGGTCCTCATTACCTATCCTGTGTTTTTCTACCAAAGACATTCCAACGTTCAAAAACCTTGCAGTGTCTCTAGTCCTTTTCACATCACCTGCGTCAGTAGCAGACGCAACTTCTATACCTATGCCATTAGTCTTAAAATGTCCTGCCAACATTTGCACTGCTGATAATTCATCTACCGGTATATTGAAAAACCCCTGTATCTGGCCAGCATGCAAATCAACGGTTAATACCCTATCTGCTCCCGCGACGGTAAGTAGATTAGCTACTAGTCTAGCTGTTATGGGAACTCTAGGCTGATCTTTCTTATCGCTGCGACCGTATGAATAATGGGGTATTACAGCTGTAATCCGGCCAGCAGAGGCTCTCTTTGCAGCGTCTATCATCACCAGTAGTTCCATTATGTGATCATTCACAGGTTGGCAAAAAGTCTGCACCAAGAAAACATCTCTTTCTCTAATGTTCTCTTTGAAACTAACAAATGTGTTGTCATTGCTGAATTTAAAAACATCACATTCACCTAGTGGTATTCCTAAATATTCACAGATGTCTGATGCGAGTTTTGGGTGGGAATTACCGGAAAAAATTCTTAAATCTTCAAAAGCGGGCATATTAAAATCATCTCAAAGTATGTGCTATGAAACCAATCTATCTCACCTCTTTACAGGTAGCCTAAGCGAGCCGAATTATAGCACAGCGAAAAATAGAAAATGCTTAGTATTTTATTGCCAGTATTGCTTATTATTACCATGTGACTGATACTTTTCTTTCCTATGATTTTGATGTTAATCAGGACTAAAAAATGGCAAAACGACTACCAGGTAAACCACAACTACGAGATTTATCACCTCGGTGGGTCCAAAGACAAGATGGGGTTTTCCTTCACCTTGAGGACGATTTGGGCATAGCACAGAGTGCGGTGCAAATACCACAAAACCTGACACCTATACTCCTATTGTGTGATGGTACAAGAACAATAGAATCCATAAACGGCGGATTACTCCTGCAAGGTATTTCTATCGGTGAAGAGAGAATATCTAACCTGCTTGATCAGTTGGACAATGCCTTACTTTTAGAAAACGGTAAATATGCTGCCGAGAAAAATAAAGCCATCCAAAAATATCGGCATGCTGAAAATAGGCCAATGTCTTTCGCAGGCACTATATACCCAGCTGTAATTTCTGATTTAGATCTGTTCATCAAAGAAAGCAAATCCAGATTTGAGCGATCGGATAAAGCTGAGAAATATCAGGGCGCTATGCAGGGTCTACTTTCCCCTCACATTGATTTCGCAAGGGGATACGCAACATACGCGGAATTGTGGAAAGAAAGTGACGGACATTTAGGTGATATAGAGCAAGTCATAATACTCGGCACGGATCACGCTGGGGGGCTCGGGTCAATAACCCCAACAATGCAAAATTACCAGACCCCTTACGCAGATGTTGAAACCGACCTAGGGGGAATTAAATTGTTGGAGTCAGCAATTGTTGGAAAGGACCCTTATAATGAAGAATTACATCATATAAAGGAACATTCCATAGAATTAGCTTTGATCTGGCTACACAATGCCTTAGGAGGTAGGCCATTTAAACTTTTGCCAATACTCTGCGGCTCCTTTCAGAAATTCATCGTAGATAAACAGCAACCTACCGAAAATGAAACTATTAGCAATGTCATTGAGGCTCTTACTGAATATCGAAAGAGATCAAGAACGTTGGTGATTGCAGCAGGGGATTTGGCTCATATGGGACCAGAATTTGGGGATGCCGATCCAATGGACGAGCTATCACTAGCAGATCTCGCTTCTAAAGATCATATTTCCTTGGCCACTATCGAAAAAGGAAATCCTGACGAATTTTTCAACGCCAGCGCTGCAGAATTGGATGCGAGAAAAGTCTGTGGATTAACACCGATATATTTAATGAGTAAAGTACTGGGCGATTGCAAAGGATACAGTGTGGGATATGATCAATGCCCAGCAGATCAACAAAACACTTCTGTCGTTTCAATAGCCGGAACTTTGCTTTTTGGAGACTAAAAGAGGCTAAATATGACCAGAGTAGGGTTTTTATTGAAGGTTAGGAAAGAATATATAGACGAATATAAGATCCATCATAAAAATGTCTGGGCAGAAATGCAAAATGCCCTGTCCCGGAATGGGTGGAGAAATTATTCCCTTTTCATTAGACCAGATGGACTTCTCTTCGGATATTTTGAAGCTGAAAAATCTTTGGCGGATTCTCTTAAGGGTATGGAGTCAGAGAAAATAAATACTGACTGGCAAAAGTTGATGTCACCATACTTTGAAATTCTTGAAGGCTCAGCTCCAGACCGGTCGATGCTCGAGCTTGAGGAAATTTTCCATCTGGATTAAACGGGAGTGAAGAATTATGAGGCTAGAATCCAAGAAAGTAATTGTAACAGGAGGAGCTTCAGGTATAGGTAGATCTATATGCAATGTATTTGCTTCGGAAGGGGCCTCCATAGTTATAGCTGATATCGACGAATCTGGCTCGCAAGAAACATTAGGTCAGATAGCATCAGCTGGAGGAAAAGCCCTGGCGGTGACAACAGATGTTTCTTCAGATGACAGTGTCTCCGATATGATCAAGGAAGCGTCATATTTCCTAGATGGCATTGATATTCTTGTTAATGATGCCGCGGCATTCATATTCGGGAAGGTGGAAGATGTTACACAAAAGGATTGGGAAACAGTGTTCGGAGTCAATGTGATAGGAACCGCTAGCACCGTTAAGCACTCCTTACCATTTTTGAAGCAATCCACTTCTCCCAACATAGTAAACATCGCATCCATAAGTGGATTTATAGCACAACCATCCTTTGTGCCATACAACGCTTCTAAAGGAGCTCTGTTACAGCTGACGCGATGTTTGGCTATGGACCTTTCAGAATTTAACATAAGAGTAAATGCCGTTTGCCCCGGAGCTATTTATACCCCTGCTACAGAAAGGCATATAGCTTTCGAAAACGCTGACCGAGATGAATTCCTTAAAAAAGCCGGACAAAGCAGCTTTCTAAAAAGAGTGGGCAAACCTGAAGAAGTCGCGTATGCGGCTCTTTTCCTAGCATCAGATGAAGCCTCTTTCATCACTGGCAGCCATCTAGTCGTGGACGGGGGTGCCACAGTATGATCTTCAATGAGGATTTTAACTTCGTAGATGCACACGTACATTTCTATGACATGCAGCATCCGACACTTTATTACGGACACTGGCAACCAGACGAAGACCATCCATTTCTTGGTGCACAAACCCGCGTGCTGGGCTCCAGAAACTATTTGGCCGAGGACTTCATAACAGATTCCCAGCCTCACGGAGTAACTAAAGCAATACACGTCCAGGCGGCTATCGGTTCCAAAGATCCTGTGGAAGAAACCAGATGGTTACACGAAGTTTACCAAAATACTGGCTTACCAAATGCGATAGTTGGCCATGTTGACCTAAGAGACTCAAAAGCAGAGGCCATAATTGAACGTCATCTCAAATATCCTAACTTCAAAGGTATTAGAGATTTCTCGTATGGCGAATATTTAATCAGTGATCAATTTAGGCGGGGATATAGTTTGCTGGAGAAATTCAATCTTATTTCAAGTATATCTGCACAATGGCAGGACATGGAAAACCTAGCAAATTTGGCAAAAACATTCCCTAATACAAAGATAGTCTTGGATCACGCTGGATTTCCCGAACAAAGGACCTCAGAATATTTCGAGAATTGGAAAATTGGTATGAAAAAGTTGATCGATTCAGAAAACATTTATTGCAAAATTTCTGGACTTGGAATGGGAGATAATCGCTGGACTGAGGATTCAATAAGACCATACGTAGAAACATGCATCGAACTTTTTGGAGTTGACCGAACTTTATTTGCCACAAACTGGCCCATAGATAGTCTATGGAGTGATTACGCCTCTGTAGTGAGCGCCTATCGCAATATTACTAGTGGTTTTTCTCGATCTGAAATCGCAAAATTGTTCCACCTTAATGCAGAAAGCATCTATCAGATTTAATTTTTTGATATTGCAATTAGATCAAAATGACCAAATCAATAGGCTGTTGTGGGGCTAGCATAAATTTTTATAATGGCCAACCAACCAATCACCGGTATCAGCCAAATCAACAGCCACCACCATTTTTTATTTTGGTCATGCAAACGTCTCACACTGATCGATAATGTCGGAGCTAACATAACGATCCAAAATATTGTACTAAGGGGGAAAAAGGGTAGGGAACTGAACAAGATTGCATCTAATATAACTAATGGGATTAGACAGATAATTTGAAAGAAAATGAAAAACCAGAACTCTCCCCTCGTTGAACGTCCAGTGAAATCGGACCATCTCCGAAAAGCCAAGTTTATTGCTAGTGAAATAGTCACGTTTATCCTCTGTTCTATGAAATTTTAAATCCGTCGTAACCGTTGGCTGCTACGTGGTCACATTTCTCACGATAAGGAGGTATTCCTCCAGCGTAAGGCATGAAAATTCTTTTCTTACCCGGTATATTGGCACCTACATACCAAGAATTACAGGTATATCTCAAAGTATCGCTCGCAATTTCCTCAACGTGGCGCGTCCAATTATCTTCTGCCGATGTTTTTGCCTCAATTTCGGTGTAACCACCTATCTCCATATAATTCAGACAGTCTCTTATCCATTCTACGTGCTGCTCAATTGAAGTGATCATGTTGGACAATACAGAAGGGCTGCCTGGTCCTGTGATGGTAAACAGATTGGGGAAACCTGCCATACTTAATCCTAAATAGCTTTGAGGGCCATCAGACCAAATGTCAGTCAACTTAAGGCCTTCTTTTCCTGTAATGTTCATTGACAATAAAGCCCCAGTCATCGCGTCGAATCCAATGGCGAAAATGACAATGTCAAATTCATAAACATTATTTTCAGTCTGGAGGCCTTCCTTAACCAGACCTTTTATCGGATCAGTATTCACATCCAAAAGGGTCACATTAGTCCGATTGTAAGTCTCGTAATAGTCAGTATCTGCACACAGCCGTTTGCACCCAATGATGTTCGTAGGAGCAAGTAACTCAGCAGTCTTGGAATTAATGACGGTCTCTCTAATTTTGTCTCTTACGAATTCTGCGGCGGTGAAATTGGCAGCGTCATCTGTTCCAATATCCGAGTAGGCTGCTGTAAATCCGGTTCCTCCTTCTTCCCATCTCCTTTGATACTCTTCGTGTCTTTCTGTTTCAGAGACTGACATAGCTGAATTCGAACCAGGTTTCATAGAAGCTATGCCCGCACGATTTGCCTTCGCTCCTTTTCTAATCTCGGGGTATCGATTTTTTATCTCATTAACCTCATCACTCATCAAAGGCCGGTTTTTGGCAGGAATTGAGTAATTAGCAGTCCTTTGAAAAACAGTGAGATGCTTTGCATCTTTTGCTATCACAGGTATAGCCTGAACTGCAGAAGAGCCAGTTCCAATTATTCCGACAGTCTTACCGGAAAAATCTACGCCATCGTGTGGCCAACGACCAGTGACATACCAATCACCCTCATATTTATCCAGTCCGGCAAATTTAGGTTCGTTAACTGATGACAGGGTCCCTGTTGCCATTACACAGTATCGACCTTGAAATTCTTCATCTGAGGTGGATCGTAGTAACCATTTTTTTTCGCCGGCATCATATTCGACTGAATTTACCCTAGTCTGAAACTTAATATGACTCCGCAAATCAAACCTATCTGCAACATGGTTTGCATATTCGAGTATCTCTGGCTGGGTCGAGAATCTATGGGTCCAGTTCCATTCCTGCTGCAATTCATCTGAGAATGAATAAGAGTATTCCATGCTCTCTACGTCACACCTAGCGCCTGGATAACGATTCCAATACCACGTACCTCCTACTCCAGTTGCTTCTTCTAAAACGAGCACATTCAAGCCAATCTTTCTCAGTTCGTGGAGCATATACATCCCGCCAAACCCCGCACCAACAACAATTACGTCATAGACGACAGTATCGTTTGCAATCAACCCTGATTCTGATTTCAGGTAGGTCAATTTTGCCACATTAAGTAAATCTCTTTGCCTTTAATCAATATATAACCGGAATTATACCTAAGGTTTAAACTACTCATTCTTTTTGTGCTGAAACTGCAAATAATGGATCAGATGGGAAATTACCAGTCGGGCTGAGATTCACGGCATTCGGAACACTCCAAGAACCGGAATTGGCAAAATAACTTCCTATAAGGTTCGCTCTTTCTATATCGTTGAAAACCTTCCATATTTTGGTTGCTTTGGTCGGAAACATACGGTTTGAATAGACTACATGGAATTTCCCGGTTTTTTTCAAAACCCTATTGACCTCTTTAAATATCGAAATAGGGTCTGTCATGTATTGCACCGAAACAATCACCATTACTGCATCAAACAAATTCTCCTCATAGGGAAGGTGAGAGTCTTTATTAATATCCTTTACGATCCACTGATTGAGCTGTGGGTTACCAGACATCTCCTCGGCATTCATGCCCAGGCCATATACCTCATTCATAACAAGGTTCTCAGGAATATGAGACCGCCAACTGGTCATCAAATCTAGGATTATTGCTCTTTCTGGGAGTTGATCAGAAAGGTAATTTTCCAACTCATTTATTGCGGCATCATCAATGTGTACCAGCAGGCGAGGCT
>CAYMZR010000034.1:0-18322 GCA_964394975.1 uncultured Dehalococcoidia bacterium | reverse complement strand
TTTTTTGTATAGGTTTGAAATCTGCGTCTGCCATAGAACTAACCTCTTTAATCTTTATGTTTAGGGTGCGAATAGTATCAGGATCATGGTTTATAGTGCTAACTTCCAGTTATCAACCAACTGAAGTATGGTTAAAACATTAGGACATCAAATATTAGCGACTCTCAAAAAATGAAAACTTTTGAAAAAATCTTTGAGGTAGTAAAAAAGATTCCAATGGGAAAGGTAGCTACCTATGGGGATGTAGCCGACATGGCCGGCACAGCAAATCCCAGAATAGTCGGATACGCCCTTTCAAGCCTGAATTCGGATTCTGATATCCCGTGGCATAGAATCGTGAATTATCATGGAGAGATAAGCTCTAGAGCAGGAAACGGATCTTGGCTACAAAAGGAAATGTTGGAATCTGAAGGAATAACCTTCAATAAGAAAAGCCGTATAAATCTGAAAATCTACCGATGGTAAGGCTAGGATTCCGTTTAATTTTCTTGACCCTCAAAAAAACCATTTCTATAATTCCAAATCTAATAGCAAGCAATTAAAAGGAGCCCCTAGTGACCTACGAGACGATCCTATATTCCAAATCTGACGGGGTAGCCACCATCACCCTAAACAGACCAGAGGTGCTTAACGCGCTCAGCACAACCCTGTTTCGTGAACTTGATACCGCAATAACTGCGGTGGAATCAGATGAGGAGGTTAAAGCTGTGATCATAACGGGTGCTGGGGACCGGGCCTTTACAGCAGGAGCTGACATACATGAGATGACTAGGAATGCAGAAAGTGATAGCCCTCCTCAAACTGATCCTAAAAGACCAAATTATGCCTGGCATATCGGAAGTTGCACCAAGCCGACTATTGGAGCATTAAATGGATTAGCTTATGGAGGCGGAGCTGTCCTGGCATCCAGCTTGGACATTCGGGTTGGGTGTGAAAAGACCAAATTCCGGTTTCTGGCTGCCGCTTATGGAAGGGTAAATTCCACATGGAGTTTACCAATGCAAGTGGGCTGGCCAAAAGCTAAAGAATTGCTATTAACTGCTAGAGTTGTGGAAGCAGAGGAAAGTTTCCAGATAGGTCTTATCAATCATCTGGTTGATTCCTCAGAACTATTGAACAAGGCCAATGAGCTGGCCAGTTTAATCGCTGGAAATGACGCTCGTATGGTACAAGGTATCAAAAAACTTTTAATCAGCGATATTGGAGAAAGTTGGGAAAACACCTACCAAAAGGAATTGAATGCCCAAAATAATGAACTAGAACCTACCCCAGTTTTAGAAGGTTTTAAACCCTTTATAGATCGGAAAGGTCGAAAACCCTAATACGGCGAAAGCAAATATTGCCATTGAAAGGACAGAAACAAAAACAAAGTTGCTACAAGGAGTTCGGTTTATGAAGACAGCAACGATAGGTGTAGGAGCCATAGCAGGAACTTTAGCAGGTTTCATGGCAAAGGCTGGCAATGACGTACTGATGATTGATTCTTGGAAAGAGCACGTTGATACCATGAACGAGAAAGGTCTCATATTGGATGGAATAGTTGGGGATCATCTCGTGCAGGTCAATGCAATTCATACAGATGAAATCCTAAACATAGGTGATAAGTTCAACATGGTTATCGTAGGCGTAAAATCCTATGACACAGTGAACGCTATTAAGGCGATGCTTCCATTCATGAATGAGGAAACCTGCGTGGTAAGCCCTCAAAATAGCATTAACGAAACTTTGATAGCACCTCTCGTAGGAGCTCATAGAACTATCGGATGCATAACTACCATTTCCGCAGGAATGTACGAGCCAGGCCACATAACCCGTACCGGTAGCGTTTCTCAATCGCTACAAAAAGAACCTATTTGTTTTACAGTGGGAGAACTGAATGGAGAAATAACCGAAAGGGTCCAGACAATAGCAGATCTATTCAGTACTGCCGGTAAAACCCTCGTTACAGATGATCTGTGGGGTCAGCGCTGGTCGAAAATGGTCACCAACTGTATGGTCAACGCCACTGCCGGGATGACAGGTCTCATGAGTCACGAAGTGAGGGCTGATAGAGAAACAAGAAACCAAATACTCAATTTAGCCATAGAAACAGTAAAAGTCGGTCGAGCTCTTGGTTACAATGTTAAACCTCCCATGGGCGACTTTTCACTGGAAGACATGGAAAAAGGTGCCGGTCCAGAGGGAAATGAAGAACTGGATAGAGTCCTCCAAGGTACCCCGCCTGAAGTGCCAGGCAGGCCATCTTTAGCTCAAGATGTCATGAAAGGAAGAAAGACTGAAATTGACTATTTAAATGGCTTAGTGTCTGACAAAGGAAAGGAAATAGGTGTAGAAACACCTTATAGCGATGCGGTTACCCACGTGCTAAAGGGGGTTGAATCTGGAGAATTCGGAGTTGGTATGGACAACATAAGAAGAGTTTCAGATATAGTACGTTCCTACCATGGCAGATAATCGTCAACTGAAAAACAAAATAGCTAGCTATAGTACGCGGTGGAGCGTTAGCCTACTGATCCAGCATCGCAGTAAACAATCAATGGAGGAATATAGCCCCTGGAAATTACCGTTTTATATTTTGCAGTTTATCGAGAACAATCTGGTAAAACCACAGAAACATTTTCATTATCCAAATCTAGCATCCTGTCGGATCTAATTGATACTGTATTAAAGTCTCACCCAGAAATTAAATGTTCAAGAGATAGAATGGTAGCTGCAGTTAATGAGGAATACCAGTTACACAATTACATTTTGAATAACGGCGACATGGTTGCATTGATACCTCCCGTAAGTGGTGGGTAAATTAGTCTGGAGCAAAATCTTTGCATAGCAAACTTCAATATCAAACATATATGACTACGGACGAACTAGACCTCAGTAAATTGGCGAAAGAGGTTGTTGAGGATCGAAATGGCGCAGCAATAATCTTCAACGGTATAACCAGAGATCACACAAATGGTCGAAAAGTATTATTCCTAGAATATGA
Organism: uncultured Dehalococcoidia bacterium; assembly: GCA_964394975.1. Lineage (GTDB taxonomy): Bacteria > Chloroflexota > Dehalococcoidia > Lucifugimonadales > UBA826 > UBA11996. Next base: position 15,339 of record CAYMZR010000034.1, on the reverse strand, counting down.
AGCCTATATGCCTATGGCAGAGTCCAAACTAGAGGAAATCGCAAAGGAAATGTGTATCAAATGGGACGTAAAGGTACTCATTGCTCACAGAGTAGGGAGGGTTAACATAGGCGAATCTAGCCTTATTGTAGCCGTTGGGTCTCCCCACAGGGATTCAGCCTATATGGCCAGCCAATATTCAATAGACCGAATAAAACAGGTGGTTCCAATTTGGAAAAAGGAACACTTTGAAGGAGGAGAAGTTTGGATTGGCGACGCGGAAGGGTTTAAACCAATTTCAACATAAAACTCGGTCCAACTATACGCAACCTAACTGAAAATTGGTGAATCAAATTCCATAAATCTGTTCTAACGCCTTTGTCTTGGTCACGATGATTAACTTAAACACCGCCATAATACGATTTCAGCGATTTCGGAAAGCAGATCAATTTAAGTATATTTTTAGTTATTTTCAATGCTTTTTATAACGATTTCATCATAGTCAAGGATTATAATTAACGTTATTCGTATATATGGAAAGATTAGTTCCGGATTTCACAATTAACGGTCTTGCCACGACCAGATACTGAAACCTATAATTTAAGTTCAATAAACAAATTTGGAGGGATCGCATAGAGGTCTAGTGCGGCCGCCTGCTAAGCGGTTAGGGGATGAAAGTCCTCTCATGGGTTCGAATCCCATTCCCTCCGCCATACCCCCAAACTTTCGAGGCTTGCAATAAATATGCAAAGTTATCATATTTGGACAACAGGGTGCCAAATGAACAAGGCAGATTCAGAACGCTTAAGTAGCGCACTGGATCAAATGGGCCTTGCTCCTTCAATTTCGAAAGATGATGCTGACATTATTGTCCTCAACACTTGTGTAGTGAGGCAAAATGCCGAAGACAAAGCTGTGGGTACATTGACCAGTCTCAAGCCAAATAAAGAGCTAAACCCAGACAAAGTAATCGCTTTAATGGGATGCATGGTTGGTCCTAATACCAGCGCATTGGAAAAAAGATTCCCTTACGTTGACGTATTTATGGCCCCTCAGCAATATGAACCACTAATTGAACACCTAGGGGAGAAACTCCAAATTGATACAGCGGGATGTGTAGGCCCTTTAACCGCTGCCCCTGCCATTAGCACTTACATTCCCATTATCCATGGTTGTGACAAATTCTGTTCCTTTTGCATCATCCCATACAGAAGAGGCAGAGAAACTAGCAGAAATGTTGAAGAAATTGTCCATGAGACAGAAATGTTGGTAACCAGAGGCGTTAAGGAAATCACTTTGCTAGGTCAAAATGTAGATTCATACGGACATGATCTGGCAGGAAACGTTAATCTTTCAGACCTACTAATTGCTGTCAATGAAGTAGGAGGATTGGAAAGAATACGTTTCCTTACCTCGCACCCTAATGACATGGAAGACAGCATAATCGAAGCGGTCAACGGACTAGATAAAGTCTGTGAAAACATAAATCTCCCTTTCCAAGCAGGAGACAACGAAATACTCCGGACCATGCGTAGAGGATATACCAACGAAGAATATAGACGGCTTATAGATAAAATTCGGCAGAAAGTAGCCAAAGTCAGTATAAGCACTGATTTAATAGTCGGTTTCTGTGGCGAAACGGATCAACAATTCTCAAACACTCTGAAAATGATTAAGGACATAAAGTTTGACAAAGTTCATTCAGCTGCCTACTCCACTCGTGAAGGCACAATTGCTTCTAGGAAAATGGTCGACGATGTAAATGAAAATATAAAAAAAGAAAGATTACAAATAATCAACGCTGAGCAAGAAAAAATCGTCACAGGAATTAACGCTGAACTTAAAGGGGAAATTCAGGAAATCCTTGTAGAAGGTCGTAGAAAAGGGAAATGGTTTGGTCGAAACAGAAACGATAAATTGGTTTTTTTCGATAACGCAAATGTGAAATCCGGTCAAATGATAAACGTAAAGATAAATGAAACGAGCCCATGGTATTTGGAAGGTTCTATTCATTGTGAACCAGGGAAGTAACAGGGGATCAGAAGATGGTAATAAAAATAGATAAGCAACCCATACCGATTACAGAAATAGAACAATCTTCGTTTTGCCAGACCGATGATGAACTGACCTCGAAAACCCTAGAACAAGAATTTAACTCCGGCGTCCGTTGGCAAAAACTACCCGTCAGTTATATGAGGAAAAGCCCAGAAGAATTAGAACGAAAAATCTCTGATGCGAAAAAGAAACTAGGCAATGAAATCATGATCCTAGGCCATCATTATCAGAGAGACGAGGTAATCCAATTCGCGGACGTCCGCGGCGATTCATTCAAATTATCCCAGCACGCAGCAGATTCTCCAGACGCGGAATTCATCATTTTCTGCGGAGTACATTTTATGGCTGAAACAGCTGACATATTGAGTGATATTAACCAAAAAGTGATCCTACCAAACTTAACAGCAGGTTGCTCAATGGCTGACATGGCTCACATTGATGATGTGCTGGATTGCTGGGACGATCTCACAGAAATTCTTGGGGGAAATTCTGTGATACCAATAACTTACATGAACTCAACAGCAGCCATTAAGTCTTTGTGCGGGGAAAATGGGGGTATTGTATGTACCTCCTCAAATGCCTCAGCTGCCTTTGATTGGGCTTTTGAGAGAGGCGAAAAAATACTATTTCTTCCAGACCAACATTTGGGACGTAATACGGCAGTTACAAAGGGAGTAAAACTTGATGAAATGATTGTATGGAATCCTTTCAAACGACAGGGCGGAAACACAATTGAGGAAATTAAAAACGCTAAACTTATATTATGGCAAGGTCACTGCTCTGTCCATACAAGATTTACAACAGCACAAATTGATTCGGCCAGAAAAGCTAACAGTGAAGTATCAATTGTAGTTCACCCGGAATGTACATTGGATGTGGTCGAATCAGCAGATTATGTCGGATCCACTGAGTACATAAAACAAATAATTAATGACGCGGATTCAGGTACAAGTTGGGGAGTGGGAACTGAAATTAGCTTGGTAAACAGAATTGCCTCTGAAAATCCAGATAAGAATGTTTTCTGCCTGGACTCAGTAGTATGCCCTTGTTCCACGATGTACAGAATCCACCCTGCATACGTTGCTTGGGTCCTAGATGGATTACTTGAGGGAATTGTTGTAAATCAAATTGAAGTGGATGAAGAAACCAGAAAATTTTCTAGAATAGCCCTGGAACGAATGTTATCCATTAAGTAAATTCGTCCTTTACCCTAAAGAAATATTTAATGCCCTGCCCTCTTTAATTGGCCGGGCATTTTGTTAGGAGGCAAAATTGCAGATAACACCTGACATAGAAAAGCTTATAGACCTTGCCATCATGGAAGATTATTCTATGGGGGATGCAACAACCGATGCTTTAATACCCAACAATATCACCGGGAGAGCGACAGTTATAGCAGACGAACAGGGAACTATAGCAGGTCTAGACCTAGCAGCAAAAGCATTCAGCAAAATAGATCCCAAACTCGAAATTAAAATCCTAATTAGTGATGGGTCAAAAGTATCTGCGAATGATCGTATATTGGAAATTAGCGGTTTGCTTTCATCTATATTAACTGCCGAAAGAACCGCCCTTAATTTCTTAAGAAAATTAAGTGGTGTTGCAACAGAAACATCCAAATATGTATCCGAAATCTCACACACCAATTCTAGAATTGTAGATACAAGAAAAACCACCCCAGGCTTTCGTGCCTTAGAAAAATACGCCGTAAGGATGGGAGGAGGTCATAACCACAGACAAAATCTAGCCGATGGAATTTTGATAAAAGATAATCATGTAAAAACGTTAGAGCTTGAAGGCTTGAATTTAACTGGAGTCATACAAAAAGCTAAAGAAAATGCATCTCATACAATAAAAATTGAAGTTGAAGTCGAAAGTATCAAACAAGCCGAAGAAGCCGTTTCAGCTGGTGCAGATATAATACTTTTAGACAACATGGCCCCAGAAGACATGAAAATAGCTGTTGAATTATGTCTGAATAAGGCAGTAACAGAAGCTTCAGGAGGCATTAATCTTTCCACGGTAAGAGCGGTAGCTGAAACTGGAGTAGATCTAATCTCTGTAGGGGCTATCACCCATTCAGCGCCCAACTTGGATCTAAGTCTAGATATAGATTAATCCTTAAACTCACCCAGTCAGGTTAATTCAATTTTTCGAGTCGATCATAATTGTGACAGGACCGTCATTGGCCAATGAAACTTCCATTTCCTCTTGAAATTGTCCAGTTTCTACCTTCAAGCCAGATGCTCTGAATTTTTGAACAGTCTCGTCAAAAACACTAGAAGCTTTTATTGGTGGCATTGCATTTGTAAAACTCGGCCTTTTCCCTTTTTGGGTATTAGCATATAGAGTAAATTGGCTAACTATTAACAGGTCACCACGTACATCCTGAACTGAAAAATCAAATTTCCCATATTCGTTATTGAAAATTCGAAGTCCCAAAGTCTTGCTTACAATGTAATCGATGTCCTCAGTATCATCATCTGCCGCTATTCCCACAAAACATAAAAGGCCTTCTTTAATTTCTCCGACAACGGAATCTGCAATTTTCACACTAGCAGAATTGACCCTTTGAAGAAGTATCCTCATTAATCGGATTGGGAAGTAGTTTTTGATCCTGTTGAAGGCTCAGTTGACGAAGACTTATTGTCTTTACTCGATGTTGAATTCGAGGAGTTATCAGCTTTTGACTCTGAACTCGATTCACTGGTTGTTGTTTCCGATGAAGAAGTTCCTGTGTTGGCCCCGGAAGAACTACCTTTTTTGCCATAGTCATTCACATACCACCCACTACCTTTAAATACTATGGGCACTACTGAAAATTGGCGTGTCGCAATGTTGTCACAGTTATTACACGGCTGCTCTACAGAATCTCTAAACCTAAGCCTAAGCTCAAATTCCGAGCCGCATTGATCACACCTATAATCGTACGTTGGCAATCTAAATACCGTCCAAATATCGTTGTTACGCTCAAACAATTAATCTAGCATCGGGCATAGGCCGTGTCAAACTGTTACTGAAGAAAACTGACAGGTAATAACGGTCAATATCTTCTATGGTCCTGTCATCCAAGCTTTGGAAATTTCGTCCAATGAAAGATCCAGTAATCCATCCACCCGAAATTTTTCACCACCAGTCATTCCCAAATTTAACACTTCAACACCAGCGGCTGAACACAAACCAAGAACTTTTATAATGTTATCTTCCTGGACCGAAATTACTATCCTTGATTGCTGTTCTCCAAAAAGTTGAGCATCCCACCTACTTCCCAATTCAAATGCCCCAATAAATCCAATACGACCTTTAATGCAAGATTCTGCTAAAGCAATGGCTAATCCACCCTCAGAACAATCATGAGCTGATTTAACTAAATCATGTTTTATGAGATTCCTACATAGGGCCTGAACAGCGACTTCTTTATCCAAGTCTATCGATGGCTGGCCAACAACCAAATCATGAAAAACTTCCAAATATTCGCTCCCGCTAAAATACTGGACATCATCCACGACTTCAGAGGATCCCAGCAATAGCACTGTATCACCGTCACCTTTGAAACTTATATCAACATGTCTATCAACATTTTCAGTCAGACCAACGGCTCCCACGACAGGAGTGGGAAAAATGGGGCTATTTTGGGTCTCATTGTATAAACTTACATTTCCACTAATTACTGGGCTAGAAAAAGCTCTGCTAGCATCGGCCATACCTTTAACACAGTTTTCAAGTTGGAAATAGACGTCCGGCTTTTCTGGGTTACCAAAATTCAAACAATTTGTTAGTGCTATCGGCTCACACCCGGTACAAGAAATATTTCGACATGCTTCTGCAACTGCTATCTGCCCACCAACGTACGGGTCTAAAAATGAAAGACGACCATTGCCATCAGTAGATGCGGCTATTCCTTTTTGAGTTCCTTTTATTCGAATTAAGGCCCCATCTGATCCGGGGGGGATAACGGTATTGGTCTGTACTTGATGATCATATCTTTGATAAACAGATTCTTTACAGGCTATATTGGGAGAAGACAATAGTTTGAGCAAAGTCAGGTTCGGAGAAATATCTGGAATACCAATTGAATGCAAGTCATAATTTTGTAACTGTTCAAGATACGGGGAAGGGATTGAATCGATCAGATATTGCGGAGGATCAGTAAGTAATTCAACTGGTAAATCTGCTAACAGTTCTCCACCGCCTATAATCTGTGCCTTTTTAGAGTCAGTCACTCTACCAATTACTGTATTTTCAATATCCCATCGATCAAATATTTGTGTCACAATTTCAAGGTTCTCTGGTTTCACAGAAATCAACATGCGCTCCTGAGTCTCAGACAACATCACCTCGTAAGGAGTCATACCGTCGTCTCTCCGAGGTATTGTATCTATATCAATCTCTATCCCCGATCCTCCACTGGCTGCGCATTCCACAGAAGCACTCGTTAACCCAGCTGCTCCAAGATCTTGCATACCGTCAATCTTTCCAGTCCTTGCCACTTCTAAACATGATTCAATTAAAATTTTTTCAAGAAATGGATTACCAACTTGAACAGTTGGTCGCAATTCTCTTTCATCTTCAAAACTTCTGGACGCCAACCCCGAGGCTCCATGAATCCCATCTTTCCCTGTACCGGACCCAGCTAATATCAGTAAATTATCAGCACTACCAGAGGTAGCCTTGATAAGTTGTTCGGCTTTCAACAGCCCTATACACATGGCGTTTACAAGTGGATTCCCAGTGTAAGATTCAGAAAAAAGTACCTCTCCTCCGATATTAGGGACCCCAATGCAGTTTCCATAGCCTGAAATACCAGATACCACTCCATCCAAAAGATATTTGTTTCTTTCCTCTTCAAGTGGGCCGAACCTTAGGGAATTTAACAGGGCCACTGGCCGAGCCCCCATTGCGAAGATATCTCTTACTATCCCTCCCACGCCTGTGGCCGCACCCTGATAAGGCTCGATCGCTGAAGGATGATTATGTGATTCGATTTTAAAAACTATTGCGAACCCTTCACCAATATCCACCACTCCCGCGTTTTCCTCTCCTGCACTCACTAACAGCCTGGGACTATCAGAGGCAAATAATTTCAAAAGTGGTTTCGAATGCTTGTAGCCACAATGTTCACTCCATAGTGAGCCAAACAATCCAAGTTCCAAGTAATTCGGTTCTCTCCCTAATCTTTCGACTATAAGATCGTATTCCAAATCTGAAATTGCCAGTTCGTCTAATATTTCCTTGTCGTATGACATAACTTATACAATCACCTATGTTTACTCTGTTCCAAAGCCAAAAGCTGCCACGAGAGAAAGAAATATTCCTATGGTCAACCTAGGGTTTTTCCCCTATGTAGTCGACCAGGGATCCAAATATAAAGTTACCATCGGTTCCACCTATAATGGGATCACAACAACGTTCTGGATGCGGCATCATACCTAATACATTCCCCTCGTGATTAGTTATACCAGCAATATTATTTATCGAACCGTTGGGATTACTATCGGCATTAATATGTCCATCGGGAGAGCTGTAACGAAATAAAACTTGGCCATTGGATTCGATACTATTGAGGGTTTCTTCTGGGGCAAAATAGTTCCCTTCCCCATGGGAAATTGGAACAGATATAACCTGTCCTTCCTCAATTCTAGTAGAAAATGCTGTGCCGGTATTTTCAACTCTTAAATCGGTCCACTTACATCTAAATTCAAGATGACTATTGCGAATCAGCACACCTGGAAGCAACCCAGATTCACAAAGAATTTGGAATCCGTTACAAATCCCGAACACCAAGCCACCTGAATTCGCAAATCTAACTAAAGATTCCATAACAGGGGAAAATTTGGCGATCGCACCGCATCTAAGATAATCACCATAAGAAAAACCACCCGGCAATATAAGGCAATCAAAGGAAGATAAATCTGTTTCTTTATGCCAGACATATTCAACTGGAACTTCAAATACCTCATCTAAAACGGTGTAGCAATCTACTTCACTCCACGTACCTGGAAAGACAACAACTCCAAATTTCACTGTGTTTACAATTCCCTAAGTTTTGAAGTTACGATGGAATTAACAATTTTGCCGTCTGCTCGACCTCTAACCTGAGGCATGACAAGACCCATTATTTTACCCATATCATCTAAGCTTGAAGCTCCGGATTGAGAAATAGCAGCTTCTATGATCTGTTCAACTTCCTCCTGAGGTAGTTGTTCAGGAAGGTAAACTGAGATAATACTTATTTCTTCTGTTTCCTTATTTACCAAATCTTGACGATTTGCGGCTTCGTAGGCCTCCACGCTATCTTTTCGTTGCTGAACCTGCTTTGTCAAAACAGAAATTATTCCTTCATCATCCAATGTAGTTTGAGAATTAATTTCAGTGTTTCGAATTTCGGACAGCATTGTTCTCAACACAGTCCGTTTGAGAGCCTCTTTGTTTCTCATGGCTTCTTTAAGATCTGAATCTAGAGTTTCACGTAACATTGTGTTCTATAATTTCCATTCCTTTTCATTTTATAAATACTGATTTTGAGTATAAATTTGGGGCGGTCAGCAGGTCAAACCCGATAATACTAAGACACTTTGGATTTAGCCAGTTGCAACAGTTCCAAAACTCTGTCTCTCCCTAGTACTTCAAGTGACTCAAATAAAGGAGGTGACACCTTTTGCCCAGAAGTAGCTATCCTAACTGTACCAAGGAGGACTCCGACTTTTATATTCATAGAATCAGCCAATGATCTCAATTCGAGTTCAATTGCAGACGAGGCGAAGGGATTTATTTTCGCCAACGTCTCGTAAACTTCTTGCAATATTTTTTTTGTGGATTCTTCATCCATGCGTTTTTGGACTAATTCATCCGGTTCAAATTTAATTTCTTCCTTAAAAACAAAGGCTACTAAAGCAGAGGCTTCTGAAAGAATTCTTATCCTCTCTTTCACTAATGATGCCACCGCTTGTATCTCATTCGAAGTCGGTTCTCTATCAAAATCGTCAGGTGGAAAGTCCTCCCAATAGTTAGTCAACCTTGCCGCCAATTCCGAATCAGACATAGCTCTTAAATAGTGTCCATTCATCCAATTCAATTTCTCAATATCAAAAATTGCACTGGCCGAGCTTATGCGACTGGTATCAAATTTATTGATCAATATTTCCCTTGAAATTATTTCAGTCTCCCCATCCAAAGACCATCCCAACAAACTCAAAAAATTAAACATCGCCTCCGGTAAATAACCCATTTTTTTATACTCCAGTACCGATGTAGCACCATGCCTTTTACTTAGCTTTGATTTATCAGGAGCCAGTATGGTGGGTAGATGGGCAAATTGAGGCATTTCCCAACCAAAAGCGGCATAGAGTTGAACATGTCTAGGAACACTGGATAACCATTCTTCGCCTCTAAGTACATGAGATATATTCATATGATGATCATCAACAACTGACGCTAAATGATAAGTTGGATATCCATCTGATTTCATAATTACAAAGTCATCAGACAAAGAATTATCAAATTCCAAGTGGCCTCTTACCAAATCTTCCAGTTCAGAAAAACCATTATTTGGCATCCTAAACCTAACTACAAACGGATCAGAAAGATTATCTTCTCCTGTCTTCAAAGTACTACAGTGGCTATCGTATCCGACCGTCGGGGATTTACTTTCACGCTGTGTCTTTCTCAAGTCTGCTAGCCTCTCAGCACTGCAAAAACACCTATATGCTTTTTCAGTATCTAGCAAATGGTCAACTGCTTCTCTGTATACATCCAATCTTTCTGATTGGGTGTAAGGACCGTATTCTCCATCGGTGTCAAACCCTTCATCCCAGTCAAGTCCCAGCCATTGTAAAGAGTCCTTTTGCAGATCAATCGCCCCCTCTACTTTCCTAGCCTGATCTGTATCCTCAACTCTCACAACAAATTCACCACTGGCGTTCCTGGCGATCAACCAGTCGAAAAGTGCAGTTCTTATGTTCCCTAGATGAGGTTCACCAGTTGGACTCGGAGCATATCTAACTCTTATTTTGGAAAATGCCATGTTGTACCTAAAACTATACTTCAATTAACAGAAAAGAACCCTGTCGAAATTCTAACCCAGAGAATTTTTAAATTTAAGCAAATCCTGTGCTAATGGTGATTTAAATTCCATCAAAATATTATCAACTGGATGAATAAAAGAAATACTTTCCGCATGCAAAAATTGCCTTTCCAACCCATCAATCCATTCGCCATACAGACTATCTCCAGCCACAGGATGTCCCAATGAATACAAATGAACTCGTATCTGATGAGTTCGTCCAGTTTTTGGATTTAGGCTCAAATAATCAAATTGTGGGAATCTTTCTACAACTCTGTACTCCGTTGAAGATTCTCTTCCATTATCTACGATTGCCATTTTTTTTCTATCATGTGGATCGCGAGCAATAGGAGCTTTTACTATTGCCCTTTGCTCTTCCATATTTCCGTTCACTAACGCCAAATATTTTTTTGTGACAGTACGATTTTTAAATTGGTCCGATAATGACCTATGGCATTGCCCATTTTTTGCGACCACAATCACTCCGGACGTGTCCATATCTAGCCTGTGAACTATACCTGGCCTATTCTCTTCCCCTACGCCAGATATATCTGGGCAGATTGCCATGACTCCGTTCACTAATGTACCATCTGGATGTCCCGGTCCAGGATGAACAGAAAGGCCAGCGGGTTTATCAATAACAATGAAGGACCCATCTTCAAATATCACTGACAAATCCATTTTTTGTGGTTTGAGAGAAGTTTCTATTGATTTCGGCATATATACAACAATTTGCTGCCCAGGCACTAGCCTAAGGGAAGGTTTACCTATTTTTCCGTCAATTGTCACCAACCCTTTGCCAATAAGATCTCTGACTTTAGATCGAGAATACTGCGGCATAACCGAGACGAGCATTTGGTCCAGCCTCACATCTACTTTCTCAACAATAAAATTTAACTCGTTCATAGGTCACTCTTGCCATCGTCATCAGTGTTCTGGATCCAACCAAATCTTTCTCCAAAAAGCAAAATGACAATTAACAAAAACATTCCTACACTGATCGAAGAATCTGCCACATTGAAGGCTGGCCACCATCCGATACTTATAAAATCAACTACAGCACCATCTTTAATACGATCAAAAAGGTTGCCGAAAGCGCCACCGACAATCAAACCTATACTTAGGCGATGCCACACAACTGACATTTCTTGCTTTTGAAAATAATATAAGACCACAGCTATACCAACTATGGAAGTAATGATTAGTACATCGGTGAAGCCAGCAAGGAATCCAAATGCTGACCCAGTATTCAAGCCATGAACTATTCTAAAGAACCCTTCCTCTGGCCATGAGCCGTAAAGAGGCAGCTGCCGCCGAATCACTTCTTTGGAAATCTGATCCAAAATAAATATCGCGACACTTGTGATATAAAAAATCCAGTCTCTGTACCAAATCATAACTTTACGACTTTTCAGGTTTCATATAATGAGGGAATCTACCAATTTAGGTACTTCCTATTGTATCGGGTTATATGAGCCCTGGCTTTAACCAATTTCCTCTATAAAAATACCAGAAAAACGCTGCAGATCTAAGGATATTTCCAAATGCGATCCCCCAAGGCACACCCGTGGATTCCAAAGAGGTTAGAAAAGCCAGAGCAAAAGCTAACGGAATCTCAAACAACCACATTGTTGTTAGAGTAATGTTCATAGGAGCAACAGTAGCTCCTGTATTGCTTATTCCATGGGTTAACACCTGAACAGAACTCATTGGAAAAGTAGCTATAGCTAGTATTATCAACCATGTAGTCATATGACCAAGGAAATCCGGATCTGAATTAAAGGCCGAAGAAATTTCTTCTGTGAACAATAAATAAAGAGTCATTGCTATCGCACTCAAAACTGCTGAATAAACTAAAGCCCAAGCTAAAGCACTTTTAGCTCTTTTTACGTTTCCAGCCCCTAGATTCTGTCCAGCTACTGCCGCCGAGGCTCTACCTAATCCACGACTAGTATTATTGACGATATTTTCTACTCTTCTTGACAATGCAAATGCTGCTACAGGAGCATCACCAAAACTAGACACACAAATTAACAACACTAATTGAGATCCAGATCTTTGAACAGAAGTCATCGCTGCTGGCAAACCAACTCTGATTAACCTCCATATCAAAACTACATCGACACGATATCCTGCAAAGGATAGTTTGATACCGGAATTACCTTTGTATAAAACAGTTAAATTCATGATCATTCCTAGAAATTGAGCCACGATATTCGCCATTGCAGCACCAGCTATACCCATATCAGGAAATCCGAACCAACCAAAAATCAGAAAGGGGCTTAATATAATATGAATACCTCTACTTACAGTTACCGCCTTTAATGGATTAATACTGTCTCCGGCTGCATTTAACGCGCCCCCAGTGAGTCGGATGAAATTCTGAAAAGAATAGGCGACAAATTGAAGTTGCATATATGAAGCAGCCGCCTCCACTACAGCGGGGCTAACCCCAACCATTGACAACAATTGATCAGTGAAAATAATCCCAGATCCACCAATCAAAATTGTCCAAATTAAAGTTATAGTCAGTGACTGAAGTAAGACATGATTTGCGTATTCTTTATCATTGGCCCCAATAGCCCTAGATATCATGGCCCTCATACTGGCATCCAAACCGATCCTAGCGGTTGAATAGATCAATATATATGTCTGCGCGATGCCAAGACCCGCTATGGTTTTATAACCCATCCTCCCGGCCCAAAAGAGATCTGCAATCTGATCTACAACGGTGAGTGCGCTATCCCCCATCTGAGGCCATGCCATGTTCCAGAGATTTCGAGGTACGCTCCCCTTAGTCAAATCTCGCCGGGTGGAGTCAGATATAATTTTCTTTGAATTGCTTTCCTGCATTAGGGGATTCTAAGATTCTGAACGGTGAGTTACACGAGAAAGATTTGGTTTCCTAACCAATAACATAACGAAAGCACCCGCTAAATTTACGACTGCATAAGCCAAGAAAGGAACGGTATAGCTTCCGTAAGTATCAAACATCCATGCTGCCCATACAGGAGCGATGGCCATCAATATTCCATTAGGAAGCATGGACCAACCCATAATGGATGCAAACGCTTTTCTACCAAAATAATCACCGCGTATTGCGGTCATCAGAGGGATCCTACCTCCGAAGGCAGTCCCGTAGAGTAGTGCGAATAAGAGTGCCAATGGTAATCCATTCGCCACCGTCAGGACCACAGTAGATATGCCCTGTAAGAAAAGAAAAAGTGCGACCAAATACTTTTTAGACATCTTGTCTCCAAGCCATCCAGCGGCAAAAAGACTCGGCAGGGCCACGACCGAGGATACTAGTTCTATGTAGCTGGCAGTCGTCGAAGATAATCCAATATCCTGTAACCGAGCCATTAGATGAATCGAAAGAGTGGCTAATGAGATAGTGGAAGATGCATGTGCACCTGTGAGAACCCAAAACACAGGAGTTCTTAGAGCCTGTCCGACAGTAAATCCAATTTCTTGTTCTTCCGAAACCTTTTGTAAAGAACTCTCATCTTCACTCGGCTCAAGTTCTACACCATCTGGTACCAAGCCTAATTCTTCAGGGTTATTTCGAATAATCTTTATGCAAGGTAGAGCAACTGTCAGGATTATCAATCCGAAGAAAAACAACGTCAACCGGAAATCATGGTTCAGTGCAATGGTATAAGGTGGCACGAATACACCAGCGATCAAAATACCCGACATGGCACCCGCCATAGCTATTGTCCGTTTTCTTCTGAACCAACTGTTCAAAATGGTTATTATTGGAAGCCAACCTCCTATCCCGTTCCCAAGGTTTATCAAAATGAAAACGGCATAAAATTGCCACAAAGACTGAATGAATGAAAAAAGTACAAACCCTACAGCCATTATGGAGAATCCAATAAGCACCATTTTTCTAGCACCGATTCGATCAATAAAGAATCCTTCAATTGGGCCTAGAGCGGCACCCTCGACCCTAGTTAAAAGAGAACTAAGGGATATTTGAGTTCTAGTCCAACCGAATTTATTTTGAAGGACTGGCATCATAGGGCTCATGCCCCTAAAAACACCGAGAGAGCTTATAGAAAGGAGAAAAACACCAACGGCAACAAGGTACCAGCCGTAGAAAAATTGTTTTGTGTCAGATCCTTGCCCTGAAGATCCTATGTGGTTATTTTCCTGAATTCCCATTCCCGAAATCTTAACAGATAGTTAAGAAATTCTCAGGTGCTACAATCCCTTTCAGCAAATAAATATTAGTATATTTCAGAGGTTTCAAGTTATGAAAATAACCGATTTGAAAGTCTGGGTAACTGTCCCAGAAAAATCTTCCATAGATGGCAAACCTACTGGCCGAAGCTATGTATTTCTCAGGATCGATACTGATGAGGGCATATCCGGTTTTGGGGAAGCCACTAGTTCAGGAGGAGGAGGAAGCATAGTAGTCGGAAATATGATCGAATTCCTTAAAACTTCAACCGTAGAAAGAGATTTTAGAGAAACATTAATCGGTGAAAACCCAGAACATGTAGATCTGGTTTGGCACAAACTCTACCGGAGGTTTACAGGTGGAGGCGGCTTCGGTGGTTTTGTCACTACAATGTTAAGCGGTATCGATATCGCCCTCTGGGATATCAAAGGCAAGGCCGCTGGCAAACCAGTATATGAAATTCTTGGAGGAGGTCCGCTTCGTGATGAGATAGAGTTGTACACCCACGTTGCACCAGGAGACCCAATCAAGGCCGCAAATCAAGCAAAGTCGCTAGTCGATCAAGGATTCAAAGCCTTAAAAACTGATCCGTTTATGCCCGAGATGAGACAACACCATCGAAAGTATATGCAGGGATCAATATCCCCAGAAGGCGCAGCTCTCGCTACTGACACAATTTCTGCTATGAGAGAAAAAGTCGGAGACGACACAGATATATTGATAGATTGCCACGGCAATTTTGATGTTCCAACTGCAATAGCGATGGCTAGAAGATTGGAACCCTTGAACATCGCATGGTTTGAGGAACCGGTTCAGCCAAATAGCAATGAAGCCTTAAGGCACGTAAAAGAATCAATTGGGGTACCTATTTGTGTTGGGGAACGTTTATATACCAGATGGGATTTTGTACCCATATTGAAAAATAGACTCGCAGAATTTCTTATGCCTGACATACTCTGGACCGGTGGGATCAGCGAATTTTACAAGATATCTAATCTGGCCGAATCATTTTACGTGCCTGTCAGCCCACATGACGCAAGTGGGCCCATCAATATTA
>CAYMZR010000033.1:0-18676 GCA_964394975.1 uncultured Dehalococcoidia bacterium | reverse complement strand
GCTCTTGCATATACGGAACAAACAACTCCTCGTTTTCCTTTGCCAAGCTAGCCAACGGTATGTCTGTAACTCCCAATTCCAAAAATACCTGCAGAGCAACGCCTAGATGACCTTTCCCGCCATCTATCAATACGAGGTCCGGGTCATTAGTCCATGAGTTCGACCCCGACTCTTTATCTATTAATCGTTTAAACCGCCTGGTTAGCATCTCTTTCATCATAGAGTAGTCATCAACCCCTTTTACATTCTTTATTTGAAAACGCCTGTAGTCAGAAGTCTTAGGTCGGGCTTTTTCGAATACCACCATACTACCAACAGCGTTACTACCTTGAATGTTGGATATGTCATAACACTCAATACGGCTAGGCAGCCTTGGAAGATTCAAAGCCTCCTGAAGCTCTTCAAGTGAACTATCATCCTGAGTCAATTTTGCAAATTTCTTTACTTTGTGTTGATCCAGTCCTTCCCGAGCATTATTAGAAACCATTTCCACTAGTTTCCTTTTTTCGCCTCTGACGGGTTTATACACCCGCACTTGGGATCCTTTTTTATGGGAAAGAAATTCTTTTATCTGACTTTCTTCTTCGCCAATCGACATTTGTACCAAAACAGTTGATGGCACATAAGGAGTTACCTCATAAAATTGTTGCAAAAAGGCGTTTTGGACACTATTTATATCATCGTGTTGTCCGACATCCATCAAATACGAGTCACGGCCGATTAGCTTACCTTGACGAATAAAAAATATCTCAACCCATCCATCATCTGACCATTGAGAACAGGCAACTACATCTAGATTCTCCGGTTTCAGTGTAAGGACTTTCTGTCCTTCCTGAACCCTTTCAATAGATCGTAATTGATCTCGTATTGCAGCAGCTTTTTCAAATTCCAAATTTTTAGCGGCCTCTTTCATCCTGTCTTTTAAAGAACCTACAATTTGTGTGGTATTACCTTCCAAAAACAAAACCACTTGATCAATTATGTCTCTGTACTGATCCTTATCGGCTTCACCTATACAAGGGCCTATACACCGATTGATATGAAAATCAAGACAAGCTCTATCATCCGTTCCGGTAATAGTTTTAGTACATGAGCGATATGGGAATAATTTCTTCAAAAGAGACAAAGTCTTCCTTACACTGCCCGCACTGGCATAAGGTCCAAAATAATTGGCGTCATCTTTCTGGACATTTCGAGTTATATAAACCTGAGGAAAATCTTCTGAATTATCAATTTTGATAAACGGATAGGATTTGTCATCTTTCAGCCTAGAGTTAAATCTTGGCTGATACTCTTTAATTAGGTTGCATTCGAGTATTAAAGCCTCTTGTTCAGATTCCGTAACTATAAAATCGAAATCTTCAATCTCAGAAACTAAAACTCGAGTTTTCAAGTCTTCATGGTACTTTGGAACAAAATATGATCGTAGACGATTTCTGAGATTGCTGGCCTTACCCACGTACAAAATTAGGCTTTTATCGCCCCGCATTAGATATACCCCGGGACCGGTAGGGGCATGAGCCAATCTTTCAGTAAATTTATCTGCCCCCATTACATACCTACCAAAAAATCGTAACCAGTTTTCTAGGCAGTTATAGAGGAAAACGAAAGCGCAACCAGTAATACCACAATTATTGCGGCCACAATCGCTATCCGCTTAACTTCGCTTCCCAAATATTCATACCTTAATGTACTTACGCCCGCTTGTGCTGTTGTAGGTACTCGTCGGACAGGTTTGGATTCAGTATTCGAGCTTAGCTGTTCGACTGGTTCCAAAACGGATTCAGTTTTTGGGTCGGAAGCGGCTGTAGTGGTAGTCCTCGAATCCACAACTTGGCTTTTCGCTGATTTTCTTTTTCTATTTCTTAGTTGCGCCTGTCTTGATGCTCTTTGCTTTCCTTTGCTCGGCATTTTGCAACTCCTATTAAGTTTTCTAAATTTTGTATTTAACTCTTTTAACTGCACCTCAAAGATGCTATGCCCTCGGATGGGCGCTGTCATATTGATCTCTGACAAATTCCACAGCCAAATGCGTATATATTTGCGTTGTTGAAATACTAGCATGCCCGAGTAATTCTTGTACGTGCCTAATTGGAGCACCCCCTTCCAATAAATGAGTGGCAAAACTATGCCTCAGAGTATGAGGCGTCATGGAATTCTCCAACCCAATAATTCGTGCATATTTTTTCACAATACCCCAAAATCCCTGCCTAGTCAGTCGATTGCCTCTTTTATTTAAGAAAAGGGCTTTCAGACCTTTGTGTTTGAATTTTTTTCTGCCTTCCATTAAGTATATGGCTATACTTTCTAGAGCTTTTTTGTGTACTGGCACTATTCTCTCCTTCGAACCTTTCCCCATACATCTGACAGACTCAGCTGTAAAATCTATATCTTCCACATCCAGGCCTATTATTTCGCTTACCCTTAATCCACTTGCGTATGCTATTTGCAACATAGCAGCGTCCCGCATGGCTTCAACGGAAGAAGAGATATTTAATGGAAGGTCCAAGAGGGCTTTAACGTCTGAAAATTTGAGAACTGTAGGTAAATGTTTAGATCTTTTGGGGTTAGGAATTAAATCTGTAGGATCACTTTGAATAAATCCTTCGGAGTGTAGATAAGATACAAACGACCGTACAGAGGCTAATTTCCTCGCCTTAGTCGCAGAAAGATATCCTTTGTCCGAAAGATACCTTAAAAACTTGTCGATATCTGTCGAATTTATTTGATCTACAGCCGACTTACTTATCTGTTCGCTGAATTGAAATAGATCGTTTCTATAAGATGAAAGTGTGTTCTCGGAACAAGCTCTTTCTACTACCAAATATTCGAGAAAATCTTCAATTAATGACAGAATATTATTTGATTTAATAATCATGTGATATCCAAACATACTGATAGAAAGCCATTTCAGTTAAATCTTACCTTGACATACCTCCAGAGCAGGATAAGAATTAATCCTAATTATTGAGCAGTTCTAAACTTTTTTGAAAAAATATGATTGAAATAATAACCGGACCCTTCCTGATAGAGTCTTCCTCATTCTTATTAAGCTGGCATGGAGTTTTTAGCTTCATAGGAGTGGCTGCGGCCGTATTCCTAGTGGGCAGATGGGCCCCCCTTAGAAATATAAACCCGGACGACGTTTATTCAATCGCTGTATGGGCAATCATATCCGGAATTATTGGCGCACGGTTCGTACACGTTATAGACCATTTACAAACTGGTCCGAATTATTTAGAAAATCCTTCGCAAATCTTCGCAATTTGGTCAGGTGGCATTGGAGTTTGGGGTGGAATACTAGGAGGTGCCATTGGGGGCATAACATATGGGGCCATCAAAAAAATGCCTGTCATGCAAATAGCAGATTTGACCGCTCCGGCTATGCTTATTGTTCAGTCCATAGGGCGCCTAGGAGACATCGTAAATGGAGAACATTGTGCAAAAGCAACAGACTATTTTTTTGGATTCATTTGGACTAATGCACAAAGCGCCGCTGTATATTGCTCTAATACCGGTCTAAATACAGCAGTACACCCTGTAATAGCATTTGAAATATTCTGGAATTTGAGCGCTCTCATGTTGATATGGAATCTGAAGGACAGGATAAAACCTGCCGGGATGTTATTCTGCCTTTACCTAGCTCTGTACTCCACAGGAAGATTCCTAGTTACGTTCTTAAGAGAAGACAGGATATGGGGTTTTGGATTACAGGAAGCTCAATTTATATCCATTGCCGTGGTTGTCATAATGATACCCCTTTTGGTCTTCAAAGCTAGGTTTGGGGAACCGGACCAGATTAGGAGCGAAATGATTGAGGCAGTACCACAACCAAGCAGAGCCGAGAGGAGAAGAGCCCAAACTAGTGACTAAGTGCTGGGTCGAAAATCTGAAACGATAAATTCGAGATTATGTTTGCCATTCCAATAGTTCATTTCTGGTCTATACGCTAAATCTATCGGACCATTGCATTCATCAAATCTATCTCCCTGTCTAAATGCGATACCTTCATACAAACGTCCTTGGTATTCCATGGTCATCTTTAAATGATTCTTATTAACACCAACTCGTTTAGCATCCACTATATTCATATCCGATGTCATAAAAATCGGTTCCCGATTTTGCTCTCCAAAAGGTTCCATAGCATTCAAAAAGCTTAAGGATTCACTATTCACCCAAGAAGGTGATATCTCTGCCTCTATAGTAAGGGTGGTGCCTACATCAACCCCAAACATGAGTTCATCTGCCACAACGGACATCTCTTTTCTAAATTCTCGTAGGTTGTCTTTCTTTATTGAAAATCCAGCAGCCATAGGATGTCCACCATACTGCTCAAACCTATCGCTACACATGTCCAAAGCTTGGATCATATTAAACTCCGGTATGCTTCTTGCACTGGCCCTAAACATTTCGCCATCTCCGGATGCGGCAATAGCAGGACGATGATATTCCTCAGACAATCTGCCAGCAATCAATCCCAAAATTCCAGGAATCCAATTTGCTTTTCCTGCAAATATTATTGATGGAATCCCATCCTTGAAATCATCTTTAATTTGTCTTTCTGCCTCCTGCATCGCTTTTTCGGTTAGGTTTTGCCTTTTTTTATTCATTTCATTTAATTTTTCAGCTAGGCGCATGGCCTCAGATTCATCCGAAGTGAGCAGCAACATCAAGCTTAAATTTGCATGATCCAATCTCCCTGCAACATTTATCCTTGGGATAATTCCAAATGACATGTCTTGAGTGGAAAGATTCTTTTTGTAAGCATTGGAGGCTTTTATCAGGGCATCAATACTCACAAATTCGGATTTTCTTAAAACATCCATACCTTTGCTAACTAAGTATCGATTTTCATTCCTCATTAAACCTACATCGGATATAGTCCCTAGTGTCACGTACACATAGAATTCTTCCGGTAATTCAATATCCTTTTTTTGGTAGAGGGCTTGCATGACCTTAAATGCCGTACCCACACCTGTCAGATATTTGAAAGGGTAGGGAGAATCAGGAAGCGAAGGATTTACTATCGCGGTTGCGTTTGGAAGGTTGTCAACTGCCGTGTGATGATCCGTAATTATGGTATCAATACCCATGTCAAGTGCTTTCTGAATTTCTTTGCCTGAGGAAACACCACAATCAACTGTCATCAGGAGAGTTACTCCTTTGGAAGAAAAAAAATCCAGCGATTGGGTACTTATACCATGACCTTCTTCTACCCTGTGAGGTACATACGGAAAAACTTGCAACCCTAGATTCTCTAGACCTCGGGTCAAAAGTGCAGTTCCTGATATACCATCGGTATCAAAGTCTCCAAACACACCCACGGTCTCTCCGACGTCTACCGCTTTCATTAACCGATTCACAGATAAGGCCATGTCGGGAAGTAAAAATGGATCATGGACAGAGGAAAGGGTCGGTGATAAAAATTCATCCATATCCTCGACTGTAGCTATTCCTCTATGAACCAATAGACTAGATTCCACATCCCCCATGCCTAAGGTCTCAAGTTCCGAATCACTAGCCTTTGGCAGCACTACCCATTTATCATATTTCAATATTTTTGACCCTATTCAGTCAGCTTAGATTTTGAAAGATTAAAGACGCATTGTGCCCGCCAAAACCAAAAGAATTGCTCATAGCAGTAACAATTACCGACTGCTTAGGGGCCCCAGGGGTGTAATTCAAATCGCAGTCAGGGTCTTCATTCTTTAAATTAATTGTTGGAGGAACTGTTTGGTTTTTGATAGCCATGACAGTAATCGCTGCCTCCAAAGCTCCACTTGCCCCCAGAAGGTGCCCCGTCATGGATTTAGTCGAACTTATGGGGATACTGTATGCGTGTTCCCCAAAAACAGATTTCATTGCCATCGTTTCAAACTTATCATTCAAAGGAGTGGATGTACCGTGAGCATTAATATAATCAATCTCTTCCGGCAAAATATTTGCTTTACTGAGAGCCATATTCATTGCTCTCGCACCACCTTCACCTTCAGGCCCAGGTTGAGTTATATGATATGCGTCTGCTGTGGATCCGTAACCAATCATTTCAGCAATTGGTTCAGCACCCCGAGCTTCCATTGAAGTTTGGCTTTCCAGCACCAGTACCCCAGCACCCTCACCTAAAACAAATCCATCTCTATCGGCATCAAACGGTCTGGATGCTGTCTTCGGGTCATCATTTCTCTTCGACAAAGCCTGGCAGGCATTAAACCCAGCAACCCCTACTGGGCAAATAGCTGCCTCCGCACCGCCCGTTACGGCGGCATCTACATCTCCTCTGCGAATAGCCTCAAATGCCATACCGATCGAGTCTGCACCACTGGCACAAGCTGATACAGTGCAATAATTTGCGCCCTTAGCTCCCAATAGCATCGATACCTGACCCGATGCCATATCAGGCAACATCATAGGTACCAAAAATGGACTCACTCTATTTGGTCCTCTTTTGTTCAGAATCCCAATTTGGTCAGAAAGTGTGATTATTCCTCCTATTCCACTCGCCACCATTACTGAAACCCTATCCGCATTCGATTCATCAATCGAAAGCCCGCTATTTTCAAAAGCCTCGAGGGATGCTGCTGCCGCCAGCTGCACGAACCGATCCATTCTTCGGGCTTGTTTCTTATCAACATAGGTTTCCGGATCGAAACCAGTAGCCTCCGCGGCGAAAGTCGTTTCATATCCTTCTGGATCGAAAGAGGAAATAGTATCAACACCAGATACGCCCTTTGTTAAATTGGACCAAGTTTCATTGATGGACAACCCTACCGGGCTAGTTGAACCTACACCAGTTATAAAAACTCTCTCGACCATTAAATTCTCCCAAAATTAAACCTTAAAATTCTCGGAAGGGCGGATTCAATCGTTATCGGTACCGAGGACTTCCTTTATCTCGCTCACAGCGGATTATAACAGTGAGGACAGGAAGGACATATAACGAAATTTACAGAATTGCCTTTGTTTCGAAGAGAAAACAATCTCCCAGACATTTTAGGAATTTTTGTTCATCCTCGGTAGGAATGACAAGTACCTCATCTTGATTTGAATTGCCTTTAACTGACATGACTGGAGAATAAACCGATGAGTTGGTACTCAATTTGACCGATATACCTTGGTTTTCTCCCCATTCCAATACCCAAAGACAATAGAAAGAGTTGAGTATCAGGTCTCCAACAATCACAGGTTCAACACCCCTCACCGTGTCGATTTCATTAAATATCATTTGGCTTTCGCAAAGCTTTTGTATCTCATTTAAACCAGTAAAAATCAAATGATCTTTTTCATTTGCGTCGACCCAAAGAGCAGAAACAAGCAAGGCAGAAGATTCAGAGTCTTCATCGACTCCACTTTTAACCAAAAAATCCATCGCTTCGGGCAAAAGCATGTTTATCTCTTGGTGTCGTTGCTTCCACATATCTATATTCTCATTCTGCATCATTTGACTATCTCTAATAAAGATTTATTGAGAAGCATATAATTATTCCGCTAACATTTCATCGGCGAAGATTTTGTATGGAGTTTAACAAGCAATATTATGCGTGTAGCCTTTGAGACACATGGATGTAAACTGAACCAGGCGGACACACTTAAACTGTCTTCAGAATTCTTTGATGCGGGCTTTAAAATAGTTAAAGAAACCGAAGCCTGTGATGTTTATGTATTGAATTCATGCACTGTGACCCATATAGCTGACAGGAAAGGTAGAAGTTCAGCCAGGTCAGCCAAAAAGCTGAATCCCAATTCCTTCGTAGTTTTCACCGGTTGTTATGCCGAAAGAGATCCTAAATCCTTGGAGGCCATACAGGAGATAGATCTTGTTCTTGGAAATGTATCAAAGAAAGAAATTGTTAATAAGGTTCTAGCTGAATTAAAAATAGAGGATGCCCCAGCAGGCGATTCCTTCGCCGAGCCACCAATGGAATCTTTCAGTACAAAGACTCGAGCAATGGTAAAGATCCAAGAGGGCTGTAACCAGATCTGCTCCTACTGCATAGTCCCAAAAGTGAGAGGCCGAGAAAAAAGCGTGCCTGTCTCAGAACTAATATCGCGGATAAATCACCTCCAAAAATCAGGATTTAGAGAAGTGGTACTTACTGGAACACAGTTGGGTAGTTATGGTTTTGATTTGAATAAAACAAACTTGAAAGTCATGCTATCAAACATACTGAATCACACAGACATACCCAGGATCAGAGTGTCCTCACTTCAACCCCAAGAAATAGACCTGGTTTTGCTCGACTTATGGCAGGACACAAGGCTCTGCCAACATTTCCACATTCCTCTTCAGAGTGGAAGTAACGCCATTCTCAAGGCGATGAGGAGAAGGTACACATCAGAACAATATATGGAGTCAATAAAGCAGATTAAATCCGTGCTACCTAGTGCCTCCGTAACCAGCGATGTGATAGTTGGATTCCCAAATGAGAGTGAAGAAGATTTCCATAATACTGTCAATTTATGCCGTTCTGTGAGTTTCTCAGATTTGCATGTCTTCAAATTTTCAAGTCGCCCGGGTACCAGCGCTTCTCATTTTCCCGATAACGTGACTTACTCCGTAAAATCAAAAAGATCCAAGGAACTTATGCTTATAGCTGAGGCTGGGTTTCGTAAATATCGTGAATCGTATATTGGAAAGCAAGAATATGTACTGTGGGAAGAACCATCCAATAAAAATTCAATCAATAATTTCAATACATACACTGGACTAACTGGTAACTATATAAGGGTTAAGTCAGAGTCAGAAAAAGACATCACCGGACTTATTGAGCCAGTCACTCTAGATATGAGCACCAATAACGAATCAAAGATGATGACGGCAATCCGCTAAACTAAGCTACTAGCTAAACCCTATTCTGATTTTAAAATGCCAGCAGCTTCTTCAAAGGCTCCCAAAGTTTTTTCTATATCTTGATCATTATGCTCTGTGGAAATGTAAAATTTAGTGGTCCCTTTCAAAATACCACGATCCAAAATTAGTTGATTGAACCGTGCCAACTTTTGAGCGTCAGCGCTTAAGCTACTGCGGTAATCATATATTTCTTGCGTCGTGAAAAACGCGTCAAATAAAACAGGCTCTCCAACTACCTTTGCTGGAATTTCTGCGTTGTCCAATATCCTTTGCAGTCCATGCATGATTTTTTGCCCAGTATTAAACATTTTTTCGTAAACACCATCTTGTTTGAGAATATCTAAAGTTGCCAGACCCGCCGCACAAGCGATTGGGTTACCACTCAGAGTCCCAATTTGTGGCATGAATCCATCCTTTGACACTTTCTCTGAATCAAAATGATTCATTATTTCATCCCGTCCAGCAACGGCGGTTAGTGGGAATCCTCCTGCAATCGCCTTACCCAAAGTACAAATATCAGGCACTACACCATAGTAATCCTGGGCGCCTCCATATGAAAACCTGAATCCAGTAACCACTTCATCAAAAATCAAAGGTATCTCATAATGGCTAGTTATTTCCCTTAATCCTTCCAAAAACCCTTCTTTTGGTGGCAAAAGTCTCTGAAAAGGTTCCACAATAACACCTCCCAATTCATCTCTAAACCGGTCAATTATGGCAGTAGTAGTCTCAAGATCATTAAACGGAGCTATCAGCATTTCCGCTTGCAAGGATTTTGGAATACCAGCCGTGTCCGGTTCAGACTGGGGATAATCCATCAATTTCGAGGGAGACATACTCATCAAGGCATAATCATTCATTCCATGAAACCCGCCCTCAAACTTGAGTATCTTATCTTTGCCCGTGAATGCTCGAGCCAGCCGCATTGCATAAAGAGTGGCTTCAGAACCTGTGCTTAAAAACCGCACTTTCTCTGCGCACGGCACAGCTTTAACAATTTCTTCTGCCAATTCAACGGACTTTTCGTTTGTTGCAAAAAAGGTAGTCCCTGAACCTAATTGATTCAACACAGCTTCCAACACGGAAGGATGGGCATGACCAACAAGCATTGGGCCCGAACCGAGAAGGTAGTCTACATATTCATTGCCACTTTCATCCCAAATATGACTTCCATTACCTTTATTCACAATCAAATCATAATTTAAGTTACCGATGGACCCTTGAGGCAAAACCTTGGCAGCTCTGTCCAAAATATCCTTTTCACGATCAGTCTGATTTCGTTTTTCCATGTCATTTCCTTTTTGTGTGCGATTCCGCTACAGCGATTATATCAACCGGTACCGAAAAAGGTATCAATATGCAGGTACCGACACAGGGCTAAATAATGGTAAAGTGAATCAACAATCATTCAAATTACCTAGGTGAAAAACGATGGATATAAATTTTCAAAAAGGCGATCCTTTGAAAATCGCAAGTGACTGTCTGATAGCGGGCCTATTCGAAGGAGAAGAATTTTCATATGGTGTCCTAATGACAGGAAATCAATCTTTTGATAGCTCTTTAGAAACTTTGAATGCTCAAGGGGAACTTGTAGGAAAAATTGGGAACTCCACCTTGATCCACACCCTAGGAAACATTGCCCCCATCAGGCTATTATTCTCTGGACTAGGTAACCGTGATTCCATGACTGAAGAAATTATTACGGAAGTCTTGGGAGCCTCATTCCGCAAAGTAAGAAATATCGGTGTCAGTAAAATCACTGTAGCTGTAGATACATTTTCTACTGACCAAATAAGCTCAGAGAGAATTGCTGAGCTAGTAACGCTATCAGCCATAAACGGGCTATATAGGTATGAAAACCACAAATCTAAAAAGTCCGACAAGGCCATTGAAAAAGTTTTGTTAAATATGGAGTCCCCGGCAGAGGTCGGCGTGTCTTCTTATACTGCAATTGCGGAGGCAATCAATCTAGCAAGAGATCTTTCAAATGCTCCAGCCAACCAGATGACGCCGACAATCTTAGCGAGGGTCGCTGAACAAGAGGCACAAGCCAATAATCTAGAATTTGAACTCATCGACGAAGAAAAGATGAAAGAGTTCGGCATGGGATCATTACTAGGGGTCGCTCAAGGCAGTATTGAACCCGCTTTCATGATAGTTATGAAATATCACGGAGACAAAGATAGTCCAAACGATTCAATAGCATTGGTAGGTAAGGGAATAACCTTTGATAGTGGTGGTTTAAGTCTAAAACCTCCGGCAGGAATGACCACTATGAAAGGTGATATGGCAGGAGGGGCGGCAGTAATAGGTGCTATGACTGCTATATCCAAATTAAACCTGAATTTAAATGTTTATGGAATCGTAGCAGCGACCGAAAATATGCCCGGCGGAAAAGCCCAACGGCCTGGAGATGTAGTTACTGCTATGAATGGAACTACTGTTGAGGTCCTTAATACTGATGCTGAAGGTAGGCTAGTACTGGCGGATGCCTTGTGCTACGCGAACCACTTAGGAGTAAACAAAATTGTTGATGTAGCTACACTAACCGGTGCCATCAGAACCGCTCTTGGTGACCAAATTATAGGTGCGTTCGGAAACAATGATGAATTCACCCAAAACGTGATTGATGCTGGATCAAAAGAAGGAGAAAGATTGTGGGAACTACCTGCGGACGAATCTTTTGCCAAAAATTTCAAAAGTGATATAGCGGATATAAAAAATGTGGCGGGGCCCGCTGCAGGAGCTACGATAGGGGCAATGGTAATCGGAAAATTTGCAGAAGACACTCCCTGGGTTCATCTGGATATTGCCGGCGTAAGCAGAACAAATGACGTCAATGGAGCCAATGTGAAAGGTGCTACTGGCATGCCAGTAAAAACCCTCGTATCTCTATGCAGATCGCTCTCCAAATAAGAATACTAATTATCATATGTAGTCATTAAAGTTGTGTTGCTCTGCAAAGGTGTGATAGGGTCGATATTCGCATCAAATTTCGGGAAAGAATAATCTTTAGTTGAGGCCTTAGTCATGCAACAAGACCGACTACCAAAGTGGACTTTCATAACAAATCATGGGCTTGTTTTAAGTTACATATTCCACAACCCCACCAGTACTGCACGAGAAATTGCCAACTATATCGGGGTTACTGAACGAACCACTCATAAAATTATCTCGGACCTAGAGGAAGAAGGTTACATAGAAAGGCGTAAAATAGGCCGAAGAAACGTATACAGTGTGGATCCACAGCTCCCACTTCGTCACCATACTAAAACCGACATAATGGTGGAAGACCTTCTGGAGTCACTAACTTCTCAAATAGAGAAGTAGCCGCTGAAATTTATATTTATAAATTGACCCTTCGTGAATTGTGGTGCTAGACTTTTGCCTGCTGTGGTGAGCGTGGCCAAGTCGGTTAAGGCGCCAGGTTGTGGCCCTGGAGATCGAGGGTTCGAATCCCTTCGCTCACCCCATTTTCACGAATCAAAGAAATGGTCTCAGTACGCCTGAGACAACTGGAAGCTTAATTGAATAAACACTACAGGGTAGCAAAGGTTTTAAGAGAGGGAAAATCTAACGGGGATGGTTGGTCATTAGAACTTAATACATCGAGCGGAAGAACAGTTTACGCTGTAGCTGTTGCGCAAAATAATCGCCGAAGTAGAACAGGACCGACTTGGTCTTATGTTTTTGAAAATGAAGGCTGGACTTCAATTGACCTAGGAACCCCTGGTTCTTTTGAAACTCTTAAAAGTGCATATTCCACAATCGGACTTTCGACTAAAGATATAAAAAGGGTACTGGTCAGCCATGGCCATTCCGATCACGATGGAACAGTATCGGAGTTCTTGAGCGATTCTGAGGCTGAATTATGGGCCCACCAATCCTATCAACCACTAAAAAATTATATTCCGTGGGAAATCAACTATAGCAAAGGTTCCATTCTTCAGATGGAATTAAATCGAATCGCTGAAGAAAAGATCGAAACTAGTAAAGAAGACAATTCAAGAAGCGAGACCGACAAGAACTATTTTGAAAACCGTAAACTTACGGTGGTTACTAAACATTTGGAAGACGGCGATGAATTTTCGGACCTCAAGGTGATGAGTACCCCTGGGCATTCACCTGACCAAATTTGTTTGGTCCTGGACGACTTTATTTTTACAGGGGATCATATCCTTCCAGAAATAACCCCTCACCCAACAAGTAAAATGGTTTTTCGGAACACTATTTCTGAAAAACTTCCGGAATTTCTTAAAGATCCTTCGGAACTGTATGGGCTGGGGACATATTTAGACTCCCTGGGTAAAGTCATTCAACTAGGCGACGAATACACTGTTCTACCCGCACATAGACTTTTCAACAAATCAACATTCAACTGGAGCGGGGTGGAAAGGGCGGAGGATATTATTCACCATCACGAAAAAAGATTAAACAGAATGGTTGATAAGCTACAAAACAAGACATCCAACTTAGAAGAAACCACCAAAGGTATTTTTGAAAAAAGTAAACTGCTGGGTTCTAACTTATATGCAGCAATGTCAGAG
This sequence comes from uncultured Dehalococcoidia bacterium, assembly GCA_964394975.1. Lineage (GTDB taxonomy): Bacteria > Chloroflexota > Dehalococcoidia > Lucifugimonadales > UBA826 > UBA11996. Next base: position 5,281 of record CAYMZR010000033.1, on the reverse strand, counting down.
ATCGTTGCACACCTCGAACTACTAGAAGACACCAAAGACATCACAATTACCACAAGCGGCGAAATATCTATTCAAGGTAGTGGCACCAACTACAAAGAATATATATCGAGACTGCTAAAACCCCGGCCGTAATATATTTATATCCTTATTAATTAAAGAAATATGGCAGGTTTTTGGTTTAAATAATTGAGGTAATCCAGAAAAGATTTATAGGCTTTATTATCAATCTAACATCATGCGAAGATAAACCAAACTAAACAACTAATCATACTTAAATAAAAGAGATTTAAATTTATGCCTTTCATTGATAATAACGGAGTTAAAATTCACTATCACACAAGAGGAAAAGGTCCTTCAATAGTTCTTCTGCACGGGTTCATGGGAGACATTGGTTCTTGGGAGAAATTGGGATATCCCGATACCTTAGCAGCCAAATATAACGTCATCATAGTTGATGCCCGTGGTCACGGTAAAAGCGACAAACCTTATGACCCGATAGCCTATTTAGACAAAACCATCGCTACTGATGTAATAGCTGTTCTCGACGATATGAAGATTGATAAATCTCATTATTTCGGTTTTTCAATGGGCGGGAGAGTAGGATTTGAATTAGCTGCGTACCACCCAGATAGGTTCCTGTCATTTACTCTAGGAGCTCAGACCCCGGGAAGTAGGAATGAACACGGCAACGAATCCGATAGAAAGCGAATCGCACTTTTCGAAAAGGGGCCTGAAGCCTTAAAACGAGTAATGGCCCGATCTAAAAAAGAGTATGAAAGTTACCTTGAACCAACATTAAACGGTGATCTAAGGGCCTACACTGCCAAAACAAGGGCAAATGCTATGCGAGAAGATATATCGGGACACCTTGTCGGCCTAACCGTGCCCTGTTTAGTTTATGCAGGGGAATCCGATTCCCTTGCACACGAATCCGCCAAGGAACATGCAGGGAGGATGCCCACAGCCCGCTTCGTAAGTTTGCCAGGATTGAACCATATGGAATCTATAGCCAGAACAGATATGGTTTTACCAATGGTCACTTCGTTCCTACAGGAAGTATCGGACTGAAGAATTACCTTCCTTCAATGAACTTATCCAGGTTGAACTCATCACTGTTTACCCAGTTCATCATTTCAGATTCTCGCTCTGTAACTTTTTTGGATTCATCGATAACATGATCAACCAAATCTATGGGGAAAACGACTACCCCGTTCATATCTGCGTGAACTACATCACCCACATTTACCAGCACCCCTCCGACTTCTACAGGAACATTTGTTTCATCTAAGCCAAAATTGCCGTGAGCAGGTACAAGGCCGACCGAAAACATCTGGAAACCCATCTCATGTACAGTCTCGACATCTCTGACGCCTCCATCCGTGACTAGTCCTATGGCCCCGACTTTCTTTGCTACAGTCGCCATACCGTCCCCAAAATGACATCCATGATGCGGTCTGGGACTGGTATCCTTTGCAACAATTACAGCGGGCACAGGCATAGCATCTATAGATCTCAAACAATCATGCCAACCTGATCGACTTTTTTCTTTACCTGTCGTGGTTGTATTCAAAGTGGCGGTGACAGCCTGGCCAACCATAACTCCGAGATCTGGAAATTGACACTTAATGTTCCAGCCCATAAATCCCTCTGTATTTAACCTAGAATCATGTGTTTCAACTGCATTGGCCACTGTCGGGGTGTCAATAGACTTCAAATCATTTATTTGATCTTCTGTTAGATATCTCATTTCAATTCCTTTCTTTTCCTACTGGGTATAGTTTTCAAAATTATCTTCAAATAGTTCCAGTATCAGAACCAGGGAAATACGTAGATGGGACTACATCTTTAACAGAGCTAGACCTTTTCTCCAGCCAATAATCATAGGCTGGCGGAGTAACTTTGAAAGCATCCTCCACTCCAAGTTTTAAAGCTGCATCTAGTGCCCAATTTGGATTATGTAGAAACTCCCTAGCTATCGCTATTAAATCTGCCCGTCCAGACTGGAGTATCTCTTCCGCCTGCTCAGCGTGAACAATAAGACCCACCGCCATACTCATTAAATCTGTTTCTTTACGTATTTTTTCAGCGTAGGGAACTTGATATCCGTACCCCACCGGTCCTGCGCTCAAAACTGGGCTACCGCGCATTCCACCAGAAGAACAATCGATCACATCAACCCCCTTTTCTCTAACCAATTTAGAAAAACGAACGCTTTCATCCGAACCCCAGCCCGCATCATCTTCAACTGATAACCGTATAAAAAGCGGTTTGCCTTCAGGCCAATTGGCTCTGACTGCCTCAGCTATTTCCAATGGAAGACGCATCCTTTTGGCTTCCGATCCTCCGTATTCATCAGTTCTTACGTTAGCCTTCGGTGATAAAAACTGATGCAATAAATACCCATGGGCAGCGTGTATCTCCAGCACATCAAACCCAGCCTCATTAGCTCTTCTAGCGGCTTCGCTCCAGTTCTCTATAGTTTTCTGTATCTCTCCATACGACAATGCCCTGGGAATAGGTTCAGTTTCACTAGAACCTACAGCGCTAGGTGCCACAAGCTCCCACTCATCCCAATCATCCACTCCTGCCTTAATTGCACCTTCTTCTGTCAAAGGAGCACCGCCTTCCCAAGGGCGAAAGCGACGCGATTTCCTCCCGCTGTGACCAAGCTGAATCGCTGGCACCGAATTTTGTGACCTTATGAAATCCGCGAGTCTTCTAAAATGTTCTGTATAAGTATCGTCCCAAAGTCCCATATCCCCCGCAGTACCACAGCCCCGCCTCTCCACCTTAGTAGATTCTATAAATACGAGACCTGCCCCTCCTGCAGCGAACCGTCCGGCATTCATTAAATGCCAATCAGTGGGATAGCCTTTTACGGCCGCGTATTGATGCATGGGGGCAACAACAACTCTATTTTTTAACATGACGTCACGTATTTTTATGGGTTGAAATAGTAAAGGCGTTCCCATCTAATCTCCTATGTTTTTTCGAACTTTTATCTATCGATTATTAGCAAGGAAGTCTAGAACATGTGGAAGCAAAACGTCGCTTCTTTCCATGACATCTCCATGATCCAGACCAGGTAATGATACCCATGTCACATTGGGCATATGTTTTACACACTCTTCTGTACCTGGATACAATCCATCTTGATCGCCACAATATACAAGGCAGGGCATCGTCATTGTGGGAAGGACTCTTGATATATCTGGTCGATCTCTGAGCGCTATGGTGGCCGCAATAATTGCCTCTGAATCATTGGATAACAAATGAGCTAGCTCTCTTTCATCCGGCGCAGGTTCTATCCCCCCAACATAAACTTCCATTCCATGCTCAAGGGATTCCAACATTAAGTCCAAAGCCTTGATCCCTGGTTCAAGTTCTAAATCTGCAAGAGAGTATGGGTGCATTCCACCGATAATTAATGAGTGAAACCTTTGCGGAAAAGCTTCTGCTAAGCCAAACCCGATACTGCCTCCCATTGAGTAACCCATGTAATGGGCCTTTTTTATATCTTCCCTGTCCATAACGGAGATAATGTCAGAAGCCATTATTTTTCGGTCATACAAGGTAGCATTATATGGCTTATCGCTTTGGCCATGACCACGAGCATCGATTGAAATTACTCGATAATTTTTCTTTAATTCATCCACATACCCATACCAATCCCATTTATCCAACTTACTAGTAAGGCCATGCTGAAGGATTAAAGGGGGGCCCTCACCAATGATCGTATAATTGATTCGAACCCCAGAGTTATTCGCGATATGCATATTTCATCCACTCCGAAATGAATATTCCATAATAGTCGTGCAGAATCCATTATACGATCTTGAGACGCCAGGGTTGATAGTAAAAAAAGTCCGCCACCTTCAGATACCAAAAGTGACAGACTTTAGCTTAGCCGAGGCTATTGAAATTAACTTATTATTTCCACTCCCAAAGGTTCCAGGTTGCATTTCCTTCACCGTCAACATCCCATTCATATACCAAACACATCCCATTTAATCCTGCAAGGGAAGGGAAAGCCGCAGAGAAGTAAGCAGTTCCTCTGAATTTAGCCCCTCCGTCTTCAGTAAAAGCTCCTGCGCCGGTTGCGCGAAAGGTAGCAATGCCTTCCGCAGTCATAAACACACCGGAATTGGGGCACTCACCGTAAATGGTTCCATCGGCATTTACACGTGCTTGATAAGTTGCCTGGAACATACCTTCCACACCCAGCAAAGTTCCAGGACCGGCTCCTGTTGTTTCAATGATTGGTGAACCATTCTCAGCCGGCAATATTTTGTTTGCCGTAGTCCCTGACAATTCACCCTTCTTCTCTCCTAACATAATTTGACCTCCTAGCCAAAATTTAAATATTTGATGCAATGTTATCAAGAAGGAGTAACAGTCGTTAAGTATTAATAGAAATAAATACGCTAAATGAAATTATATTGATCTCAGACTGACTACTATATTTGGTTTGGCGATTAAGCAAATCGGGTACCGGCATTCATTGAAAGGTCTACGATAGCACAGCAAAAAGACGAGCCTTTAGTGAAGAGTTTATAATCAGTTTTCGTAATATCTCTCTATAATAAATATGGCTAAAACCTGTATAAGGAAAGTCCAGTGACAATAGAAATCACCTCTGAAATGAAGGAACTCATCGACAACGCTTTGTCCGACAAATACCCCTGCATAGTCGGTACTTCTACTTCAGATGGCATCCCCAACGTATCCTACAAGGGGAGTGTAATGGTATTTTCAGAAACCGAACTTGCCTTTTGGGAACGAGCCCGAAAAGGCGGCTTTGCACAATTAACCGATAACCCAAACATAGTCGTTATGTATCGAAATACTGAACTAGGAAAATCCTGGCGATTTTACGGGAAAGCGACTATATATGACTCTGGGAATATAAGAGACGAGGTGCTGGAGAAAATCGTTCAGCCCGAACTTGATAGAGACCCAGATAGGTTGGGAGTTGCGGTCGTAATAAACGTGACCAAAATCACCACTCTCGGAGGGGAAACGATTCAGGAAGGATCTGGATAGGATCATAAACTTTCTTAATCTCCAATATCTATAAACATATTTTCCAACCAATATCTCTCCTATTTGATACAATTCTGTTCCTATAAACATACCGTGCGCCTGTAGCTCAGCGGATAGAGCACTGGTCTTCGGAACCAGGTGTCGGGGGTTCGAATCCCTCCAGGCGTGCCACGGAAAAGGAAGTCAGCATGGGCACATTTGGTAGTGGTGAATACAAATACGAAGTTGTTGAAAATTT
>CAYMZR010000032.1:0-19766 GCA_964394975.1 uncultured Dehalococcoidia bacterium | reverse complement strand
GAGTGTTTACGACAGCTGCTTCCATTGCGGAAGTTCCTGAACCTGTGATTATGTAGACGTCATTTTTTGTAGAAAAGACTGTTTTTAACCTATCTGTGGTCCTATAAAGAATTTCCTTAAATTCAGGTCCCCTGTGATTTATCATGGGGGTCCCCATCGCTTCCAAGATATCGTCGTTAACGGGAATTGGGCCAGGAATTCTGAGATTAACCAATTTCTTCCTCCGCATCAGTTGTAGATGCCAATATTACATATAAAAATAGGCGTAAAAATTTTATCATAGCCAGATGGTTACTTAAACAATATTAAGCTGATTCAAACCCTAAATAAGTTTGAGATATCTTCTACGTCCAGCTCTGAGAATGCCTTTATCTATGTCTACTACATTTTCATTTTTAGTGATAGTAACTTCATTGATGCTAACTGCTCCTTGATCAATAAGTCGTCGGGCCTCTCCTGTACTGCCGGTAAGTCCGGAGTCAACCAGTAAGTTACTCAGTCTCAAATTTGCAGCAGTCTCTGCTGACGGAACAGTATATTCGGGTATGTCATTCGGAATTTCGCCCCCTTGTACAGTCTTTTCAAAGAACTCCTGGGCCACTGCAGCCGCTTTCGAATCGTGAAAATCACTTACCAACTTGTACGCTACGGTTTTCTTCAATTCTATTGGGTTGACTGACTTACTACTCAGAGATTTTTCAATTTCTATTATTTCGGCCGTGGGTGTGTCAGTGAGCCAATCGTAATATTGCAGAATCATCGAATCTGGTATTGACATAACCTTGCCGAAAATTTCTTGTGGAGCTTCGTCGATGCCTATGTAGTTCCCTAGACTCTTACTCATTTTTTGAACACCGTCCGTTCCTGGGAGTAAAGGCATTATGAAACATTGTTGCGGTTTCATACCTCTCATTTGCTGCAGTTCTCTGCCAACCAGCAAGTTGAATTTTTGATCGGTTCCCCCGAATTCAACGTCGGATTCAATTGCGACTGAATCGTATCCTTGCAGCAATGGATATAGTAGTTCAGTAATAGATATGGGCTGATTTTCTCTAAATCTTTTCGCGAAATCTTCTCGAGCCAATATCTGTGCAACAGTAAATTTACTCGTCAATTCAATTACGTTTGTAAGAGTGAAAGGCCCAAACCACTCGCTTTGCCATCTAATCTCAGTTCTGTCTTTATCTACAATTTTGAAAAATTGGTCCAAATAAGTTTGAGCGTTGGCATGGACCTCTTCTATTCCAAGCATTTTCCTTGTTTCAGATCTGCCGCTTGGATCTCCAATTTGGGCAGTCCAATCCCCCACTATTAAAACAACTTGATGTCCCATTTCTTGTAGCTGTCTTAGTTTTCTTAATCCGACTGCGTGTCCTACATGAATGTCAGGCGCACTGGGGTCAAATCCCATTTTCAATCTCATTTTATGACCGGAATTTAATCTGTCGATGAATTCAGACTTAACAATTATTTCTTCGACTCCTCTATTAAGGACGTCTTCTTTTTCAGTGAGAGGCATTTCTATTACCTTTATATTGGTTCAATTTTCATACTGGTAATGTGAGCAAACCGTGCCAACCTCGGTACTTTATTGGAGTCTACCCGATTTTGTAAGGTTTTTTACAGTTGAAACATCTGCTTTCATTTGACCCAGTAGATCATCCACATTCTCAAATGAAAGCTCATCTCTCAGACGGTCAAAAAACTCTATCGATATCTTTTCTCCATAAATGTCTTTGTCGAAGTCGAGTATATAGGTTTCAATGGTTTGTTCCTTTCCGTCGAATGTAGGATTTGTTCCTACACTGGTAGCAGCAGAGTGCCTGGTGCCGTTTACTATTGCGATTGTTGCGTATATGCCATTTGCAGGGATGCAGATATCTTGATCAATGGTTAAGTTAGCCGTTGGGAATCCTAATAATCTGCCTCTTTTCATACCACTAATTACGCAGCCTTGTAGAGAATATTGTCTGCCTAGCATGATCGAGGCTTTTTTAACATCTCCCTCAGATATCAAATTTCGTACCGCGGTACTTCTAATTTGGGTACCTGATTTTTCCTGCACCTCTATAATTTCTAAAGTGAACCCAATCTCTTTTCCTAAAGCGGACAACCTTCCGATCCCAGCTTCCCGGTTTCTACCCATTTGAAAATCTGGCCCCACCACTAATCCTTTCATGCCCAATTTCCTTCTAAGTAAACCTAGAAAATCTTTAGCTGAGAATTCTGCGACAGCTTCATTAAAGGTGATAGCAGACACAAAATCGACACCTGTGGATTTCAGTAGATGAAGTTTAGTTTCTAAATCGGTTAGGAAATTTGGTTGAAATTTGGGATTCAGAACAGTTGCGGGGTGGTTTTTAAATGTCACAATCCCTGCAGATTTTTGACTCTTTCTTGCAGCCTCAATGAGCTTCTTCATTAAATGTTTATGTCCTAAATGGACTCCGTCAAAAACGCCGACGGTTATAAATGAGTCTCGAAGCTCTTTTTTTATATTAAGTTCTTGAGATAATTCCATGAATTAATTCTGTAAATTCTAGTGGTGTGATTCGATTTTCCTAATGTGTTTTACGCCATTCAATGATGTTTATGAAATCGCCCAATAAAAGCTAGCATGTCGAAAAATCTCGGTCAAGAAACAGTCTGATCTGCATATTAGGGATAGTTAGTTTCTGTATTACGGGCCTTCGTCCCAATATTGGGCCAGATTCCGGGCAGGAAATTGTTTATAAGGGTATTTCTCTAGGTTTTTTTCTATTAAACTCATTCCAAGCCCAGGTTCAGATGGAAGTTTTATATAACCATCCTCAACCTCGAATGGATTAGAAGATATGTCCTTGCCTAGTTTCTCAAAATTCACGAAGTATTCTGTGATAAGGAAGTTAGGTATAGCTGCTGATACTTGAATCGTGGCTGAAAGACCTAACGTTGTGCTATTGTAATTATGCGGGGACACTACGACGTAGTAAGGTTCTGCCATAGCCGCTATTTCTTTTAATTCTAGAATGCCTCCAACGTTGCATACATCTGGGTTAATTATGTCTGCTGCTTGTTTTTCAAAAACCTCTCGAAATTCAAATTTGGTGTAGAGTTCTTCACCCGTGACCACTGGTATGTTGATTTCTTTTTTTGCTGAGGCAAGGGCATCCACGTTTTCAGCAAGAACAGGCTCCTCGAACCAAAACGGACTGTATTCTTCGATTTCTTTAGCTATTTTTACTGCATGCATCGGTGCAAGTCTTCTGTGCATTTCTACCAAAATATCGATGTCTGGACCAACTGCTTGTCTAACAGCCCGGACATTTTCTACAGCCTGTCTTTCTACTTTCTTGTCCACAAAAGTCCGCCACGGGCCAGGAATAGGGTCAAATTTCATCGCTGTAAAACCCATATCAGCTACCTTTTTGGCTTTTTCTGATATTTCCTTTGAATCCCAATTACCGCCACCCCATCCGTTCGCATAAACTCGAATTTTATCCCTGCAAGGACCGCCTAGTAGCATATATGTTGGAACATCGCACACTTTTCCTGAAATATCCCACATAGCCTGTTCAAGTCCGCTAATAGCGCAATACAAATCCATGGCGCCTCGCCTTCCAGAAAAATCGTCAAAAGACATTTGAAGGAAATGCTTTATATGCATTGGATCTCTGCCTATTAGGTATCTCTTTAACTGGTCGATATGTGAGACTACCTGTTTGTCGCGGTCAGCCTGCGTGTAGCATTCACCCCACCCGTGTATTCCCTCATCAGTGTCGATTTTCACGAAACATAAATTTTTTCCCACTCCGGGATGAATTATGTAATGGTTAATGTCGGTTATTTTCATGACTACCTCTTTAGTGGATTGTCCGCCAGTAATTTGGTTTTATTGGGCTGTCCATCCTCCGTCAACAACAACTTCGCTGCCTGTTACGAATGAGGATTCATCTGAAGCCAAATACAAAACAGCGTATGCTACCTCTTCAGGTTTTCCATATCTTGCCATCGGTATTCTTCTCAGCATGTCCTGGAACGTATCTGCGTCATCTCTTATATCGGCGGTCATATCTGTTTCGATTGGGGCCGGATGTATGGAATTGCACCTTATGTTGTAGTGAGCGTATTGGATGGCTACAGACTTTGTTAATATTCGGACGGCTCCCTTTGAAGCTTGATATTGAGGGCTAATGTAATCGGCTCCGACTAGTCCCATTTGTGAGGAAATATTGATGATAGATCCTCCTCCTGAATATTTCATCGCCGGGATAGCTGCTTTTATCCCTAGGAAGGTACCTTTGCTATTAGTGTCCATGACTCGGTCCCATTCTGGTTCGGAGGTTTCGAGCAGCATCATTCTCGAAGTAACTCCGGCATTGTTTACCAGAATATCTAGTTTCCCGAAAGCCGATATTGCTGTTCCGACAGCGGATTCCCAATCTGAAGCTTGCAACACATCAAGGCGTTTAAATAAGCACCTTGACCCCGTCGCTGCTATTTTGGATGCAGTTTTCCTACCCTCATTTTCTAATATGTCTGCTATGACAACATTGGCTCCTTCATTTGCAAACATTTCAGCCTCAGCTGCGCCCATCCCCCTGCTGCCCCCGCTGATTAAAGCAACTTTGTTTTCTAATCTTCCCATTTGGTTCCTCAGGGTCCTAAATAGCTATGTATCTTTTAAAGTTATATTCTGTCCAAAGAAAAGTTTCCCAGATTCGGGATTTTAGGTTATCGAGTCATGACTTACAAACTTTCTGAAGTCAATACTCAACCAGGACTTTAATAGACTTGATCAAATTACAATCATTTTTTACTGATTCTTCCCTTGACACCCCTATACCTGAATGTGATAATTTTCACCCGATTGGCTAAGCCGTTTGACGGCTGCCTTCGGCAAAGAAAACGAGGTGGATAAAGACAATTGGAGATCGATCCGAATTATATCAACTCTGCCATTTGGGCGGATATTAAAGTATTCACACAGAATATGAAATTCTTTGTTCTGTTTATAATCATATTTGCCGGCAACATGCTGGTCGGACACAACGCAATTCCATCTTTAGTGAAATCTCACCATTTGCCCGCTTCAGTTTCTAAGTTAAGACCTCCAATATATGCGGTTGCTTTGATATCTTTTGCGATTGCTATTTATTTTGTAATAACTGCGTTTACCGGTGGTTTGGAAGCCATAAGAGCGATATATCCAGATTTCTGGATTTAGTTGAGGATATTGCTGATTTGATACCAGGTGATTTTCAACCTCAAAAACCTACTGGGACACAGCTAGCTAAGCTAGGTGTCCTGGGAGTTGTCCTACTAGGGGTATTCATTGGAATTGTTCTGGTTTTAACCTTTGTAATCTCATCTTGGTTGGGAAGGCCAGTGATATTCGGTCATGACGGACCCGATCAGCCAATTGCGTTTCCTCATGAAACCCATGTTAAAGAGCTTGATATGGACTGCACTTTCTGCCATAGAAATGTTGAAAAAGAGGCAGCTGCTTCAGTGCCGGCGGCAGGTTTGTGTATGACTTGCCACTCTGCTGTAGGTGATGAACTAGACGGCATTGTAAAAATGCGTAGTCTTTATGAGGATGGAAGGTCTATTCATTGGGTTAGAGTTCATAGAGTCCCAGATCATGTCCATTTTGTCCATGAAGCTCATATTAGATATTTCTCGGAGAAAGAGGGCATCGAGGCTCAAGAGGTATGCGCCACATGTCATGGTGATGTAGCTAGTATGGATAAAGTTCAACAAAATCGGTCTCTGAAAATGGGAGATTGTGTGAACTGCCACAAGCAAAATAATGCACCAACGGACTGTGTTACATGTCACTATTAGAGGGTAGTCCATGGCTTTAACTAGAAGACAATTTTTAACTCTGATGGGCGGATCAACTGGCGCTGCAGTTTTATTTCAAGCATGCGGATTGCCCGAAAAGGAGCTACTGATAGATTCACCGGCCGCTATGCCGGAGGATCTGGTATCTGGGACAGATAATTGGTATGCGACCGCAAGCCAGCAAGGTGGCGTTTCTGAAGGGATTGTGGTTCGCGTGATGGAAGGAAGGGCTAAGAAAGTTGAAGGGAATCCAGACTACCCCCTAAATTTAGGTGGGCATAGTGCACTTTCCGAGGCATCCCTGCAAGGGCTTTATCACCCAGATCGGATTAGTGCTCCATTGGTGAGGACTGGACCGAGAGGTTCGGGTGAATACAGAGAAATTAGTTGGGAGGATGCTGTCGGGAGGCTTAGCACCCGGTTGGGTGAATTGAAGGATTCGAACGAGGGCAACAAAGCTGTTTTTGTAAGTAACCCTGTTGGGGGACATACGGGGTTTGTCCTTGAAAGATTCGTCAGTGCTACTGGTGCTCGCCACTTTTCTTATGAAGCTGTTGAAAACAATGTGCTAAGAAATGCTTTAAAGGAAGTTTTTGGCACGGATTCTATTCCTGAATTTGACATTGATAACTCAGATTTAATCCTGTCCTTCGGGGCTGATTTTCTCTCCTCTTGGATCTCTCCAACAAGATATGCTCGAGGATATGGGGAATTTAGACAAGGACACGAACATAGAGGCAAGCTCATTCATGTTGATTCCCGCTTTTCCATGACAGCTGCGAGTGCTGATCAGTGGGTACATGTGAACCCGGGAACTGAAGGCTTGCTAGCCATGAGCATTATGCAAGTTTTATCTGAGGGTCGCTCTGATGCCATATTTGAAGAATTAGATTCCGACGGAATACTTGATTCCTATTCTCCGGCTAGCGTATCTGATGTAGTTGGTGTTTCACCCGATGTGATTGCCAAAATAGCAGAGGATTTTTCACACAGTGAACATCCGATATCGTTGGGAGGAGGGAGCGCTGGTGCCCATACAAATGGAAGTCAAAATTTGAAAGCAATCTACTCTCTTAATCGAGTGGTTTCCAACATTGGGAAAAAAGGTGGGGTTTTGTTGAACCCCGAATCCCCAATAGCTATGGTCTCAGCCGCTAAGGCCACTAGTACCTTCTCAGAATTCCATCGTCTGTCTGAAGAGATGAAGGGAGGAAATGTTGCTGTACTAATGGTTCGAGATGCTGATATCTATTATGGTATGACTGATACGGCGGACATGAAGTCAGCGCTGGACAGTGTTCCACTAATTGTGAGTTTTGGCGGTATGATGGATGATACTACCTCCATAGCTGACTTGATTTTGCCTCAACACCATTTTTTGGAAGATTGGGGCACGGATATACCAGTCGCGGGACCAGGCTATGAAATGATCGGTTTTCAGCAACCTGTGGTTAGACCTTTCTTTGAACACAGAGGGAGTAACCTTGGAACCAAAGGATTTGCCGATATTCTCATGACAACGGCCCAAGTAATGGGTCACGAGCTAGGGCTGAGTGCTGATACTTTCAAGGAAGTGATCAGAAATGATGCAAGGAAACTATATGATTTAAAGAGAGGACAGGTAGTTTCAAGCAGTTTTGAAGGGTTTTGGAATGGTGTATTGCAAAGAGGTGGCTGGTGGGATATAGAAGCTACAGTGACAGAAGAACCTGCTGTTAAGAGACTTGATGGTGTCGATAGGGCTGAATTCGGTGGAACCAACCAAGAGTTTTATCTGCAGCCTTTCATTTCCACCCTTGGGGATGGGATTGGTGCGTCCTTGCCATGGCTTCAGGCCATGCCAGACGTAATATCAACTGCAACTTGGCAAACTTGGGTTGAAATAAACCATAAAGTTGCCGAAGAGAAGGGGATATCCGAAGGAGATGTCCTAGAGATACGACCTTCAAATGGTCGAGTTATTACGGCGTTGGCAATGCCAAATCCGGCAGTACCTCCACACACTATAGGAATTCCTATAGGGCAGGGCCACAGAGATGGTGGAAGATATTCCGCAGGAAGAGGTTCCAATGTGCTATCAGTGCTTGATCTCCAGGTTGATTCTGATACTGGTTCGTTGGCCTGGGCTGCTACTAGGGCCAACATTACAGTGACTGGTGAGTGGATTCGGGTTCCCAAATTTGAAAACACAGTTCCTGAATTTCCCAGGGATGAGCACCACCATATTATTGAGATAACCTCTGGTGAAAATCACTAAATCACCAGAAACGGCGGGAATAGAGATAGGAGTAAATTAATGGTAACGGCAGATTCTAATAAATGGGGAATGGTTGTTGATGTTGATAGGTGTACTGGGTGCCAAGGATGTGTGGTTGCCTGTCAGTCAGAAAACAATATACCCATTAACTTGGAAGAACACTTCAATCAACGCAGGGCTATTCAATGGATAAGGATTGAAAGATATTGGGAAGGTGAATATCCTGACGTAAAGGCGCGTTTTATTCCCGTTATGTGCCAACACTGCGGGAATGCACCTTGTGAACCTGTTTGTCCTGTATATGCAACCTATCATAATAATGAAGGAATGAATGTACAGGTTTACAACCGGTGCATAGGTACTAGATTTTGTGCCAATGGGTGCCCATACCATGTTAGATTTTTCAATTTCTGGGAGCCCGAATGGCCAGAAAGCTTGAAGAATCAACTTAATCCGGATGTGACAGTTAGAAGCAGAGGGGTAATGGAAAAGTGCAGCTTCTGTGTACAACGAATCCAAAGGTCCACAAGGGAGTCAGAAAGGGATAACGAGGTATTGGAGGATGGAGACAGAGGCCTTAATCCAGCCTGTGTAAATGCCTGCGCTACAAACGCTCTTACCTTTGGGAATTTTAATGATCCTGATAGTAAGGTATCGAAGATGAAAGAAGGTGCAATGAAAGAGGGTGGGCGAGGATACCGTCTAATGGAGAATCTAGGTACAGACACTAACGTTGTTTACCTGAAGAAAGTAGATCAATCTGTCGAGGTTACTCATGGTCACTGATCCAGGGAGTAGGGTGGTAGAATCCTACGTAGAAACAGATAATTCGGTGGAAACCAGGAAGGCCATATCTGACGGGTTTTTGGGGATTCACAATGTCACCTCGAACAGATTTTGGCAGTTTGCCGCTTTATTTGGAATTATGTTTGTTCTTGGAATAGTGGGATTTGTGATGAGGTTGAGTTCTGGCTTTGATGATAAAGCCGCATGGGGATACTATATTGCCGTATTTGCTTTTCTCATGACTACCTCCTCCGCTGCACCGATGATAGCCATAGCACCTAGAATAGCTAATTCACATTGGAGAAGGCCAATATCGAGGGCAGCAGAAATTTGGGCTTTGGCAGGTTGTTTGAACCTGCTTCTTTATGTTCCCTTGATATGGTTATTACCATCATTGGAAAACGGTAGAAGAAGTCTTTGGTTTTATGGTCAGCAAGAAGGAGTTCCTGCTTATTCTCCACATATATGGGCCACCCTTGCAATACTCGGATTGGTTTTTCTAGGACTAGCTTTGGTGTGGTTATCTAGTCTGCCAGACTTTGCAGTTTTAAGGGATCAAGGTGAGGGTTGGAAAAAGAAATGGGGTAGCAGATTAGCGCTTGGCTGGAGAGGAACTTCCGCTCAATGGAATTGGCAGTATCACCGAATGGGTGTTGTTGGCGCGTTCTATTTCATGATGCTTGTTTTTGTGCACTTTTTTATAAGTGTTGAATTTTTGATGGTGCATGTTCCAGGTTGGATTGATTCCCTATACCCAATTACACATGCCCATAATGCCTTACAGGCGGGTGTGGCCACCATGATGCTCACCATGTTTTTCTTGAGACAATTCGGAGGTTATAAAGACTATATCGGACTAGATCAGTTTTGGGGGCTCGGGAAGTTATTGCTTGCCCTATCACTTCTTTGGTTTTGGTTTTGGTTCTCCAGTTTCAATGTGTTTTGGTATGGTAAGAAGCCTTCGGAGCAGGCTGTCTTGGAGTTATTAGTTAAAGGACCATACCTGTATTTGTTCATTACAATATTTATTTTGGTGTTTATTTTGCCTTGGTTTACGATGATATGGAATCCTATCAGAAGAAGTGTTTGGGGACCTCCAATTTTGGCGGTATCAGTCCTTATTGGCACGCTATTAGACAGGATAAGGTTATATGTCGGGGCCTGGGACGTTGCGGGAAAAAGCAATATGATGGAAGACATGCTGCATATGAAAATGGAGGAGGTCCCTACAAAGATCCCTACACCTGAATTAGCTGATATTTTTGTGATAGTTGGTTTTATAGCTGGATCTATCCTAACTTTCATGTTAGCCACGAGATTAATACCGGCGGTTAACATATGGGAACAAAAAGAAATGTTGCTATATAAAGCAGAAATTCAATTCCACAGAACCAAAGTGATGGTAATGGGTAAATCTAGATAACGATGCTAATGATTCAGATACTAAAATTTTAAATTAGATGGAAATATATAAATGCAGGAACATACACAACTAAGCCATAAACAGATCAATGAAGATCTGTTGAAGGATGTATTGACCGTACCTAAATGGTGGTTGCCTGCCGTTGCATTTTTAGGGTTGGTCGTGCTGACAGGGTTGTGCGCGTTTTTCTACATGGTTTACCACGGTCTTGGGGTTACAGGATTGAACAGACCTGTTATGTGGGGATTCTTCATTGCTAACTTCGTTTTTTGGATTGGAATCAGTCACGCTGGAATTATGATTTCTGCTATTTTGAGGTTGACGCAGGCAGAATGGCGCCGCCCTATTACCAGAGCGGCTGAAGTTATGACTGTATTCTCCTTGATAGCTGCTTTGCATACACCTTTAATGCACGTGGGCCGACCATGGCGTGTTCTATATTGGATTTTTCCTTATGATTTTAGTCGTGGTATATGGCCTAACGTTAGGTCACCCTTCGTATGGGACCCAAGTGCGGTAGGTACATACTTAATTGCAAGTTCGCTGTTCGTCTTCGTATGTTTGCTGCCGGACATAGCAATACTGCGTGACAGGGCTAGAAAGCCTATCGTTAAGAAAATTTACGCTCAACTGGCCTTGGGATTCCGGGGAACACCAAGACAATGGAAATTACAGATCGTAGCTGGTATTTTACTTTCTGCTCTTGTCCTACCGGTGTTTGTTTCGGTTCATTCTATAGTCTCATGGGACTTTGCAGTCTTAATTGGTGTTGAGGGATGGCATTCCACAATATTCGCGCCGTATTTCATCATCGGCGCAATTCATTCTGGGGTTTCAGCGGTTGCCATGTTGATGGCACTCTCTGTGTGGCTATATGGGCTAGATAAATACATTAAACCTGATCACTTTGACGCTATCGGACGGCTTTTAATAATTGTTGCTACGACGTGGTTCTTCTTTTTCTTCCTAGAGTGGGTGTACGCTCTATATACCTTAGAGAGCCCTGAGATAGCTTTAAGAGAACTACAAGCCTTTGAGTGGCCTTACGGACCCTTATTTGCCATATTTGTTATTACGTCGTTTGTGATTCCAGTGCCAATGTGGTTGTTCAAAAGGGTCAGAAGAAGCGCGGTATTGATGTTCTGGACTACCATACTTGTCAATATAGGTATGTGGCTTGAGCGGTTCTTGATTATAATTCCAGGACTTGTCAGAAGAACCCATATGACTTTCGATTGGGGTACTTATCATCCATCAATTATTGAAATATTGATCGTAGTTGAAACTTTTGCTTTTGTTTGTTTAGGTATGCTGCTGTTTGCAAAAGTTCTACCTTTGATTCCGTTATTTGATATTAAAGAGGGGATGGTCAATCGCCGTCTTATAAAGGTCGGCAGGCGAGTAGTTCCCGCGACAATTCGTGAAGGTCTTCCCCACCGTTACTACGAAAAGAAACATTAAAGGTAGTTATAGAGAGTATTTGATATGACAAAAAGAAGTGTATTGGGTCTATATACTGAAGAAGATTCCGCCGCCGATGCTTTGGATAACCTGAGAGAGGCCGGATTCGAAGAAGGAGAGTATGAAATACTCACTGGAGTTCCCTACCCTGAAGGTACTTTTGGGGAAGCAGAGCCAGAACACAAGCTATACAGGTGGCCGCTAATAGGAGCTATTTGTGGCTTCACAATAGCATTGCTGATTACAGCTGGTACAGAATTAGCATATCCATTGATAACCGGAGGTAAGCCAATATTATCTATTCCGGCCATGGCTATTATTATGTACGAAGGATCTATGCTTGGTGCCATAATATTTACTATCATCGGGATTATTTTTGAATCACGCCTTCCGAGAATATTTATGGGAGCCTACAGTGAGAAAATTACTGAAGGTCATATAGGTGTTACCGTCACAGCTGATGAAACTCGGACAGACGCGGCAGAAACAGCGTTAAACAAAGCGGGGACAGATGGGGAAATCATCAGAGGTTGGGAGTAATTAAAGAGAATCCACACATGTTTATCAATGTTTTGAATATGAGACACTCTAGAATGGCCTTAACATTGGTTGTTCTCGTTATGACCCTTCTTGCCAGCTCTGGCTGCTATAACACGAAAACTGGAGAGGTCAAAGTTGGTGGTTCTATAACCTTTGACTTGCCGGTATTTCCAAAGACAGGGTCGCATGCAGTACAAGTATTTTCCGAGATGCATTACTCACCAGCTTATCGATCCCAAGAAGTTCCTAGAATTTTGCCTCCAAAGGGATCCGTTCCTATTACAGGTGCTGAAGTGAAAGTTCTTGATCTTGAGAAAATTAAAATGTTGGATGGTCAAGTTCACTCTGATTCCTATGATGGAATGGAAGCTGCCAGAATATATGAGGTGAATTGTCAGGTGTGTCACGGACAGACCTTGTTGGGAGATGGTCCTATTACTACATTGAATAGTGCCCGTGGAGATGGAAGTAAAGTATATGGTGGAGCTGTCCCGGTAAACTTGATATCGGAAAGGGTGACTTCCTTAAGCGATGGAGAAATTTTCGGATACATAACTTGGGGTGGTAGGCCAGGGCTGGCAGCGGCCTCAAGAGGAAAAGAATCGACAGCTATCATGCCCCAATTTGGATATTTATTGACTGAAGAGCAGAGATGGCATTTGGTTCAGTATATAAGAGACCAGAGTAAATAAATTCTTGTATTGATTTGAAACAGTATGGCTATTTATCGTGGTATCCGATTCCCGGACGAAGCCTCACCAACGACTGTAGCTAAGGCGAAATCATTCGAATGAGATAGAGAAATAGAGATATCTGAGAGGTTCATTTTGGAAGCCCTTGCTTGGGCTCGGCCGTGAAGCTGGATATATGGAGGTCCTCCTCTTTCTCTTCTTATCTCTATATCCTTCCATCCAATACCTCTTACACCAGTACCAAGTGCTTTCATAACCGCTTCTTTTGCTGCGAATCTTGAAGCTAATTGGGGAGCCCTTCCTTTGCAGTATTTTTGCTCATCTTCAGTATAGATGCGGGTTAAAAACCTTGATCCATATTTTTCGAATACCTTCCCGATACGTGCTATCTCAATTATGTCTGTTCCTGTGATAAGCATAGCTACTATTTCCTGAACAATATTGAAAGTTGTTTGGTTTTGTATGGGTATAATAGTGTATTCATTAATTTCGTGACCACTGAAACCAATATTTATGACATATAAACTTATCGACGGAAAAGCTATATCTGATTCTATAAAAATTGAAATCAAAGAGTCAGTTAGTGCTTTGCTTAGACAATATTCAATAAAACCAGGCTTGACCGTGATACTTCTTGGAGATGATCCAGCTTCCAAAGTATATGTACGAAATAAAAGGAGGTCGGCAATAGAGACGGGTATGTGTAGCACTATAGTTAATTTACCTGGATCTACAAGCAAAGAAGAGTTATTGTCCAAGATTGTAACCTTGAATCAAGATGATAACTGCCATGGAATACTTGTCCAGTTACCATTGCCTGCTCACTTGGATGAGAATGAGATTCTCGCATCGATAGACCCTGAAAAGGATGTTGATGGCCTTCACCCTAAAAATGTCGGCCTTTTGTCAATGGGTTCCCCTCGATTTGTGCCGGCCACTCCCTTCGGAATAAAGGAAATGCTTCTTAGATCAAATAATGATCCAAAGGGTAAGCATGTTGTCATACTGGGAAGAAGTAATATAGTTGGGAAACCATTATCCAATTTGCTTTCCTTGAAGAGTCAAGGTGGTGATGCGACAGTAACACTGTGCCATAGTAGGACCAATAACTTGAAAGCTATAACTCAGACAGCAGATGTATTGGTTGCAGCTATCGGAATACCTAATTTTGTTACCCATGAGATGGTTTCTGATGGCGTTGTAGCTATTGATGTGGGTGTAAATCGTGTCGAAGACAAAAGTCGTACTCGTGGATATCGTTTGACTGGTGATATCGCTTTTGACGAAGTATCTAGAAAGGCATCTGCGATCACCCCTGTTCCTGGTGGGGTTGGTCCTATGACTATAGCTATGCTGTTGCAAAATACTTTGAATGCCGCCTACAAGAGTATATGAAAATTCATTTTATTTCCCAACATAGTAAAAGGCTGGGTTATAATTTATTAGCTTCATCAGATAGAGATAACAGATACTGAGAAATTTTCGTTTTGAGAATTGAGATTTCTGGAAATATACATACTTCATGACTACACAAAAAAGAGATTATTACGAAGTCCTTGGGGTTTCACGCAACTCCAGTGAGGAAGATTTGAAAAAAGCTTTCAGAAAATTAGCCTTCAAATATCATCCCGATAGAAACAAAGAAGCTGGAGCAGAAGATAAATTTAAGGAAATTAACGAAGCCTACCAAGTTTTATCCGACAAAGAAAAAAGGGCACAGTATGATAGGTTTGGCCACGCAGGACTAGGGGCATCTTCAGGCGCAAATGGTGGGTTTTCAGGATTTGGAGACGTATCAGGGTTTGGAGATATTTTCGACTCCTTTTTTGGAGGTTCAGGCTTTGGAAGATCGTCGAGCTCGCGAAGTTCCGCGAGAAGAGGTTCAGACCTCCAGTACACGATGTCTGTCGAATTTGAGGAAGCCATATTTGGTGCTGAAAAAGAATTTCAAATTCATCGTACAGAATCTTGCGGCAGATGTAGAGGTTCCAAGAGTGAACCGGGTAATTCTATAGCCACTTGCGGAACTTGCCAAGGCTCTGGCCAGGTGAGAAAGGCTCAACAAAGTGTGTTTGGGCAATTTGTTCAGGTTGGTGATTGCAGCAACTGTAAAGGTTCAGGAAAGATTATTTCCAATCCTTGCGCATCTTGTAATGGTCAAGGCAGGGAAAGAAAGAATAGAAAACTTGCTATTACTATACCTGGAGGTATAGAAGAGGATACCCAAGTTAGGTTGACTGGAGAGGGGGAGCATGGAATTAATGGAGGGCCTCCCGGTGATTTATATGTTGCCTTCAAGATTAATGAGCATGACTATTTTGTAAGAGATGGAATAAATATCAAATACAGATTGGCAATAAATATAGCTCAAGCATCTCTTGGTACAAAGATTGAAGTGCCTACTTTAGAGGGAGCCCACGAAATTGAAATTCCTCCAGGAACACAAACTGGACGGATATTTAGAGTAAGAGGTAGAGGGGTGGCTCAGCTCAGAGGCGATAGAAGGGGAGATTTATTAGTATTAATTGATGTCAGAATACCCAAAAAATTGGATTCCAGACAAGAAGAACTAATGATTGAACTCGGCGAGTCATTGCCTGACGCTTTTGAAGAAGAAGAAGAGGACAGAGGTATATTTGATAAGTTCAGAAGTGCATTTACCAATTGAAATGGCTTGAGCTAAGCGTTGAAGCCCCTCCAGAATATGTGGAGCCACTGACTCACATTTTTTATCGATATGGGGAGGGTGGCGTAGCTGTAGAAAGTCCTGCGGAGTTTAATCCAGATGAGGGGGAGTCCCCTCCTGTTCCGGCGACAGTTAAAGTTGTCACTTTCATTCCTTTGGATGGGTCAGCTAGAGAGCGAAGATCAAACATTGATGTTGCTGTTAAGTTAGTCGGGCATTTCGCCCGAATATCTGAGATAAAAGAGCGAGAAGTTGAAGAGGAAGATTGGGAATCTAACTGGAAAGAATATTTTCATCCAATTAGAGTGGGGTCTAAATTGGTTATATGCCCCACTTGGAGATCGCATAAGGTTTCAGAAAGTGATGTTCTAATAAAATTGGACCCGGGGATGGCATTTGGGACTGGTCATCATCCGACTACTAGGATGTGCATGGAGCTTCTAGAAAGTCTAATAAGTGGTGGTGAGAAGGTTATTGATGTTGGATGCGGTTCTGGAATTCTCTCTCTATCGGCAGTAAAGTTAGGTGCACAAGAGGTTCTAGGTCTTGAAATTGAGGAGCGTTCAGCAGTTATTGCCATAGAAAATTGTGAACTGAATGATATCTCTTCCAAGGTAACGGTATTGAATGGGTCTTTTCCCGAAATTGAGGTAGAAGAGTCAACATATGACATAGCTGTTGCAAATATTGCGGCGAAAGTCATTGTAGAGTTATCAGGATATATTTCTAGTGCCGTGGTAGATGGTGGTAAATTGGTTCTGTCTGGCATTTTGAAAACCTCTTTAGATGATGTTGAAAAATGCTATTTAATGCAAGGGGTAAAGTTCAATAAAATTCTCGTTGATGGTGATTGGACTGCTGTGTTAGCCACTAAAACAATACCGACAGATACATAAACTATGTGCCATATTGAGGTTTTATGCACAGGTTTTATTTAAATTCATCTGCAAAAAAAAATAATGTTGTTTATTTTCCGAATGACACTTCTTCGCAAATAAAAAAAGTGTTGCGTTTAAGGAAAGGGGATGAGGTCATTGTATTTAATGGGGATGGAGTTGATTATAAAGTTGTCTTGGAAGTTGTGGACAATAAAACCAGTATAGGTTCAGTTGTTTCTACTGCCAATAGTCTTAAGGAACCAGAGATTTTCATAACTCTTTATCAAGCTTTACTGAGACCTGAACGATATGAATATGCCCTACAAAAGGGAGTTGAGGTTGGGATTTCAAAATTTGTCCCGTTTACATCCGAACGAACAGAATTTTCTGATCCAGGCGATTTTAAAATAGCACGGTGGGAACGAATAATTAAAGAAGCTTCCGAACAAAGCGGTAGGTCCTTAGTTCCTCAACTTTCCCAAACGATAGAATTTTCTGACTTGATTACGAAATTTGGCCCAGTTGCTTTGATTCCATGGGAGGAGGAGAAAAAACAAAGTATTAGTAATATTTTGTCTGACTTGCACCAGAATCAGCCAATGAAAGGAGCGAGTGTTGATATAGTTATCGGTCCAGTGGGAGGATTCACATCACAAGAAGTATCAGATGCGGTAGTGGGTGGTGCCATTTCAGTTTCTTTAGGTGGAAGAATTCTAAGAGCCGAAACAGCTGGTATTGTTGCTGCAGTGGCCGTCTTATACGAATTTGAAGATATGTGAATCAAGAAAAAATTCGAATTATGAAATCTTTTCCAGCATAGGCGAAATACATACCTAGACAAATAAGAAATATTTCGCACAACCGCACTATTATTTTGTAGGCGCTATCACTTATAAATTTTTTGCCAGACGAAATGGCCAAGGCGACCATTGCGTACCAAATTATGTCAGAAGATATGCGACCGGTATAAAAAGCAGCAGTACCAGCTGTTCCAGATTCTCTGGATTCTTCAATGAAACTGAGACCCACTGTAGCCCACCACATAAAAAACAGGGATTACTAGCGCTCAATATTATTCCCGCTGAAATAGGTCCGTGGTTAGATTCTGCACCTGATTTATCGATTATAGGTATCGCACTGCCAACAGGGTTTTTTGACATTCCCCACCCCATCCAAAGCAAAAACAAATCACCCGCTGTACCAATGATGAATTCGGAGGTCTGGTTGTTCAATATTTTGTCTATTCAAAAGGTAAGGCCTATTACTAAAAAAAGTTCTAGCAGTGAATGTCCGATGGCTGCAAGAGTTTCAGAGATAAATCCATGAGATAGGCTTCTGTTATTGTGTAGACAAGAAGGGGACCAGGCATTATTGGCCCAGAAAATCCTGTCAAAAGTGAAGCGGTGAACAAACGTATGATTTGAAAATATATAACCTAGTTCTCTGATGTTAATGTTCTGCCCATCAACGCTGCACCGGCATGTTTGACCGACATTTTATTGAACAGGATGTTGTATACAGCATTAGCGATTGGTAGATCTATATCAAGTTTATTAGAAACGTATACCACTGCTTTAGTGGTCTCAATTCCTTCAGCAACGTTATCCATGCTTTCTTTGATTTCTTCCAGGGATA
Source organism: uncultured Dehalococcoidia bacterium (assembly GCA_964394975.1). GTDB lineage: Bacteria > Chloroflexota > Dehalococcoidia > Lucifugimonadales > UBA826 > UBA11996. The sequence goes on along the minus strand of CAYMZR010000032.1, from coordinate 1,582 downwards.
TATTTTCTGCCAGCATTCTACCCACTTTATTATTTCGGCTGAGTCCTGAGGAACAAGTAGCTATCAGATCTCCCATTCCTGCTAACCCGGAAAAAGTAGATGGTTTGGCACCTACCGATCTACCAAAGCGGGCCATTTCTGCCAGACCTCTGGTTATAATGCTAGCCTTTGCATTGTCTCCTAAATTAAGGCCATCACATATCCCGGCTGCTATAGCAGTTATGTTTTTCAGCGCTCCGCATATTTCAACTCCTGTCACATCTAAGTTTGTATACAAACGAAGATGGGAACATTTAAGTACAGACTGAGCATATTTTGCTGTTGATGTATTGGTCGATGCTATGACTGATGAAGATGGTTTCCCAGCCAATATTTCATTAGATAGATTAGGTCCGGAGAGAGCACAGATGTTATCGGACGATAAATTTGGTACCTCTTCTTTTATGATTTCTGTCATCCGCATTCCGGAGCTTGACTCTAGACCTTTTGAGGCACTTACAATGATTGTAGATTCGGGAATGTACGGCGACACAGTTCTAATATTCTGCCTTAAGGTTTGCGACGGAACTGCTATTAAAAGTAAGTCGGTTCTTGGAATAACCTTTTTGATGTCTGATGATACTTTTAGTGTGTCTGGTAGAACTGTGCCAGGTATAAATCGTCTATTTTCTCGTTCTTTGCTTAGTTTTTCTGATTCATTTTTGGTTCTGGCCAGAAGGGAGACGTCTTTACCCGCTATGGAATTAATTATGGCTAGGGTAGTTCCCCATGTGGTTGAACCCAAAATTGTTATTTGATCCATTGAGCTATTCCAGAAAACTTTCTAATTTAGTCATTATTGATTCCAATTTTCCTTTCAGTGCCACTCAGTAAACGCTTTATATTTTCTCTATGTTTCCATATTGTAAGAGCTGATCCCACCAAACCAAATACGCAGTAGGACGGATCACATTTTCCTAAAATCGATAAGAGAGTGACTGCCAAACCACCAGAAAGCGAACCAATTATCGATCCTAACGATACATACCTGGTTAAGATCATAAATGGGAAGGAGCAAAAGCAGGCGATTAGACCTGATAAAGGGGATAAAACAATCAGGGCTGACCACCCTGAAGCAATTCCTTTTCCTCCACGAAAATTTGTAAATATTGGCCATATGTGTCCGAGAATCGCCGATAATCCTATAATAGGATGTGTCCAATTCGGTATACCAAAATCATGAATGTATATAACAATAAATAAAGGTAATGCGGCCTTAAACATATCTAAAGCCATGGCTAACATGCCCCACTGCCAACCGCATGTTCGCATTACATTAGTCGCCCCAGTGCTCCCGCTGGCAAATTGTCTGATATCAATTCCTTTGACAATTCTCGCAATGATCAGTCCAAAGGATACTGAACCCAGTAAGTAACCAGAAACAATAAAGGCTGAGCTGATTAGGTAAATGCTCATGTTTCAGTATTTCTACCTCTTCCTCTGAACCGCATTCTTAAAGGGCTTCCTTCAAAGCCAAAATTTTCGCGCAAACTATTTTCCATATAGCGTTTGTATGAAAAATGAATCATATCGGGATGATTTA
>CAYMZR010000031.1:0-19816 GCA_964394975.1 uncultured Dehalococcoidia bacterium | reverse complement strand
TTGTCTGGCATAGTAGCCTCACTCACCTAAGGAAAATCTTTGGAATCTCCGTACCTTGATGTTTTCCCCAAGCCTTCCTATGGTTTCATTAATGAGGTCTTGGATTGTTTTTGACGGATCTTTGATAAACGGTTGCGACAACAGGCACTGATCCTCTGTGACATTCTCGTCGTTTGAAACGTCTTCTATCGCCAATAGTGTAGGGGACATTGCCGCTACCTGCATAGCTATATCATGGGCCAATGAAGCAAAATCCTCTGTTCTGGCTACAAAATCAGTTTCACAATTGATTTCAATCATAGCGCCTATCCTACCCCCACTATGGATATAGGTATCAACTAAGCCTTGGTCAGTGTCTCTATCGGCCTTCTTTGCTGCGGAAGCAATGCCTTTTTCTTTCAGTAATGATTCAGCCTTTTCTGCATCTCCATCGGTTTCTTCCAATGCCTTTTTGCAATCCATTACACCAGCGCTTGTTCGAGCGCGAAGATATTTTATTTGTTCGGTAGTAATTTCAGGCACGATTTCTCCCGCGAGATTCAGTAGGCTTGAAGGTTTAGGTTTAGCTGTTATCTTCCCCGGCTGTAGGGTCTTTTCCCACTGCAGCGTCTTCTTCCATGCTTTCTTCAGTCGAAACCTCTTCATCAGATGTTTCTTCGAGTTCCTCTGTTGAAGCAACAGAGTCAAGGGTATTTTCAGGCTCCGATGTCGTTTCAAGGGTATCGGTCGTCGATACTTCTTCCCCAGATGTCTCTTCTGCTTCTTCCTCCTCGTCCTCAGATTCAGAATCTTCTATAGTCACAGTGGAGTAAGTAATCATTCGAGGGTTGGCTTCTGCGGCATCATCAGACGACTCATCGGACTGATCTGAGTTTCTAAGATGGTATCCGTCAATAATCGCATTGGACATTCTCTTGGTTATTAACCTTACGGACCTAATTGCATCATCATTACCCGGGATAGGGTAGTCGATTAAATCTGGGTCACAATCGGAGTCAACTATAGCAACTATTGGTATCCCTACTTTGTTGGCCTCTGTTACGGCAATTTCTTCTCTCCCGACATCAATTATGAACATCGCTCCTGGCATTTCAGTCATTTCTTTGATGCCCGACAGGTTTCGATTCAACTTGTTTATTTTTTCATCTATTTTCAAAGACTCTTTCTTTGTGAGGTTTTCAAACTCTCCTTGGTCTCTTCTAGTTTCGAGGTCTACGAGGTAATCAATTCTAGTTTGAATAGTTTTGAAGTTGGTCAGTGTGCCGCCAAGCCATCTATTGGAAATATGCAAGGAATTGCTTCTTTCTGCCTCCAATATGATGGTATCTTGAGCTTGCTTTTTGGTTCCCACTAGCAAAATCTTTTTGCCACTCGCCGCTATATCAGTCAGAAAAGAAGCAGCCTCTTCAACCAAATTTAAGGTTTTCTGTAGATCGATAATATGAATTCCGTTTCTGTGGGTAAATATGTACCTCTTCATCTTTGGATTCCATCGTCTCTTTTGATGACCGAAATGAACTCCTGCCTCCAAAAGCGATTTCATAGTTATCGCTTCACTGATCTGCTCCTGGTTTGTGTCGACCCCTACAGCCTCTTCGACCATATATGTTCCTTTTCTTTATCAAGTTGTTTGGTTACTTTTAAAGCACAGTAATTTTAGGTTGAATGCCTGTGTTTCCCAACAAAAAAACGCCGCAAAAGTATAACATGACTATGTTCCTGCGGCAAAAGTAAATTGTATATTAAACCAATGCTAGTTTTTTCGCCTGCCCGAAAGTAACGATAATTTTTTTTTCATCATAAGACGGTAATCAGCAGATTGTAAGTTGTCGACCGTCATTACGGAAGCGTCCTCGCGGTTGTCTGCATAGTAGGATTTTCTAGAACCTTGGTGGGTAAGCCCATATTTCTTATAAAGTGTAATTGCTGGGGTGTTCGATACCCTTACTTCAAGAGTAAATGAATGGACCTTTTCATGGATTGATTTCGTTAAAGCTGAATGTAAAAGAAGTTCTCCGATTCCTTTTCTTCTATGAGACCTTCTTGTGGCAATTGACATTACATGTGTTTCTTCGCTACTCATTTTCCACAGAAAAATGAATCCAGCTAAAAACTCTATCCCGGGTTTCCAGCCTGTATTTCCCGATCTATAAGTATTTACCTGGGTATTCATTCCTGTCTTGGGGTTCTTGACAATTTCTTCGCCTTCGATCGCATTAAGTTGTGAAGCAGCGACCATTAAAGTCGAAATGGGCCTCTGAAGTTCTTTTCTGAACGAAGTAGGAGGGAATAAATTGGGGAATGCATCCGTTTCGATTATTGATACTTGAGGGATATCCTGTTCTTTCATGAGACGGACTGAGTAGGTATCGCCGTTGTTATTTGCCATTTTGGGGAAAACACCAAGGCTCCCAAAGGAGGAAAATTTTAGCCCAAAACTTAAATAAACAAGGTAAAGTAATACATGAAAAAATTGTCAAGAAATTGTGTTCAAAACACTTGATATTTAGAGCATAAATCAATGTAGAATAAGAAGTCCCTGTGGTTTTATATATGTTAACTCATGCAAATCACAAATTTTGGGCCCAGCTTTTAGGTATTTATGCAGCATATCCTTAGAATAATCAAAATTGCTCTGAGGTACAAATACAGATTAACCTTTGCTTACTTATCCACAATTGGCGCGATAGCTGCATACATATTTCTTCCTAAATTATTTGGAGACGCAATTGACTCAGTCGCAAACCCCCTTTTGACTGATTGCTCCAACTCCAGTGACTTAAATTGTGGTCTGGTTGATACAGCGACCCTCTATACATGCATAATAATTATCTTGTCTTTAAGTGTCATTCGCGGAGGGATGTCCTATTTTCAAACCTATCTAGCTGAAACTTTGTCACAGTATGTTTCATACGATTTGAGAAATTCCTTCTATGACCATGTTCAGCACCAGAGTTTTGCTTTTCATGATAAACATCACACCGGGAACCTGATGTCCAGAGCCATTACGGATGTGGAAAATATTCGTATGTTCATAAATATGGGACTTATAAGAGCTCCATACTTCATAGCACTTTTTATCATAGTCGCAATAATACTCATCTCCATGAATTGGAAATTAGGCCTTTTGAGCGCTAGTTTTATGCCGATAGTGGCCGTGTACACCAGCTCTGTCCGTCTTCGGATGAGGGCATTATGGCTGTTAGTGCAGCAGAAAATGGCGGAGCTAAGTATCATTCTTCAGGAAAATTTCTCGGGGCAGAGAGTAGTAAAGGCGTTTGCCTCAGAAGACCATGAGGAAGATAGATTTGAGATAAAGAATGCCGAGGTTTCTAATATTTACGTAGAGGCTGAGAAACTACGTGCATCCAGTATGTCTTTCATGCTGTTTACTTTTATGGTGGCGATGGCACTAATTCTATGGTATGGAGGACGCCAAGTGATGAATGGAGATATGACTCCGGGTGAATTAGCAGCCTTTGTTTTTTATCTCCAAATATTGGCGCTTCCGGTCAGGATGGCAGGATGGGTTGTAAATGCGTATGCAAGAGCTGCTTCGGCCGGTGAAAGATTGTTTGAGATTCTTGACGCCCCCTCTCCTGTAAAAGAAGCACCGGATGCCACTACCTTGGAAAAAGCTCAGGGTCACGTCAAGTTCGAAAATGTATCTTTTGCCTATGATAATGGGAAGCCAGTACTTAGAAATATAAATCTGGAGGCGAAACCTGGAGAAATAGTTGCACTAGTTGGCCCGCCTGGTAGCGGAAAGTCTACAATAGCCAACCTTCTACCACGATTTTATGATACCTCCGCGGGAGTGATAAAAGTGGATGATGTAGACGTAAAAGAGTTTACTCTCCATTCTTTAAGAAAGAATATAGGAATGGTTCAGCAGGATGTGTTTTTGTTCACTACTTCACTGAAAGAAAACATCAAATATGGTCGAGAGAATGCTAGTGATGATCAAATGGAAAAAGCAACGAGCATTGCTCAATTATCAGAATTTATTGAAGGTCTTGAAGACGGTTATGACACTTATGTCGGGGAAAGAGGTTCTACATTATCGGGAGGGCAAAGGCAGAGAATGTCGATCGCTCGAGCAATTCTGTTAGATCCTCCGATACTAATATTAGATGATTCTACTTCCAGTGTGGATGCGAATACCGAGGATCAGATAAAGGCGGCAATGGACAATTCTATGGAAGGAAGGACTACTTTTATCATTGCTAATAGACTGAGTACGGTTCATAGTGCCGACAAGATAGTGGTTCTGAAGGATGGAAGAATTATAGAAGAGGGTACGCACGACGAGCTGCTGGAAAAAGGTGGCCTGTATAACGAAATATATGAGCTACAACTTCGACCTCAAGATGAATTAACTTCTGAGGTGGCTGAATGAACCTCGGATTAGGTGGGATGTCCGCGGCTAGAGGCCAATCAGATGAAGAATTCTTTGGTTCAGTATACGATCAAAAAGTTATTTTAAGGTTGATCCCCTACATTAAGCCTTTTCTGCCTTTGGTGATTGTGTCTTTGGTTTCAATGCTTGTATATACCTTTACCTTGGTGGCAGTGCCTTGGTTGATACAATGGGGTATCGATAATCCTATAAAAGATGGATTGCAGGTAGCTAATGGACTCAAAAATGAAGCAAGAATTTCCGGAGAAGAAGTCAATCTGTCTCAGGTAAAAGACGGCCTTTCCCCTCACCTGAGAACTCTGAACATATTGTTCGCTGTCTTCATAATTAATGCTCTAACAAATTGGGGTACAAATTATCTCCAACAATATGCTATGCAGAGAGTTGGACAGGGAGTGCTTTTTAGGTTGAGAAGAGCCTTGTTTGGGCACGTACAAAAGCAGTCACTCTCATATTTTGACAACACAGAAGTGGGCCGTCTGATGTCTAGAGTACAGGGAGACGTTGGTCAACTTCAGGAATTTGCAGCCTTAGTGGTGATGAGCCTCGGTGAACTATTGAGCCTGGTGGGAATTGTAATTGCCCTTCTAATAATGGATCTCGAATTAGGACTCATTACAATGGCTGTTCTGCCGATTTTGATGACTATTATGGTCACTTGGCAAAAGTATGCAAAAAGGTCTTTTACTGAAATAAGAAGAAGGATCGCGATAGTAAATGCAGCTTTTAACGAAAATATATCCGGTGTAAGAGTAGTTCAAAGTCTCAACAGACAGGAAAGGAACCTTAAAATTTTTGATGAGAAAAACACCGCTCATAGATGGTCGAATGTAATCGCAGGAAGGTATGCTGCCGGTCTTTTACCGGCCGTGGATATTCTTACTGCTGTGGCTATAGGACTGGCTCTATTTTTTGGTGCCAAATGGGTGGGAATGGGAGAAGGAGAATTACTTCCTGGAGTGTTGGTTGCATTCGTTATGTATGTCCAACGGTTTTTCGATCCTATTCGTAATTTGACACAACAATATACTCAGTTGCAAAGATCAATGGCCTCCGGCGCAAGGATTTTTGACTTGATGGATCGAGAACCAGAGCTTATCGATATTGAAGATGCTATTGAAATGCCCGAGATAAGGGGAGACGTTGAATTCAAGAATGTTCGATTTAGGTATGTAGAGGGTGAAGAGGTACTTAAAGGCATTGATCTCAAAGTTAACGCTGGCGAGACAGTTGCTGTGGTTGGGCCTACTGGTGCGGGTAAGACTAGTATTGTGTCAATATTGTCCAGGTTCTATCCAGTAAAACGTGACGAAGGGGAAATATTGATTGATGGCATCGACATTAGGGATGTGAAAAGAACTTCTGTTGTTAGTCAGATGAGTATGGTTTTGCAAGAGCCATACCTGTTCACAGGCACGGTGATGGAGAACATTAAATACAACCATGTTGATTCTACGGATGAAAAGGCTATTTCTTCGGCTAAGGTCGTAGGCGCCCATGAATTTATCATGCAACTTGAAGACGGCTATGATACTTATCTATCTGAAAGAGGGGCTAATATCAGCTTGGGTCAGCGACAGCTATTAAGTTTTGCTAGAGCTATCGTGGATGATCCAAAGATACTTATTCTAGATGAAGCTACTGCCAGTATTGATAGCCATACAGAATTGGTTATACAGACTGCTTTGAGGAAGCTGCTTCAAGGCCGGACTGCGATTGTGATTGCTCATAGACTATCCACAATCAGAGGAGCAGATAAAATTATTGTGCTTGAAGAAGGCGAGGTAGTTGAAGTAGGTAAGCATCAGGAGTTAATGGACAAAGATGGTTTGTATGCACACCTATATAATATGAACTTCCAGTCCATTGAGGATCTGTAGAAATCTAGGAATTATCAGGTAGCGGTTGCATCCGATTGGTTCTGGTGTTGAATGCTAGAGAAAGTAGAAGAATTTATTTTGTTACGTCCTTTGGCAAGGCTTTCCACTGTGACTCCTGCTGGGTTGCCTCATTCGATTCCCATATGTTTTGCTCTGTCTGGGTTCGATACTATTTACACCCTAATTGATTCAAAACCCAAGGTAAGTTCAAAAAAAACTCTTATCAGAATAAACAACATTATTAATAACGATGAGGTTGTAGTTTTATTTGACAGGTATTCTGATGATTGGAACGAATTAGCGTACGTGATGGTTAAAGGTAAGGCTAGTATTGTGCAGAATCATCGTGAAAACTCGGAGGCCGTCGCATTGCTGAAACAAAGGTACAGACAGTATAGAGAACAAAACTATATTCCTGAATGTCCTACGGTTATTGGTGTCAAAGTATACGATTACACCGCTTGGGGAAACCTATGATGTGGATAATATCTTCTTTATGTAGATATCGTTATTACGTGGTATCTATTTTTCTTGCTGTAGTCATATTATCATTAGCGGATAGATGATCTGGGTGATGGGCAATATCGAATTTGTGAAAAAGAAATATATAAAGAATAAAGTATGAGAATTTATTTTTGTCCTGAATGTGGCGGATACTCCCTGGGACCCGCCACCTCGTGTGATGAATGTCAGGCTGAATTGCCAGAAGATTCTTGGGCAGATATTACAGAGGAAGAACTCCAGCAGCTGGAGTATGTGGAGGATTTCGATCTACCGCATGGCATATCGACGTGGGAATACGATGTTGTGAGACTGAAGACTGACACAGAAGAGGGCGGATTGCGCTATACCACTGGGCTACTCAAGCGTATGGGGGATAAAGGGTGGGAGCTGGTAAACATAACTCCTTTAGGTGATAAAGATGGGCCGCGGTACGGCATATTTAAAAGAATATGGGATGAAGGCCATGCTGAGGATGATGACTCAGATGGTACTTAGATAATTTCTGAACTCTGAAATTATTTCGCTGTCGTAAGGGAATGGCAGTTCTGGTATTTCCTCAAAGTCACACCACTTAACTTCACTGACTTCATCTCCAGGGCTGGCTGCTCCTGATTTATGCCTGACTACAAATACATGAACTACTACAGGTCCTTTTCCGGAAAAAACGCCTAAATAATGAGATGGGACTGAACATATTGTTGTCTCTTCAAATACTTCCCTAATTAGAGCATCTTCAACTGACTCTCCACGGTCTACATATCCGGATGGTAGGCTCCATTTTCCAAAATGAGGCTCTATGTCCCGTTTTATAAGCAAAATAGATGTTTGGCAAGTCACAAGTGCAACCACTGCCACCTTCGGATCAACGTAAATGAATGTTCCACAAATTTCGCAGTAAGGTCTTTCTTTATCTCGGTCAAATTTTCTCACCAAGCCTCTGCCGCATGTCTGACAGTAATTAATGTGGTTAGGTTCATCCATATATTATATTCCCGTAAAAATTTGTGTTTTGAAAATTTCAGTTAATGCGATACTAAGTATCTCTGTATAATTTCAAAGTATACGACCTGTAAAGGGGCTGTAAAGAAGCATAAGTGGCACTCAAAGATTCATGAATATTGAAAATCTGCTAAAGAAAACCATCAGCTCTTCACAATACAAAGCTATAAATATATTGGGTGAGCAATTCGATAGATTAGGGATACGTGCCTTTCTAGTTGGTGGCACGGTGAGGGACATACTTCTAGGTAAAGCTATTACTGACATTGATATTGTTTTGGAATCCGACCCTCGAGATATCACATCTAAATTTGATGCTAAATTTGAAGTAAAAATGCACTCAATGTCACAATTTGGCACATGCAAGATAATTTTGTCAGACCAAATAATAGACCTTGCTATGGCAAGGAAAGAGAAATATCCATCTCCAGTGGATTTACCTGTAGTGGAAGAGGCTTCTTTCGAAGATGATTTGGGTAGGAGGGATTTTTCGATAAATGCTTTGGCTGCCGGGATTAATTCTTCAGATTGGTGTGAATTAATCGATTTTCATAATGGATTGCACGATCTGACGTCAAAGGAAATAAGAATTCTTCATTCTAAATCTTTTGAGGACGACCCAACGCGCATTTTTCGAGGATTACGCTATTCAGGAAGATTAGGCTTTGATCTAGAAAAGGGAACTAAAGAAGTTTTGGTAGAGGGGTTGAGATTTTTACCATTATTAAGCGGGGTTCGCCTAACTAGCGAAATACGCAAGATTTTTTCTGAAGAAAATTCAGATGTGATTTTAAATTCACTAGACCAATATAAAGTAATGACCTATGTTCACGAATCATTTCCTAATGGGTCAGATTTGACTAAGAGAAGAGAGCTTTTAAGATCTTTGGAAATGGATCCCCATAACAACGACTTCTATGCTTTTATTTCCCTAATTAGCTCATCGCAGAGACAAAATGTGATTGAGAGGCTGAATTTGGGTAATGAATTTATGAAGTTTGGGTCTGATATAGGGAAGATAGAATTGCTGGAGGAAAATGTTTCTCGTAGCCAGCTACATGATCATCTAAAACAAATTTCGGAAGCAGCCATACTGGTAGCCGGTACATACGTTCCGAGAAAAACTAAAAGCAATCTGGATTTATTTGTTCAAGAGTTAAACAAGATTAACTTGCTAATTGACGGCCAAGATCTCATGGAACTTGGCATGCCGCCAGGTCCGAGGGTTGGAGAGGTCTTATCAAAGACCCTCGGTCATATGATCGAGTTTGGCGTCTTATCAAAATCTGAGCAACTTATTATTGCCAAGAGATTTATCTAAAATTTAGCCGATTGATACTCCGGAAACCCCTGGTTCAGTCATCGATTCTGGATCGAGTATTTTTGTTAATTCTTGTTCAGATAAATCGGTCTCTTCTAGGGCTATTTCCATAATTGTTTGACCAGTTTCTTGAGCCTTATGCGCTAATGCTGCTGATTTATCATAGCCAATGTGTGGAACCAAAGTTGTTACAATCGCTAAGCCTTTTTCTACCATCTCGGGACCTCTTAAGGTCGATTTAAGCCCATCAATACATTGATCGGCCAAGTTTGATGAAGCCGTAGCTAACAAATTAATCGATTGAAGAAGATTGTAGGCTGCAACTGGCATCATGACGTTGATTTCGAAATTGCCAGATTGCCCGGCAACAGCAACAGTGACGTCATTTCCTATTACTTGTGCAGCTACTTGGCATACTGATTCTGGTATTACAGGATTGACTTTGCCTGGCATTATTGAACTACCAGGTTGGACTTCTGGTAACTCAATTTCGCCAAAGCCACCTCTAGGACCAGATCCCATCCATCGCACATCGTTGGCGATTTTCATTAGGCTGACAGCAATCGTTTTTAATGCACCACTGGCCCCCACTATATTGTCAAGAGTACTTTGGGCTTGGAAGTGATTTGAAGTTTCTTTAATTGTTACTCCTACAGACTCGGATAATTTTTCACAGACTCTCTTGGCAAATTCCGGATGAGTGTTTACCCCTGTCCCTACTGCCGTGCCGCCTAAGGCGACTTCGGCAAGCTCATGCACCGCATGTTCTGCACGAGCAATACCTCTTTCTATTTGACCTGCATGGCCTAGAAATTCCTGGCCAAGCCTAACAGGGGTTGCATCCTGGAGATGAGTTCTCCCAGTTTTGATAACTGGCATGAATTCTTTGGATTTGGTGTTTAGGGAGGAGGACAATTTTTTCAATGATGGAATTAACTCATTTGTTATCGCCTTTGCAGCTGCCACATGTATTGATGTCGGTATTACATCGTTGGAAGATTGGCCTGTATTCACATGGTCATTGGGGTGTACCGGTATTCGTGACCCTAGTTCTCCTCCCAATATTTCGATAGCCCTATTTGAAATTACCTCGTTCGCATTCATATTTGTGGAGGTACCAGACCCTGTTTGAAATATGTCTACCACGAATTGGTCGTCAAATTTTCCTGCCGATACCTCTTTAGATGATTGGACGACTGCTTTTCCTAAATCTGGATCTAACAGCCCTAACTCAATATTTGTTTCGGCCGCGGCTAGCTTTACCAGTGATATTGCTTCAATAAAAGATCGAGAAAAACGAAGATCACTTATGGGGAAATTTAGCACTGCTCTCATAGTATTTGCACCATAGTAGGCATGAGATGGTACTTCGAATTCCCCCATAGAGTCTCGTTCTTGTCTGAATGTTTGATTTTCTACCAAAGTATTTCTCCGATTATTTTATTTGAAATGTTTAGACTTCTGTGGAAAGAAACCCGTTATTAAAATTGTTAGAAACCTATATTAGCCTATAAAGTTTCCTTAAGAAATTCACTTGTGAGCTCTGCTACTAGTTCAGTGTGGTTTCTAAAAAAATGATCTGCTCCAGTTATAATTTCTGTTCTTTTGGGTTCCGACATTCTATTGGATAAAAATCTAAATTGGCCAATAGTAAAATCATGATCTCGATCGCCTAATATTAAAAGTTTGGGCTGAGTTATTTGAACAGTACCGTATTGAGCAAATTTATTTTGTGGACATGCGATTGATACAAGGGATTTAATTGAATTGGATCTTAAAGACGATTCCAATGCCATCCAGGCTCCAAACGAATATCCGACTATTCCCAATCGACTACCGTCTATTTTGGTGTTGATAGTGGTCATATTTACCACGGACTGTGTGTCCACCAATTCTTCTGAACCGTCTCCTGGGTCACCGCTGCTCATTCCAACTCCTCTCTGGTTGAATCTCAATGTTGCTATGCCACTATCCAGCAGGTAGGTTGAAATGTGACTTATCAAAGTGTCGAACATGTTTCCACCATATCTGGGATGTGGGTGGCACAGGATCACGCATGGGGGTTTGGCTGACTTTTCCGGAATTTCCAGCAGGGATTCCAATTCGGAATTTGCCGTTGACAATGTTGTTAATTCTTTAATTGTTCCGGTCATAAATGCACCTTGCTATATCAATTGGGAATTTGTAGGCAGGGTCTAAATTAACCCTAAGTATAGTAATTGATAGAGGGCGTTGCTAGAATCAATATGCGAAATTAAAAATACAAATTCAATAAATTCGGTGGAAAATATGACTGAAGTTGATCTTAGAAGCGATACCGTTACCCACCCATCGCCAGAAATGAGAGAAGCAATAGCCAAAGCAAAGATTGGCGACGATGTGTTTAGCGATGATCCGTCAGTCAACAAACTGGAAGAAATTGCAGCGGCGAAGGTAGGTAAAGAAGCTGCTGTGTTTGTAGCAAGTGGGACGATGGGTAACTTAATCTCAGTCTTATCACATTGTGGAAGAGGTGACGAAATTATCCTCGGTGACAAATCTCATATTTTTCGTTCAGAGGCGGGTGGCGCAGCGGCGCTAGGAGGAGTTTCCTACCACACGGTTAGGAATGACAGTCGAGGTATGCTCGATCCCATAGAAGTTAGAGAAGCTATACGAGATTCGACAAACAGTCACAATCCTCATACGGCTGTGGTGGCCATCGAAAACACCCAAAATAACTGTGGGGGAAGAGTACTCACTCCTCAAGATACTAAGTCAATAGCTGACGTGGCTCATGCAAACGGATTGCCGGTTCATGTGGATGGGGCAAGAATATTCAATGCAGCTGTTAAATTAGAAACCCCGGTTGATGAAATGCTGAAGGAGACAGACACTGTGAGTTTTTGTCTGTCAAAGGGGCTTAGCTGTCCTGTTGGCTCTATTGTGGCTGGTACAAACGAATTCGTCGATGAAGCCAGGAGATGGAGGAAAATGGTGGGCGGCGGAATGAGGCAAGTTGGATTTTTAGCGGCAGCCGGTATTGTGGCTCTTGATCAAATGGTTGATAGGCTAGCAGAGGATCACGCGAACGCAAAGAAATTGGCAAAAGGGCTGTCAAAAATAGATGGAATCTCGATTGATCCCGATACGGTAGATACCAATTTGGTTTTCTTTGAAGTGGACCATCCCAATAAAAATGAGTTGATGAAAAAATTGGAGGCAGAAGGGATAAAAGGGGCCTCCCCCTATGCGAGATGGAGGTTTGTAACCCACTATGGAGTAGATTCAAAAGATATAGATTACGTGTTAGAAGTGATGGCGAACGCCATTGCATTATAATTCCATAGATTTTATCCAGACTAACTTCATGTTTATATTTTCAAATTCATAGAGTTATTGAGCAGGTTTAAATATGCTGTCCCTGTTCAAAACCTATGGCTATCGCCGTTTTTTTGCGGGGTTATTGTTTGATGATGCCGCAATGATGGTAAGCCCTATGATCCAAGGTTGGATTGTTTTAATTCAGACTGATTCTGCATTCTGGGTTGGAGCTACTGCTGGGGTATCTGGGGTCGGCATGACATTATTCAGTCCTCTAGCAGGGGTTCTAATAGATCGTTACAACAGAAAAATGTTATTGGTTATCACTCAGTATATTCAAATAGTTGTTGTAGTCTTTTTAGGAATAGCGGCCTTTTATGAAGTTCTACAGGTATGGCATGTGTTGTTTTACGGCTTCTGCGCAGGTGCTTTTCACGCTGTAAGACTCCCCTGCAAATTGGCTATGACTTTAGATTTAGTAGGTTCCAAGAATCTGCTTAGGGGAACCGCGGCTAATTTCTTTTCTATGACTGTCATGGGAGTTTTAGCACCATTGGCAGGTGGCTGGCTTATTGATAGGGAAATTTATTTGGGATTTGTCTTTATGCTTATTTCTCTCGTTGTATCAAATTTAATATTTTTAAAGCTGAAGAATATTAAGTCTCCGGAAATATCCAAATCTTCCCATTTGGAAGATTTAGTTTATGGTGCTAAATATGTTGCTAATAATTCGATAATTCGATCTTTGATATTCGCAATACTGGTCACAGAAATATTTGGATGGGCAGTTGAATCCATGCTGCCCGTAATCGCAAGAGACGAACTAGGATTAGATGCACGAGGATTAGGTGTTCTCATGGCGGTAGGAGCGTTGGGAGCTGCAATTTCAACTGTATTTATGGGTGCAATGCCCGATGTGGAAAATAAGGGTAAATTAGTTGTTTATGGATTGTTTGGTTTTGGCGTTGGCCTAATCACATTTGCATTTTCAGACATGGTGCTTCTTTCAATGATTTTGTTGGGTGTAGCTTATGGTTCTGGAGTGATTTATGAAAGTGGACTATCGACCTTGCTTCAGACTTCAGTTCCAGATGAGATGCGCGGACGAGTGTTAAGTTTTCAATCTCTATGTTGGGGCTTTAGTGGAGCTGCAGGATTCCACGCAGGCGCGATCGCTGCCATATTAGGTGCGCCTATTGCCGTTGCAGCAGGTGGTGTGGTGGTTATATCAAATGGCATCAGAATAGCAAAGAGCATGATATCCATAGGAGTTAATTCAAACAATGAGATTGGTGGTTGACTAGTCAGTCGGGTTTCCGCGCCACCATTTATTTAGCCTTTCTTCTATATATTTTTCGTAACCTAAAGTTCCGGGGGAATAGAAGTTGTTAGTGCCAAGATTTCCCGGAAGGTTTTTTGTTTTTACAAAGTGGTCTTGGTAGTCATGGGCGTATTGGTAACCTTCCCCATATTTTTCTTGTGACATTAGTTCGGTGACAGGATTTCGAAGATGGAGTGGTACGGCTTTTTCGCCGGAAGATTTGATTTCTGACATGGCTGAATTTATCGCTTTATAGGCAGAATTACTTTTGGGAGCAGATGCTAGGTAGATAGTGGCTTCAGCCAAAATAATACGAGCTTCAGGCATCCCTACAAAATGGGTGGCCTGTTGAGCAGAGACGGCCATTGACAATGCCCGTGGATCAGCTAGTCCTATGTCCTCACTGGCCAATATAACAAGTCTTCTAGCTATGAACATAATGTCTTCTCCTGCCAAGAGAAGTCTGGCTAACCAATACACGGCTGCATCAGGGTCAGAAGATCGTACAGATTTTATGAAGGCCGAGATCGTGTCGTAGTGTTTGTCTCCGGATTTATCATGTGGTAAAACTTTGGTTTCTATTACCTCATTCAATAAAGACTTGTTTATCAACAAATCGTCACCATATACATAAGCAGAGTCTGCTATTAACTCTAAGGTGTTTAGGGCCCATCTGGCATCACCGCCAGACAATGACGCTATGTTTTCCAAGACGCCTTCTTCTATTTTGAGATTTCCTCCCCCTAAGCCTTTTTCAGAATCTTCTAACGAAAGGGTCAAAATTTGTACGAGGTCTTTTATCTCTAGTACGTTTAGTGTAAAAACCCTACACCGAGATAAAAGGGGAGAGATTATTTCAAATGAAGGATTTTCGGTGGTGGCTCCTATGAAAGTGATGGTTCCATTCTCAACATACGGCAATATCACATCTTGTTGAGCTTTATTAAATCTATGAATTTCGTCAATGAAAAGAGCAGTTCTTTGTCCTGACATACCTAGACGTGATTTTGATTCAGAAATAATTTTCCTTAACTCAGAGACCCCTGATGTGACTGCGCTGATCGTTTCTAGGTGGAAGTTCGATGTTGAAGTTATAAGGTTTGCCAGTGTGGTTTTGCCGGTCCCTGGTGGTCCCCACAAAATAAATGACGGGATTCTCCCAGCGTCAATACTCTTACGGAGTGCGCTGTCCTTGTCTGTTAAATGGGCTTGACCCACTATGTCATCCAACCTGGTCGGCCGCATCCTAGCTGCCAAAGGAGCACCTTGGGACAGATGCCTGTTTGCCTCAAAATCAAACATGTTCATTTTTTAGCCTTGAGCCTTGATTGATGTGTAAAAATATTCTGGCTAGGGTAGTTGAATAGTGTACAAGAATATGTAAATTAATGATTGGAGACTAATATGGAAAAGCCTATTATTTGTGGACGGTGCGAGAAGACTGTATGCGGGACATGTTATATGGTTCATATTAAAGGAGTATCTGACCATCGTCACCTGTGGTGCCTTCTGGGATATTCTCCAATGTTAAAACGATCTTTAATTGCATCTGGGGTTGTAGGGACAATTTTGATTTTATTGAACCAAGGGGATTTTATATTTGCTGGACAGTTTTATAAGGGATTAATTTGGAAGGTGCCGCTGACATACGTGGTTCCATTTTGTGTCGCCACGTGGGGGGCAGTTACAAATGCAAAAACTAATTATGGTCCGGGGATGTAGTAAGGACGGCTATTGTCGCCCCTGGCCCGCCCTCTGCAGGAGGGGCAGAATAGTAATTTTTAATATGAGGATGGCGAGATAGGAGCTCATGAACAGCTCTTCTCATGTCACCACTTCCAGCTCGTCCATGGATAACTCTGACCTCTTTCATCCCTGCATTCTTTGCATCGTTGATGTAGGTCTTTAATCTTTCAATGGCAGGTACAACTCTTTCTCTACGCAGATGTATTTCATTTGGAACAGACATTTTTTTGAAAAGAATAGATTCATGAGGGTTTTGGTAAGGCATTTATTCTTGGGTGTTTTTCGAAATGACTGTTGCTAGTATGTCATCATAATCCGGTAACACAGTACGTAGATCAAATACAATTGTGCCGTCTTCAATCCTGGAAACTACAGGGTTGGTTCCTGTTCTGATTTTCGATGCTAATTTTTCGGGATTCTTTCCGACTATTTTAATTCCGACCGACTCAATAGTTTCTCCGGGTAAACTACCACCACCAATCGTTGATTCGGTCTCGATTATCTCTATTGAATAAATGCTATTACGGGATATTTTTTTTAGTATGTTATGTGCCCGTATGCCCAGATCATCTGATGTCGCAGATATCATTTGCCAGACTGGTATTTTCGTCTCAGCCTCTTTTTTGAGATAGTGAATTAAGGTCGCGGTCAGCGCCGCCAAATTCATTTTATCTATTCTGAAAACTCTGGCTAAAGGATGTCTTGAGAGTTTCTCGATGTATTTTTTCCCCCCGATAACTATGCCAGCCTGAGGGCCTCCCAATAATTTATCTCCTGAGAAAAAGCATAAATCTGCGCCGGCAGCTATGCTTGCCTGAGGTTGGGGTTCTGCTGTTAGTCCATACTTAGTTGTATCAAGCAGAGACCCACTTCCTACGTCGTGTAGAACGGGAACACCTCGTTTTGCGCCGAGATTTGAAAGATCTGATATAGAAGGCGTAGATGTAAAACCAATTATTTTAAAATTGCTAGCGTGAATCGATAGAATTGCTCCCGTTTCTTCAGTTATTTCCCTTTCGTAATCTGCGACGTATGTTCTGTTTGTTGTGCCTACCTCTACCAGAGCTGCACCACTTTGTTTTAGAACATCTGGGATTCGGAATCCGCCGCCAATTTCCACAGCTTCTGATCTTGAAACTATTACTTTCTTTTCTAGTGCTAATGCTGAAAGTCCAAGCATTAGAGCGGCAGCATTATTATTCACGACTAGACCTGCTTCTGCCCCTGTCAAAGCCGATAGTAATTTTGAAACTCGGGCTTGCCGAGAACCTCGCTTACCTGAATTTAGTTCTAATTCCAAATCGCTATAAGATTTAGAGGAATCCGAGGCAGCCTCCATACTTTCTCGACTCAGAGGAGCACGCCCTAGGTTAGTATGAACCACTACACCTGTCGCATTGATAACGTTTCTGGGCCAATTAGTCCAGTTGGATTGAACATGATTTGATATTTGGTTAACTATTTCCGATATTGTTGGAATTTCCGAGGAGCAGCTGACTGTTAACCTTATTTCATCGAGTTTATTTTGCACGAGCTTAGTTATAACTTCAGATGAAAATTCATCGATCAAATTTGAGATACACGTGTCCATAAGGATTGAACTTACGCTTGGTATTTGCCTCAGTTTTTCTTGCATATTTAATAAACTCATATGATTACTTAGCCTACCATTATATATGGTGGGTAAAATCTTCATTAGGCCCTAAATCCTGATCCAGCAGGGACCTT
Source organism: uncultured Dehalococcoidia bacterium (assembly GCA_964394975.1). GTDB lineage: Bacteria > Chloroflexota > Dehalococcoidia > Lucifugimonadales > UBA826 > UBA11996. The sequence continues at coordinate 2,594 of CAYMZR010000031.1, read as the reverse complement.
TTAATTGACCCTCAAAAATAACCTCCTGTAGAATGACCGAATGACTTTTTCCTAGACGAGGTAATATGCTCAGTATTGGTCTTACTGGAGGCATAGGGACTGGCAAGTCCTTGGTCTCTAATTTATTAAATGATATTGGCGCTACGGTTGTGAATGCCGATTTACTCGGGCATGAGGCTTATTTACCCGATACTGTGGGATTTGACATGGTTGTCGATGCATTCGGAGATCAAATTGTAGGAGAGGATGGCACCATTGATAGAAAAAAACTAGGTCCTATAGTTTTTTCTAGCCCTCAAAACATGTTGAAGCTGAATGCCATCATGCATCCCTTAATTCGAGACATGATCCAAGCACAGTTGGAAGAATATTCATCAAATGGTACTGATGTGGTAGTTGTGGAAGCAGCAGTTCTTATAGAGGCGAGTTGGCAGGATTTATTTGATGAAGTATGGGTTGTTACATCAGACAAGGAAACCGTAATTAAAAGGTTGAAGGATCGTAATTCTTTAAGTCGGGAGGATGCAATTGCCAGAATAGAATCTCAAATGTCGAATGATGAAAGGGTCGGCCACTCAAATGTTGTGATATCTAACGATGGGACTACAGATGAATTAGCCGATGAGGTAGAACAAATTTGGAACACAAGAGTAGTTAATAATTAGGAGTGAGATAGCTGAATATGACAACTCAATCACTGTATAAAAGTTTCATTATCGAAGAATACCAATTGGAAGAAGAACCTTACTATGTTCCTATTAATGATGAGGTGGAATTATTTGAAGCCGCATACAAAAGTAGGCTTCCTTTGATATTTAAAGGACCTACCGGATGCGGGAAAACTAGGTTCGTTGAATACATGTCGTATAAGTTGGGCTTAGAGTTGACCAAAGTGACAAAGGATGATTCAGACAATTCTGCCATTAACCTGCCTTTGGTTACGATAGCATGCCATGAAGACCTTACAGGAAGCGACTTAGTTGGGAGATATTTGCTGGAAGGGGATCAAACCGTTTGGCTTGATGGTCCGCTAACAAGAGCTGTGAAAGCTGGAGGTATATGCTATCTGGATGAAGTAGTTGAGGCAAGAAAAGATACCACCGTTTTAATACATCCTTTGACGGACCACAGAAGAATACTGCCTATTGAAAAAAGAGGTGAGTTGCTTGAGGCAGCGGAAGGGTTTTTGTTGATTCTTTCTTATAACCCGGGCTATCAGAGTGCGCTGAAAGATTTGAAGCACAGTACCAGGCAGAGATTTGTATCCATCGAGTTTGACTACCCACCAGTGGATTTGGAGGCCCAAATTGTTGAACACGAGGCCGAAGTAGACAAAGATACTGCTTATCAGTTGGCCAAGCTTGGTGAGAAAATAAGAAACTTAAAGGAGCATGGTTTGGGGGAAGGCGCAAGCACGAGACTTCTTATTTACGCTGGCAAACTCATATCGGAAGGTATAGCTCCTAGAAGAGCCTGCCAGGTATCAGTTAACTGGGCAATTACAGACGATCATTCGTTGCAACAAAGCATAACTGAGATAATCTCTTCAATTTTTGAATAAACCGATTATCGATGATATCTCCCGGTTATATAAAAAACAGGTTAAAGATATTAGGGGAAATAGATAATTCCTCTAAAGATTACACGGCAGCGGGAGTATTGTTGATTCTTTTTGAGAGAGATGGTGAGTACTGGATAATCTTGAATAAGAGAACTAAAAAAGTGGAGCACCATAAGGGAGAGATATGTTTTCCGGGGGGCAGGAAGGACGCTTTAGATGAAAATTTGACTGAAACTGCTTTAAGAGAAACATGGGAAGAGATGGGCCTACAAGCTAGTGATATCGATGTACTGGGAGTATTGGAAACTACCCGGACTACAACAGGGTATGAGATCACCCCAACAGTAGCTTGGGTTAGCCATCCTTACCAATATGACATCGAAAACGATGAAGTTGAAGAAATAATTGAGATTCCGTTATCTATTTTGTTTAGCCGATGTGCTAGAAGAGATGAAGCGAAATTACTGGCCGGTCAAGTTTTTAATCAGCCTGCCTATCACTATAGCGGCAATTTAGTGTTTGGTGCTACAGCAAGAATTCTTAACAATTTTGCCAATACGATTAGCGAAATAAATTGAAGGAGTATTTGTGACCGACAAATTACAAGCCTTGCAAGAATTAATACCTGAACTGGAGAAATACCCATCCCAAGTCCAAGATAACTTTAATAAATCTATTTTAGAAATGCCTGATGCCCTTTCAGATGAGCAGATATCGGACTGGTTGAAACAAGGGATTGCCATAGCTGCTCAGACTGTCCGCTCCTGGGAGGCCGCAGCTCACTTTTTTCAGGTAAGTCCTAGAGTTATTGCTTCGATGCCTTATAGTTATTTTGTCCGATGGATGGAGTGTGGGTCCTCCCTTTGTGAAGAATCGCCTACTTTGGCGGCCGCATATTTTGAAGCAAGCCCAGCAACGATGAGTAAATTACGTTCTAGACACATCGAAAGTTGGGCGGGCTTGGGAGATGGACTATATAAGGGAACTTGGAAGTCTAGTACATTAGCCTGCCGTTTTTTTGCTGAAAGTCCTA
>CAYMZR010000030.1:0-20789 GCA_964394975.1 uncultured Dehalococcoidia bacterium | reverse complement strand
TTACGGTTTCGACGCATCTTCTGATTGCTGGACCTACCTCATCCGGATTGTCCACCATTTCGTTATAGCTGCCTAGTGCGTCGGCTATTTTCGTATAATCGCCAGTGGTGTATTTGGTTCCGTAAAGCTCATTTGCTGTCGGGAAATTATGAGGTCGGTAAATCCCCATGGCTGAATTATTTATGATGATGGTGAAGACAGGGATTTTTTCCCGTACGGCTGTCTCGATGTCGAGTCCAACCATTCCAAATCCGTAGTCTCCTATTAAATTGACCGCGACTTTGTTGGGCTCTGCCATACTCGCACCCATTGCGAGTCCAAGACTGTAGCCCAGCTGCGTTGATTTGCCCCAAGCTATAAACCCATTGGGGTTTACTGTGTTGTAGAAAGGCATTATTTGGTCTCTCGGACTACCCGAATCATGAGTGACGATAGTTTCTGCCGGATTAGTATTCTGCATTAATTCCCAGATGACCCGATAAGGGCTGATCGGAGTTTCATCCGACTGTAGGTGAGGCATCCATTCTTTAAACCAGCTTTCTCTGACTGAGGCTATCTCATCTTCGAATTTGAATGATTCATTCCGGCTGCTTGATCCCAATAATTCTTTCACTTCTATTATCAGTTGCTCTAGTACCAGCTGGACGTCACCAAGCACCGCATGGTCTGGTGAATAATCTTTATTAATGTCATCAGAACTATTTGTAATCTGAACAAGAGTCTTTTTATCGAAGTCATTCATCCCGTAATGTATTCGTGTGAAACTTGTGCCTATTCCGAAGATCATGTCTGATTTTTCAATAAAATGGACAACCATATCGGTAGTTGAACTACTTCTCGTTCCAAGGGCCAGTTCGTGAGTTTCAGGGAAGGAGCTCTTACCTGCCATTGAGGACATGACCGGGACTCTTGTTAGTTCTGCGAGTTCCAATAACTGCCTAGATGCTTTGCCGTATAAAACGCCTTGTCCGGCCTGGATAACAGGTCTACTTGAACCAAGCAACATTTTTGCTGCGGTTTTTATGTCGTGAGGGTCACCTGCGCTTTTTCTGTTCTCTACATTTGTATAGCTGGTGTTCATGCCTTCAGGTATTTCATCGCTTAGGATATCACTGGGAATTTCCAACAGAACAGGTCCTGGACGACCCAACCTAAGTTGACTGAATGTTCGCCTCATCATGTCTGGGATACTTTCAGGCATTGCCACTTTGCCAGACCACTTGGTTACTGTTCGATATGTTTCACTTGGGCTGAATGTTGGGTGGACACCGTGTCTAGCACGAGGGTTCGATGCAGGAAGAAGCAAAATTGGAACAGAGTCGGCATATGCAGTAGCGACACCAGCGAAAGCGTTTTCAGCACCAGGTCCTGCTTGCATTGCAAACACTCCGGTTTTATCACCATTGGTGATCCTACTGTAACCGTCTGCGAGATTAACTCCAACTCTCTCCTGTCTGAATATGAGTGGTCTAATCCCTGCTTGTGCCCCTGCTTCCTCAAGGCGATTGAACGGGATTACTCCCATGAAATCCACCCCTTCGGCTTTAAGTATCTGGGCGACTAAATCTGCACCTATCACTTTAATTTCCTTTATCCAAAGCTCGGAGGGTTTTCGAATTGTCACTGGCAGGGGTGGCAGGGATCGAACCCACGACCTAAGGTTTTGGAGACCTTCGCTCTACCAACTGAGCTACACCCCTTTGTTCAGTGAATCCTGAGGCTAAAACTATATCAAATATTAACTAATTGTTAATAATATTGCGAAATATAATTGAAATACCAAATAGCATTAAGATATGTGATACTATTTAAAAGTAATAAAACTGAAAGGAGGAAAAATGGATCCGTTGTTATCCGTAATGAGCTTTTTGTCGTTAGGATTGGCTGGGATATTAGCTTTGCTTTATTTCGCCATGCCAAAGGAAAGCGACGCATTAGCTTTTTCGATGTCAGATCGACATTTGCCAAAACGTTATGTAGTCGGCCCTGAAATATTTTAGGGCATTTGAGTTAAATGGTGGTCGATGAAGGGAATAAATATTTGGAAACTGGTAAGTATATTTATTAACAGTTCCCTGCATCGACTATTGCCATAGTGGCTTTAGCACTAGAATTCCTAGCTTGGATTCTACCTTCACCGTCCACGGACCAAATAGATTTCTTTCTCTCGCTGGTGTTATCAGCATATGGTTCATCTGTCACAACAAGCCAAACATGCCGAATAGTGTCCCGGTTTGTCTTCATTTCAGATTGTCTTAATTCAGGAAAACAAGATGAGAGGAAAGCATACATACGGTCCTTAGCTTCTTCTAAGTTTCGTATCACAGGGCTGCACCCAGCAGCTATTTCAGTAGGATCAGAAGAACCGACTTCGTCACTGGAGAGTGCCAAGGCCGCCCAGACCTCTTTAGCCCGTTCATTAAGAGGTTTGATTGTTGCGTCTCTTTCTACACTCCAAACCCCATAATCATCCATTGAGTAACTTGGATCTGACACCACAACCCAATCACCCGTTTGTTGACTCTTTTGAGCAATTAGCATATTGACTGGAAGCTCAGGGTGGCATTTAGCCAATTGCGTCCATAAGGCAGTTGCAGCACCAGCTTCATTTTGAACATCGGTAGCTGAGGGTGACATAAATGAAGTATCACAATTTCCTTTAATGTAGCTATCCCACAGGCTGGCTTTGCCATTGTGGGGTATAACATCTCCCGATGGTTTGATGAGCCAAGTACCAAATTCCTGCGGCGAGTGGCTTGCAGGTTTGACCAGCCAATCGCCCTTTGTGGCTGTGTTTATTTCCAGGTGGGCAACATCTATAGAAACGCATTTCGTTAAAAATACCCAGAGTTCCCTTCCGGCTTCCGTTTCATTATTTATCACAGGGGTAGGAGTAGGTACAATACGGGGGCTTGAACTTGTAGTGTCGTTGCTGACTGAGGTGGCTGGACTAGGGTTTGCTGAGCCATCAACGCATTCAAATTCACCTTTGCTAGCATTGAATACCTTATCGCAATCTGCGTCTACCTCTTCATCACCCCCTCCACATGAGATTACAATAATTAAGGTTACAACAAACAATACTGGAAATAAAAATAGTTTAGATTTACTTTTACTGCTTGAATTCACCACTGCTGTTACCGCCATATATTGTTGCGTTTGGGACGTATTCACAATGCGAAATTATAGACCTATTCCTTTAATTAGTTAACTAAAGTTATGAGTGGTCAAAGTAAAATGGTCTTCTCTCCGCATACTATTGAAGGTCTGAACAATCAGTAGTGAATCCGCAGTTAGTACAAATTGTTTTGCATTTCACATCGATCGTATTGGCACTGAACAGGATACAAATTGGAATACTATCAACCATGATCTATTTCCTTGTGATCGACTATGGATACATATAACCGGTTGAGGGGAACTGTAAGCCGAGTTCTGTAATCATCCTATTCGGATAATCGACGACCATCTATCTAGCCTTATCGTTACCAATAAGATCAAGCGGCCAACCCAGGTCAGGTTCGGAACCCTTAAGACCCCTATTAGGCCTTGCTCCGGATGGGGTTTGCCTGGACCATGCTTGTTACCAAACATGCGGTGAGCTCTTACCTCACCTTTTCACCCTTACTGCTAGGCAGCGGTTTGTTTCTGTGGCACTTTCCGTCGGGTCACCCCGCCCCGCCGTTAACGGGCATCCTTCCGAGTGGAGCTCGGACTTTCCTCTCGGTGCACAAAACACCCAGCGGCCGTCCATCCCCCTCACACCTTACCCAATTTTACCACTTTGAGAATATCTCTTATTATCAGAGGGTGATTTTTACAGAGCGGTCTTTAACTGTGATGACTGTTATGTACTCGTTTAAGAATGCCTGTTGTTTCGCAAATGGTTGCTCTTTCCAACCGTTTATTAATTTTGGGATTTCCTCTGGTGTGTGACTCATAAAAGCTTGTTCTCTCGCGTCGTCGAGGGCCTCAAGGTACAGTTCTAACCTTTCTAAGACAGATTCTCCCCTGGCTGTTCGTTTCATAAATTCGACGAATCTTTTTTCTGCGCTTACAACCTTGGTGAATCGATTTTCTGCTGCAGTCCTTAATTTCTGCTCGCCTTTAGGGCCATCGACACTATCGATCAATTTACCGTTCCGCATCATCGTGTCGAGCATTTTCAATACGCGGGCCTCCAATTTTTCTGTGGTCCAAGTGTGGTAGCCACAAGTCCCTTGGTTCCCTTTTGACTGGCATTGGTAATATCGGTATGTGTTTCTTACCCTTTCTCCTCCTTGTCGTTTCCAGTTTTGTTTACGAGTTACTCCCATCATCGTGTTTCCACAATAACCACATGAACAAAGCCCCGAGAGTAAATATGGTTCAATAGTCGGGAAGCCTTTGTATTTTCTTCGCTCTCGTACCTTGTCTTGGGCCGCCCTGAACATGTCTGGGGTGATGATAGGCTCGTGGTTTCGTGTTAGCCTCAATCCAAATCGCTGATACGTTCCAATGTAGGAAGAATTCTTAAGAATGTCTCTCACAGTCACTATATTCCACGAATTCCCTCTTCTAGTTCGTATATTTGAATCGTTTAACTCCTGAACGATTTTTCTAAGACCCATATCTTGATTTACGTAAAAGTCAAAAATGGACCTTACAACTTCTGATTCTGATTCACTGATCGTGAATTCACCATCTTCATTTGTTAGATAACCAAAGGGGGCCTTACCTAGGGATTTGCCGGACATAGCCCGACTCTGCATTCCGTTTTTTATGTTATTACTTTTTGAAACTGATACTCCTGGGGCATTAATGTGCAAAAGAGCATTTTGCAATACATCTGGGTAGTCGTCATTTAGGCATTGGAACGAAGAATTAGCCTTTTCCACCGAAATTACGTTTCGGGCGACAGATTCCAAATCAGAACCAATATGTCGAGCGTCAGGAATCACAATTAGATAACCCGCCGGATCTTTCTGCACTGTGCTAACCAATTCTGAGAACCTTGGGCTAGCATGTATTGATGCGATATCCTCTTGGACGATCGAATTTATTTGATGTTTGAACTGATTGGCGAACGAAACCACCGACTCAGTGAAATCTGATTCTTGATCAAAGGATTCCACCAGAGTATTGAAATATCCGATCACCCTCATCTCAAACTACCTCTCAAAAGTATTCGTCTACACGAATTGCAATATACAAATTTGTCTGTTGTTTTGAGGTTATCAAGCAATTGCGTAGGTATTGAAAGCCTACACTCTGAACATCTATCTCCTTCAACGATGGCGACAGCTATCCCTTTATTGGATTGACTTACGCGATCGTATATCTGGAGTACGTCTGGGGAAAATTTATCTCTTACCGTTTTCTGCCTTGGTTCTTGTGATTCCAGTTGCTTGATTAAATCTTTTTGCTTGGCCTTAAGTGCGATTAGTTTTTGCTCATGGATGGTTTTCGCCTCTTGCAATTGGCTAGTAGCCTTTTCCAATCCTTCCGCATATTTTTCAGTTTCTTCCATTCGCACAAGTAAAATGTCTTCTTGAACATCAATTAAAGAAGTCAAATTTCCGACTTCTTCTTGTAAGGCTGACAGTTCCTTTGGGTTGGTTATGTTACCAGCGTAAATTCTTGATTCGATTAGGTCTTTGCGATCGGTAAGGCGTTGAGTTTCCCGTTCAGTTTCCCGTTGCTCTTTAGCGACTTTTTCATGCCCCGCAGAAATTTGCCGAAATATATTTGCTGCTTTGACAACAAGACTATCATCCTTTAAAGAGCTCTCCGTAGCAGACAGAGTTTCCTTCAATTCAGCAATAGACCTGTCTAAAGCCTGTAGGTTTAAGAGCAAGGGTGCGTCATACATATTTCACCACTAATCCTTTATCAGAACTGTAATTCAACAATCAAATTCAAGCAAATGGATTCAATTGTGATATTGGTTTTTGCGAAATAGGCGATTTTGACAATCGAAGCTATGGAGCAGTGATGTATAGTTATGTAAACTGGGCGCACAAAAATATTGTAGAAGATAAATTAGCAAAGGTTGATATGCCCTATACAAATCCTGTTGATCTTTATCAAAACAAACCTAAAACTAAAATTGTTTGTACCTTAGGTCCATCCTCTGACAGTGAAGAAGTTCTCAGAGAACTGGTTGAAACAGGAATGAATGTTGCACGGCTCAATATGTCTCATGGTGATAGAGTTGCTCATGAGGCTCTTTTCAACAGAGTGCGTAAGGTATCAAAAGATTTAGGTATTCCCGTGGGAATAATGGTGGATGTACCCGGTGCAAAGTATCGAACCGGTCCTACTGACCCTGGAGTTTTACAACTTCAGGAAGGAGATCAAATCACGCTAACTAGTAAAGATGTTATTGGCGAACAAGGTTTGGTAAGTGTTGCACCGCCAGGCATACATAGAGATGCTGAGTCTGGAGGAACAATTCTGGTTGATGATGGGAATATTGAACTCTTGGTAAAAGCTGTTTCAGGAGATAATGTGACATGCCAGGTCGTTAGGGGAGGAAGATTGACTGAACGGCGGGGTGTTGTGACGCCTGGACGAGCACCTTCACAGAAATTTCCGGATGATAAAGCGGTAGAATGCCTTAAATTTGCAGCGAAATTTGGAGCTGATTTTGTGGCTTTATCGACGGTCACGAGACGAGAAGATATATGGACTGCACGATCGATACTTAGGGAGAACGGTATGACGAAGCCGTTAATAATTTCCAAAGTTGAAAGGGCGGAGGCCATAGATAACCTTGACGAGGTGGTAGAAGCGAGTGATGCGCTAATGGTTGCAAGGGGCGACATGGGGGTTGAAATTCCATTGCACAGAGTGCCAGTAGTTCAAAAGGAATTGATTCGCAAAAGTAACTCTGCTGGCAAACCTGTTATCACTGCAACACAGATGCTGGAATCTATGATCCATTCTTCCTCACCAACTAGGGCAGAGGTAACAGATGTCGCAAATGCTGTATTTGATGGTTCTGACGCTATTATGCTTTCGGGGGAAACTTCTATAGGTAAATTTCCCATAGAAGCGGTGAAAGTGATGGTAAACACCTCAAAGGAAGCTGAATCGGCTCTACCTTACGGTAAAATGATGGAAGAAAGATTTCTTCAGTTGGAGTCTAAAACTGATGATGCCATAAGCTATGCAGCATGCCAGACCTCTAGCCTATTGAACTCAAAATTCATCGTCGCTTTTACAGAGTCTGGGAATTCTGCTGGTAGGGTTTCAAGATACAGGCCTGAGTCTAGAATATTGGCCCTCACCCCGTGGGAAGAAGTTTGCAGGGTCCTTACCCTTAGATGGGGTGTCTACCCAGTTTTGGTGGACACACCTACGGACGTAGAAGAATTTTTCACCGTAGGAGAAAAAGAGGCAAAAAAATTTTTGATGAAAGACAAGAAAGGGACCGTTGTATTAGTAGCCGGGACACCAATAGGAGTGCCCGGTTCAACTAACATGCTCAGAGTACTACAATTAGAATAAAAATAAGCCTATTAGATATAGAGGGAGGTGCGGGTGTTAGAACTCTATAACACTCTCACAAGAGAAAAATCTGCCTTAGTCTCAAACGTAAAAGGCCACTTCAGCATTTATACCTGTGGGCCAACGGTATACCGGGATGCGCATATCGGTAATTTGCGCTCATACCTGATGGCCGATTGGATCAAACGTACGCTTCAAATTTTAGGTAATGAGGTTACTCACATAAAAAATATTACTGACGTGGGTCATATGCGTCAGGAAGTCCTCGAACAAGGAGAAGACAAGGTGATAGCTGCCGCTATTGCTGAAGGAAAAACTCCAGCTCAAATAGCCGAATTTTATACAAGGCGTTTTCTGGACGACGAAGCGGCTATAAACATACTGCCTGCTAATGAATTTCCCAAAGCCACTGAGCATGTCGAAGAGATGGTCGACATAATTGAATCTCTTTTAGGCACCTCACTTGCATACGAGGTTAACGGGAATATCTACTTTGACGTTAACGCGTTTCCGACGTATGGAAATTTATCAGGGAATATTCATGAATCCCAGTTGCAGGAGGCGGTGAGGGTAGAAGCAGACCCTTTGAAGAAAGATCCCAGAGATTTCACTTTATGGAAGAAAGCAGAGGCCGGCCGCTCTTTGAAATGGCCAAGTCCATGGGGAGATGGATTTCCAGGATGGCATATCGAATGCTCGGCTATGTCGATAAAATACCTTGGTAGCCGTATTGATCTTCATACAGGTGGAGTGGATAATATTTTCCCCCACCATGAGGGAGAAATTGCTCAAAGTGAAGGATACACAGGAAGACCGGTTGTTTCTCATTGGGTACATGGACAGCATCTTCTCGCTGATGGGGTCAAAATGGCAAAATCTGCCGGTAACGCATTCATAATTTCTGATCTCATCGATAGGGGAATTGATCCCTTAGCATTTCGCTACCTTTGTATGACGGCGAGATATAGAACCAGAATAAATTTTACTTTTACCTCCCTCAAAGCATCCGAAACTGCTCTTAATAAATTAAGAAGACATTATGTTACCTTCAATAACGGAACTCCTTCTGATCAGGATAATGAAAAAATAGCCGAATGGAACAGAAGACTTCTTGATAAAGTATGTGAAGACCTAGATATGCCTGGGTTGCTGGATGGTGTATGGAGATTAATTGAGTCTTCTGATATCACAAACTCTGGAAAAGCAGAGGTTATCCGAAGAATGGACGAATTAATGGGATTGGGTTTGGCACAGACCCCAGATATGTACGATCTACCGGAGGCCATTCTCAGTAAATCCTCGGAAAGAACTTTATTGAGAGCCTCTTCGGACTATGAGGCATCTGATCGAATAAGAAATGAGATTGAAGCTCACGGCTATCTTGTTGAAGATTCCAAAAAAGATTCTGTTGTCAGAATTAAAGATGCTTCGGAGATCAGAAAAGAAAAATGGAAAACAATATCCTCATCTGCTGAGGTATCGTCGGGTATCCCGCAAAGATCTCTTATACCGATAACAGTTGGTGTGGTGGTAGCTGGTTATCCGGAAGATACAAAACGCTGTGTATCCAGCGTCATCAAATGGACTGATCCAGAAGATACCGAAATACTTGTTGTAGACAATGGATCCTCAGATTCTACTGGAGAATTGCTAGAAGAAATGTCTATGGAGCATAAGAACATCAAAGTTATACACTCAGATCACACAATAGGGGATGGTGCTGCCAAAAATGTTCTGCTTAAGGTAGCTAGTGGTGAAATTTTTATACTCTTAGACCCCAGTGTTGAGATAAAGGGAAATTTTGTCGAACGAATAAAAGAACTTCTCGATTCTCCCGAAGTAGGAATAGCCGGTCTAGCTGGACTTCGTACAAAAGATTTGTTGCATTTTCATGATGGTGAAGGTGAGTCCGGGGACATGGACGCGATGCAAGGATATTGCTTTGCGCTCAGGCGCAGAGATGTAGAAAAAGTTGGGCTGATGAGGGAATCGTTTAGGTACTATAGAAATCTTGATTTGGATTTCAGTTTCCAATTCAAAGAAAAAGGATTTTCGATAATAGCTGACCATACCTTACCCATGGAATTACACGAGCATAGAGGATGGACTGCTTTGTCGGAAGGAGAGCGAGACGAATTAAGTAAGAAAAATTACGGTAGATTCTTAAAAAAATGGAGAAATAGAACTGATCTTTTGGTTTCTACTATCTAGTTTGAATATAAGAATCTCTTAACTCTTATATGCTCTTGTTTAAGTTATGCACATAATATTAGATGGAGATTTATTTTGGATTCATTGTCATTACCTATTCTTTGGGTAGTTTTAGCAGGTCTGGCCGGCACGATTCTTGTTTCTGCCACTCAACTTACTAAAAATGCCGACATAATTGCTTTTAAGACTGGTTTAGGCAGGTCTTTTGTCGGGGTTGTTTTATTAGCGACAGCTACATCACTTCCTGAGTTGGCTACCGGGGTGAGTTCAGTGTTGTCAGTAGGAGGGTCTGGAGGGGCAGACCTGGCTGCTGGGGATGCCTTTGGAAGTAACCTTTTTAACCTCTTAATCATTGGTCTACTTGATCTTATGTGGCGAAGAGGACCAGTTCTTAGTTCGCTAGGTAGCGCCCCAGCTCTTGTGGGTGTATTGTCAGTAGTAGTTATCGCTCTGGGCGGTATGGGCATACTAATCCATGATAATTTGAGTTTGGCCGAGAGTTGGCCTATCAGCCCCGTGTCCTTAGTTCTAATAGTGGTTTTCTTAGCTGCTTTGTTCGCAATTTTTAAAGAGGAACAGGGAACAGGCTCTTATGAAGAACAGAATATTTATGCCTCAGCTAGTTTGGGAAGAGCAAGCTTAGTTTACGGCACATCGGCATTGATCGTAGTGATAGCCGCATACTTTTTGGCCCATACAGGAGATAGTCTCGCCGATAAAATGGGTTGGGAAAAAAGCTTCATGGGTACTCAATTTTTAGCTCTAAGTACATCGCTGCCGGAATTGGCAGCCTCAATTGCAGCGATCAGAATAATGGCTCCTGAATTGGCAATAACTAATTTATTAGGAAGTAATTTGTTCAATATGGGCTTTGTTTTGTTTCTAGATGATGTGGCATACACAGACGGGCCACTTTGGAGTGTAGCATCTCCCGTACACTCGGTGACTGCAATCATTGCAATTTTGATGACCACTGCAGTGTTGGTACCGGTGATCAGTAAGGCCAGGGTTTCGATAGGCCGAATAGTCACATTGGAATGTGTTGTCCTATTGGCCTTGTACGTAGTATCTAGTATCTTAGTGTTTTCGATTGGCAGTTCTGGGCATTGAGGAAAATGCAGCTGCGAGATTATATAAAAAATAGGAGGAAAGATGTTTTTTGAACTTAGAGAATACAGGTGCCCTGATGGCCAGAGAGACAATTGGGTTAAATTTATGGAAGAGGAAATCATCCCGTTCCAGGTATCGAAAGGAATGGTTATTCTTGGCAGTTTCACTGGGCAGGAAGAGGACGACCTATATATTTGGCTACGTCGCTTTGAAAGTGAGGAAGAAAGAGAAAAGCTGTACGAAGCCGTCTACGAAAGTGATACTTGGAAAAATGAAATTGGACCCAAGATCCCAGCTATGATGGATCGATCTAAAATAGTGGTTCGGAGAATCGAAGCTTCCTCCAGATCGGTCATACAATAGCTCTAGTTATCTCATTTCATGCGCGGGACTATTAAAGGGCGGATATTTTCAAATATTACAATATTTAACGGGTCAGCGTTCGAGCGTGAGCAGTCGCTTCTAATCGACTGCAACGGCAAAGCTTCTTATAGAAGCACATCGGATGCCGAAACATCCAGGCTCGCGACGCTGCAAAAAATAGATGCTAGCGGATTGACCGTAACCCCATCATTTCATGATACCCATGCGCATCTTTTGAGTTATGCAGCGAATCTCCTAGCATACGACATAGGATTGGAAAACTTTTCACGAGAAGTTTTTATTAGCTTAGTGAGGAAGGCGGCTAGCGAGCAACGAAACTCTAATGTGGTACGTGTGAGTGGAATGGACCATAATTTTGCAGACATGGATGGAAACTTGCAGATCGACAATGCTCTTATGGATGAAGCTCTACCAGACCGACCACTTAGAATCCAAACACGATCCGGTCACGCTCACGGGTTAAATTCCGCAGCGATGCATTTGGCCGGCATTATCGAATCCACTGATGAACCCGAGGGAGTGACGTTTAAGCGAAGATTGTCCGACGGCAGATTAAACGGGATTTTCCTGGAGGCAGGTGACTACCTAGATAGCAGACTCCCAGTAATTGCCAGATGTGAACTTAAAAAAGGGGTAGCGAGAGCCTTAGATGCGATTCATGCTAATGGAATAAATAACTTAACGGACGCCACTCATATCAATGATATTGCGAGATATGAATTATTGGGTGAGTGTCTTAAGGAATATGCTCCCGACATGGAACTTTTATTTATGCCAGGGTTTCACTCACTAAGAGATTTTGTGGATCTAGGTATGACGTATAAATCTCAGCAAAATGGTATCTCTATCGGTCCAGTTAAGATAATGCTTACGGGGTCCTCTGGGTCAACCTATCCGGATAATAGTACCCTTAAAGAAATTGTTAGCGAGTGTCATAGTTTTGGATTTCCCGTCGCTATTCATTCAGTAGATATGGATTCCACGGATATTGTAATCGATGTTTTATCTCATGATTCTTTTGCTGGAGATCGAATAGAGCATGCATCAGAATTGAGGGATGATCAAATTCACAAGATGTCTGAAATTTCCTTAAATGTTTCTACCCAACCGTCTTTTATCTACGAGAGGGGTGATGGTTATTTAAATTCTGATACGGCATCAAGAATTGATAAACTTTACAGATTCAAAAGTCTGTTATCCGCAGGTATTATTGTAGGAGCATCTTCAGACTGTCCTGTAGTGGACCCAGACCCAATCAAAACCATATATTCGTCTGTGGCCCGCCGAACTAGTGCCGGTGCAATCGTAAACATTGGAGAAATAGTAACAGTTTCTGAGGCATTGAAGATGTTGACCACCAATAGTGTTACGATTTCGGGATTAAACAAGGTCAGAGATTGGACAGATAAAAACCTTCTTTTGATAGACAAGGATTTAGATTCTTGTCTAGACGAGGACCTATTAGAAGCCAATGTATCCTGGATTGATGATTTCAAATAAGAGTTGCGGAAATTTAATAGAATTCAAGCCAAGCGTTAAAGGGGAAAACCAATGACTTCCACAACTGCAGATATTCTAATTTCTGGAGGTCTCTTAGTTAGTGGTTCTTCCATCACAAAGATGGATGTTGTTGTTAAGGGTGAAAAAATAGTAGATGTTTTACCACATCCTTCCAATATTGAAGCTAAGCGAACCATGGATGCTACGGGGTTGTATGTGCTTCCAGGTTTAATTGATGCACATAATCACCCAATCAATTTAGACAAAATGGATTCTTTCACCCTGAGTGCTGCCTTTGGCGGAATCACCACTGTAATCCCATTTATGCAAAATATGAGAAGCCGAGGGATAGATGGCACTACTTCTGAAAGTATAGATAGATTCATCGAAGAATCAAACGAAATTTCATATTTGGATTTCGGGGTCCATGCGATCTTATTCGGAGATGATGATGTTGAGGTTGAAGTTCCTAAATTAATCGAGAATGGCATCATATCGTTTAAAATGTACATGACCTACCCCAGAAGAGGGATGATGATGCCAGATGACCGGATGCTTAAAGCAATGTCTTTGGCGGCTGAGGCTGGGGGCATTGCTATGGTCCATGCTGAAAATGGATATTGTATTGATTTTTTGACAGATAATTTCATTGATGAAGGTCTTACGTCCCGCGAATATTATGCGAAGTCGCAGCCTAGAATTCTTGAAGTTGAGGCTGCTAACCGTGCCGCGACTTATGCATCAGTAACCGATTGTCCCCTTTATGTAGTTCACTTGAGCGCAAGGGAAGTTTTAGACGTACTTCGTAGATACCGGGAGGAGGGTAACCAGGTATTTACTGAGACTTGCCCTCAATATCTGGATTTGACAAACGAGACACTTATGGAGCATGGAGCCTTAGCAAAAATAGGTCCTCCGTTAAGAGAAAGAGGGGATAACAAAGCTATGTGGGAAGGCTTACAAAATAATGTAATCGATACTATAGCCAGTGACTTTTGTGGGTTTAGCAAAGCTCATAAATATTCTGGGGGTAGGAGCTCAGCTGCTGTACAAGCCGTGGATGAAATTGACGAGGACGGCAGCATTTTCGAAGCTAGTTTCGGGGGGAATTGGACAGAGCAAATGCTTCCTGTTGTGTATGAGGAAGGAGTAAACCAAGGCCGCATCACTATGATGAGATTGGTTCAGGTTATGTGTGAAAACCCGGCAAAAATATTCGGACTGTACCCTCAGAAAGGAACCATATCACCTGGATCTGATGCAGACATAGTTTTGTTTGACCCCGCTATGAAGCATGTTCTTTCTGCTGAAGCACAGCATTGCAAAGCAGACTTCACCATGTTTGAAGGTAAAGAAATTTTGGGTAAACCAGTTTTTTCAATGCAAAGGGGTAGAACTCTTATTGAGCATGGAGAAATGAAAAATGAACAAGGGGATGCCTTATACCTGCCAGGCGACGTTAATTTGACCGCTAGTGCTCCTAAGGGACACAGAGTGAAATAAGGTAAAAATATGAATATTGATATCCATAGCCATGTAATCCCTTCACACTTTTGGAAAGCTTCTGATGATGGACAAAGTTGGTTTGGGGCCAACCTGGTGCAAAATGATGGAAACTCCTACGTAGATACTATGAATCGTTTCGCTGGACCAATTGAGCACAATTGGCGTCTAAGTATCGAGGATCGGATAAAACTTATGGATTCCATAAACGTGGACATGCAGGTCGTATCGACCCCTCCTTATTTTTTTAATTATCACCTAGATTCTGATGAAGGGGCGCGAAGTGCAAGGTTAGTGAATGAAGATTTGTTGAGCTATGTAAATTATGATCCTAAACGGTTTCAAGCATTGGCTAATGTTCCCTTGCAAGACGTAAACAAAGCAGTTTCAGAATTGAAATGGGCTATGCAAAATGGGTTTAAAGGCGCCGAGCTATCAACCAATGTTAATGGACTAAATTATGATGACCGATCTTTATGGCCTTTTTTTAAAGCCGCAGAAGATCTGGACGCATTCCTGTTTTTTCACCCCCATGCGCCGGCTGGTGCAGATAGAATGAAAAGTTTCTATTTGGCTAACACGATAGGTAATCCTTTAGACAATACTATGGCGGTAGCTAGCATTATCTTCGGGGGACTCCTAGACCAGTGTCCAGATGTTAAATTGTGTTTTGCTCATGGCGGTGGTTACGCATGTTTTGGTATGCCGAGGATGGATAGAGGCTTTCAAGTCAGGCCAGAAGCAAAACGGAATATCACATCTTTACCCAGTGATTATTTGAAGAAGATATATTACGACTGCCTGACCCACGGACCGGATGAATTGCAATATCTGGTAAACAAAGTTGGTTCAGATAGAGTCCTATTGGGTAGCGACTTTCCATTCGATATGGGATTGGATTCACCACCTGAATGGATATCTCAAATGCAATTTTTAGATGACCCAAGTAAACAGGCTATTTTGGGTGGAAATGCTCAAAGACTATTGAAGATATAGACATTCCGGTAATATTAGCGTCGAGAACTATGAGAATGGGGTGCGTGCATTACGGGATTCCATGTCTGTGGCGGGATTGGCCAATCTTCAACCCCACATCTCTCCATCCATGTATGGTAAGAATGCCGCATTTTTGAAAGGCGCTCTTTTTCCTTTTCGGCCAAATTGTTCAATTCAGTTCTATCCTCGTTCACATTATAAAGTTCCCAACCCTCTCCCACTTCACTGACTAATTTCCATTCCCCGTCTCGGATGGCTTGGCTGCCTTCGTGCTCCCAAAATATGGGATTTCTCCTTTCCCAATTTTCACCATTTATAACTTTAAGGAAACTTTCTCCTTCTAATGGGGTTATCGCATTTCCATTGTATTCTTTGGGGTAAATGGCATTAGATGCCTCATATATGGTGGCAGCAATGTCTATTATATGGGTTGGGTCATGAACTATTGATGGCTCCTTTATTTGTTCAGGCCAATTAAGAATAAATGGGGTTGATATACCCCCCTCATGTGTCCATCTTTTGAACAAACGGAAAGGTGTATTGCTTGCATTAGCCCACGGTAGATCATAGCTCATAAACGTGTCATCTGGTCCAGGTTTGAAGTCCTGACAGTTACCCATCTGAATATTTCTTCCATCTGGGGTAGGCGTGGAGTATTGTAAGGGAGTCGGGCGTTCTGTTTCTTCAGCTAAAAATTCAGCACAACCACCATTGTCAGAAAGGAACATGACCACAGTATTTTCATCAAGTTCTAATTCCCTCAGTTTAGCTAATATTTTGCCTATACCCTGATCCATTCGGTCTATCATAGCCGCGTATACCGCCATGCGAAGATCTTCCCATTCCTGTTCTTCCACTGTATTCCACGGTCTCGACGAAGAATCACGCGGGGATATTTCCCACTTAGAATCGAGCATACCCATACCTTTTAGTTCTTCATGCCTACTGCTTCTGATCTCGTCCCAACCATGTCTGTATTTGCCGACATATTTGGCGATGTCCTCTTCGTATGCATGTAATGGCCAATGCGGGGCGGTGTAAGCGATATGCATGAAGAAAGGTTTATTATCCTTCGAGGATGTTTCCAGCATTGAAACCGCATTCTCACTAATCGCGTCAGTTAAGTAAAAGTCAGAGGTATCTATAACTAGTACTTTATCGTCTTTCATGAGAGTTCTGGGGTGGAAAAAATTGGCTGCTCCAGCCACTATGCCAAAAAAGTTATCAAATCCTCTTTGCGTGGGCGTGGGATGGGTTTTATTTCCTGGATCCCAAGTTGATGCGTCAGTCAGGTCGTAACCACCACCCACATGCCATTTCCCCGACATGTAAGTGTTGTATCCATTTGTCTTTAGGACCTCTGCGATGGTTGCTGATGTTTCGTTGAGGTACCCCTGGTAGCCGGGAACGGTAATGGAATTAGATTGCCCAAAAGTTGACACCATGTGCCCTACACCAGTTTGCTGTGGATTTAACCCAGTCAGTAAGGCAGCTCTCGATGGACAGCATCTGGCTGAGTTGTACATCTGGGAAAACCTGACCCCATTAGAAGCAAGAGAATCGATATTTGGGGTATTTATTTCAGACCCATAACATCCAAGATCTGAATAGCCCATGTCATCAGCCAAAATCAAAATGAAGTTTGGTTGGTTCATATTATCCCTGAATTATTAAAATTTAATGCTTTTTGGGACTACATAGTAGCTCAATTGCTCTGAGATGTTTTCCTTAGGAGAAAACCTGCTATAAAAAGAGTTATCGGGGATAAGGCCATAAATCTCAGTGAGATTTCTAAACTACCAAGTGATTCCTGTAAAAACCCTGTAAGAGTTGGCCCGATTGAAGATCCTACCGCTGCCATAGTCATAACAGCCGCTGAGGAGACGGCAATTTCTCGAGGACGAATATTTTTTATGTGAAAAGGAACCATAAATAACAATGGGAAAAACCCCCAAGCTATTCCATTTACAATCGCTATCCCAATTAGCATGTAATAACTATCAATCAAGGTCATACTTAAAAAACTCATTGAAATAATTATGCCTGCAGCCATCAATATACCGCTTCGCGACCCAGATGATTTAGACAGTAGCCCAAAGGTGAGTCCTGAAAACCCGCCCGGCAAAATGTAAAGGGCAATTATTAGCCCTGACTTGCTAAGACTTATATCGTAGAAGTCTACAAACAAAGTGGGAAGGAAGCTGTTGAATGATGCAAATGACATTAGGGCACCCATAAATCCAATTCCGGCAAACCACACATCCCTGAAGCTAAGCACACGTTTGAGAATCTCGAGTTCATTAATGGATTTGTCGCCGGCCTCTTGTGCAATTGGATTTTCTTTACCGAAAATGCTCCATACCAGTGCAAGAGCAAAAAATATGAAGGCAAATGTGATCATTACATTTCGCCAGTTATCCCCGAAATAATTGAGGAGTATCGGCATCATTAATACACCACCACTGACCATTATCCCAAAAAACAAATTAGATATCCCTCCTGCATGATTAACTTGATTTTGTGGGATCCATTGGCGTATTAGTAGGGCCCTAGCTGGCTCTCTCGCAATCATAGTGACGCCAAATAAGAGTCTTGCAATGAAGATCGCAATAAAGCTTTGGGACCATGCCTGTATTAAAACCACCACGCCTCCCAAAAGTACAGTCACTAACGCCAAGATTTTGGGAGGAAATTGGGAAACCCAAAGGGCAATGATTATCATTAACACGACATTAGCCCAATAAGGTGCAGAACTTAGCATGCCCTGCTGTGTTGGAGACAGATTCAGGTCGGCAGTTATCGAAGGAAGTAAAATACCTATAGTGTTTGCTACAAGGAACCCAAAGGTGTTACAGATTACAAACAATCCGTAAACTACCCATCTGTATGAGCCACTTTTTCCTTGATGAGTTGTAATTAGATTTCTAACATGCCTCTCTGACATCTAGTCAATTTAGACTTTCAATTTTTCATAGACACTGGTTAGATTTTCACCTATACGATCAAAGGAGCGCCAGTTTCCGTACTGCGGTGTTAATTGTTCTATAACCGACTGACTCGCTTGGCCAGCATTTTGTCCGTCGGTTATTGCTGATTTAATCGAATCAACCAAATTGTGAATAAAATCCCTAGCACCCTCTAAGGCTTGATGGTCACCAATTGGGCCGTGTCCTGATACGAATTTTTGGATCGGTAGTGATGCTAATTTATTGTCTGTCTCAGGCCAATCAACTGGATAGCAGTCTCCCAAGTAAGGAACTCCACCATCTTGAGCCACGTCCCCTGTAAATACAATTTTTTCGTTTGGTAAATGAATGTATATGTCTCCGCTAGTATGAGCCCTGCCAAAATACTTAAGATCTAACTCCCTACCACCAAAATATAATTGCATACTCGTTTCAAAAGTCATGTTGGGTGGGGTTATATTGACTATATTTCCTTCCTCTGACCAAGGATCTTTTGAGCTGGTAACTTTTTTTCTCCACTGTTCATTCCATTCAACATCGACCATTTCGGCATAGCAATTCTTATGACCAATGATCGTGGCGTCAGGAAATTCCTCATTACCCCATGAATGATCCCAATGTGAGTGAGTGTCTATAACAAATTTGATGGGCTTATTGGTAATATCTTTGACGTCTTTGATCAAATCTCTTGCAAAGGAGGGAACCCTTAAAGAATCGATGACTAGAACACTGTCATCTCCAACAATGATTCCGGCATTTGTTAATCCTTCGTGCAGCCGGGCGAATACACCCGTTTCAAGTTCCACAATTTCTGTTCCTGGAGTAGCCATTTCAGATTGCCTCTTTTAGTCCTATTTCTTCTCACGATAAAGTGAATATTAGGACTTTGAGAGCAGAAGAGCAATTAAGACATTTTTATTATTCAGGAAATAGATCCTTTGTACGATTGACTAAATACACTAATGACAACATCACGGGAACCTCAACAAGAACCCCAACAACGGTTGCTAAGGCTGCTCCGGAATTAAGTCCGAAAAGAGATATTGCCACTGCTACTGCAAGCTCGAAAAAATTGGAAGTTCCAATCAAACAGGCGGGACCTGCAATGTTGTGTTTTATCTTCAAGAATCTTGCGGAACCATATGCCAAAGCAAAAATTCCGTAAGTTTGAATTAAAAGGGGAATAGCTATCAGTACGATGGCCTGAGGTTTTTTTAAAATAACTTCGGCTTGGAAGCCGAAAAGTAATACCACAGTTAACAACAACCCTAAAATAGACCATGGTTTTAATGCTGACAGAAAAGTGAGCAGGTTTGAGTCTCCCTTGGGTTTTTCGAGTAGCCTGCGAGTTATAACACCTGCCACTAGGGGTAGTAGCACATAGAGTATGACTGAATAAAATAAAGTGTCCCATGGAACCACAATATCGGTCACACCAAGTAATAAGCCCGCAATGGGTGCGAAGGCAAAAATCATGATGACGTCATTAACAGACACCTGCACTAAGGTGTAATTGGGATCACCTTTGGTTAGTTGGCTCCAGACAAATACCATAGCGGTGCAGGGTGCTACCCCGAGAATAATCATCCCTGCGATATACTCAGTAGCAGTATCGGTATCGACCCAACCGGCAAATATAACCTTGAAGAAAAGCCATCCAAGTGCAGCCATTGTAAAAGGTTTGATAAGCCAATTAACGATTAAAGTTAGGATAAGACCTGACGGTTTGCTCTTTAGGTCTTTAATAGATGAAAAATCTATTTGTACCATCATTGGGTAGATCATTATCCATATTAATAGTGCTACTACTAGATTCACATGGGCGAATTCAATTTTGGCGATTTGCTGGAAAATGTCAGGCAGTATGTTCCCAAGCAATACGCCAGCAATTATGCCTAAACCAACCCAGATCGAAAGATATCTCTCAAAGACGCCCATATATATTTACCTGACAATAATTAGAATATACCCGCTTAAGCATGATCGGATTTCATTATCAAGCTTAACAGCGTTGAATTGCTTTAAATCTTAGAGTTTTCTTAAAAATATCACATAGTATGTTTATAAAACTTTACTAGTCTTTTCCTATCAAGTTAATGGATAATACTATTTGGAGAAGAAAATGATTCGTTTAAGAAATATAAAATTCATATTAGCAGGGATGCTGATACTACCCATGGGTCTAGCGACTGTGGCTTGTTCTCCTATCTACGCGGATGATCCCAACCAAACTCAGACAGATTCTCTTGTTTCACTAGACACTCTTCCTGCTGAGATTATTGTCGATGGATTAAAAGCTCGAATCCAGACAGCTATTCAGAATGAAGAGATCAGTCAAGACCAAGTAGACAAGGTTATGTCTCTATTAAAGAAGGAGTTCGCAGGACAAGAGAAGATGGCTGCCAAGCTTGAATCGATAAAGGCTGAGATAGCAGCTGCGGTGGAATCTGGTGAGATAACACAAGAGGAAGCTGACGCTAAATTGGCAGGTTTGGAAGAAAGAAAAGAGAAGGGTAAGAAATGGCATGGTAAGAGACACCATCACAAAAGCCCTATGATGGACATTGAGGATATAAAGGCCAAGATTTCGGCTGCAGTGGAATCTGGTGAGATAACCCAGGAAGAGGC
>CAYMZR010000029.1:0-20868 GCA_964394975.1 uncultured Dehalococcoidia bacterium | reverse complement strand
TCCCTAGAGGGAAAGTTACTGGTGGATCAAGTGCTATTAACGGCCAAATATTCCTTAGAGGAATACCCCAAGACTATGACAACTGGTCCGATATGGGGAATGATTTATGGGATTACCAGCAATTAGTACCATATTTCAACAAAGTAGAAACTGACACTACATACCAAGACGACCCAGGTGATTTTCATGGATCAGATGGGCCTATTATTTGCCATCGTTTCCCTAGAGATAGATGGCTTCCTGCAAGCAATGCCTTTGAACAAGCCTGTCTAGACGCTGGGTTTCCTGCCTGCGAAGATGCAAATGCACCCGGAACAACAGGAGTTGGGCCCTTACCGCTAAATAATCCAAATGGAATAAGGTGGTCCACGGCTGTAGGTTACTTAGGACTATCTAGACATAGATTAAATCTAACGATACGCCCTGAAGTATTTGTAAAGAAAATCATTTTCGACACTTCCGGCCAAAACCCCATAGCCCGAGGAGTAGAGGTGGTATCGGGAGAAGACACCTTCACAGTAGAAGGAGAAGAGATTATTCTCAGCGCCGGTGCCGTTGTGTCACCTCAAATACTCATGTTGTCTGGAGTGGGACCCGAAAATCATCTCAGTGGCCACGGTATTAAAACGATTAAAGATGCACCCGGAGTGGGCCAAAACCTCGCTGACCATCCAATGGTGTACGTAACATGGAAGACCAAACCAGAGGTGGACCTAGACGCCTTGGGACCAAGAATTCAACTTACTCTCCGATATACAGCAGATGGATCAAATCTAGATAACGACATGATTGTATATATGATGGCTGTTGCGAGCGATAGACCGGAAAGAGGGGGGTTGAGGACAGAGCCAATAGGAATACAAACTAACCTTTGTATAAATTTGGCCAAAGGCAAAGGGGAAATAAAACTGAATTCTAACGATTACAGAGATCAGCCATATCTTGATTACAATTATCTTGCTGAAGAAGAAGATAGAAGACGGTTTCGTGATGGGGTAAGAATGCTTGTAGGATTGGAAACCCATGCTGATATGTCCTCCATGATTGAAGAACGTTTAACACCCCTAGATGTAGATCTCGAATCTGATGCATCCTTGGATTCTTGGCTGATGAAAGAGGTTACAACAGGACACCACATATCATGTACAAACAAAATGGGACCTCAATCTGATCCCTATTCGGTAGTTGACCAAACCGGCAAGGTATACGGGGTCGAGAATCTCAGAGTAGTAGATGCCTCAATCATGCCCGAATGTGTCAGAGCAAATATTAACGTAACAGTAATGACAATGGCTGAAAGAATTTCTGACTTTATCAAAGAAGGTAATTAAAATAAAAAAACAATGGTCGGTAAAAGCCATAAAAATGTCGCGGACGGAGCACTTTAAATAATGTCTAATAAATTTGATCAAGGTTTGGAAATGCGAAAGGCGGTCCTAGGAAGCGAATATGTGGAGGATTCCTTTGCTAGAGCAACGGACTTCGATAGATCTTTCCAGGAATTTATTACTGAAAATGCTTGGGGTGGCGTGTGGACAAGGGGGCCCTTAGATAAAAAAACCAAAAGTCTTATAACTCTCTCTGTGCTTGTCGCACTTCGAGCAGAAGGTGAAATAGCGCTACATACTAAAGGAGCCATAAACAACGGAGTAACACCGGAGGAAATAGTCGGATTATTGATTCACGCTTCCGCCTACGCCGGGGTGCCAGCGGCCGTATCATCTATCAAAATAGTAAAGAAGACTCTACAAGAAATGGGTAAGTTACCGAAATAAATTTCTAGTCCAATACTGATTCGATTTTTGCCTTGGTATAACCCAAAACATCGGAAAGAATCTCCTCAGTGTGTTGTCCTAGAAGCGGCGGACTTGCAATTTCTGCAACTGAATCTGAAAGTTTTATAGGACAACCCAAAACCCGAAATTGTCCTCTATCTGGATGGTTTATACCAACTATCATATCCCTCTGGTTGAGATGCTCATTGCTATATATATCTTTCGCATTTAACACCGCCCCGCAAGGAATGCCAGCCTTCCCCAAAATTGTCATAGCTTCCTCCTTGGAGTTTTGGATGGCCCAATTCTCAATTATGGAATCTATTTCTTCTGAATTTTTCGCCGGATCATCAAAAATTTCGGATTCACAAATGTCTTCTCTGCCTATTGCATTCATAAAATCTTCCCAAATATTTCGTCTCTGCGACATAGCCAGAACATATACGTAATCGTCTGGACCTCCCGGTGAACATTTATATACTCCGGCGCCTGCTCTACCTGGGGTCCTAGGTCCTCGTCTGGCTGGAGGTTCTCCTGTATCACTAAAAACGCTCATAGAAGCCCTAGAAAGGCTAACCACGGCATCTTGCATAGATACCTCCACCACTTGTCCCTTTCCAGTTGTTTGTCTTTGTATAATGGCTGCCAGTATCCCAATCACCCCATGTAACCCTGTACCGCTATCACCTATGTTAGGACCTGGCTTCAACGGAGGTCCTCCAGGAACGCCAGTCACCGCCATAGCTCCCCCAGCTGCCTGAGCTACTGGGTCAAAACTCTTGAATTCACTGTAAGGCCCGTATGTTCCAAAACCTTTCAGTCGAGCAAAAATGATTTTGGGATTGATTCCTGAAAGGCATTCGTATGTATAACCCAATCTTTCCAAAACACCAGAGGCAAAATTTTCAACCAATACATCACATTTTGTGACTAAATCTACAAACACTTCCCTATGATCATCATGCTTCAAATCCAAGGTGACACTTCTTTTGTTGCTATTAAAATTCAAGAAATAGGGAGATGTCTTTTGGGAATCAGAAAGCTGTACAGACCGACCAGGATCACCCTTGCCAGGCTGTTCCACCTTAATAACATCAGCCCCTAACCATCCCAATACTTGAGTACATGAAGGTCCAGCTTCATATTGAGTTAAATCCAAAATCCTGATTCCGTGAAGAGCCTTGTCCATCACTATTTACCTCCTTGCAACTGAGTGATCAAGTGGGAGTATATACCTGTTCAAAGAGTATTAGAACGCCTACAATATCCACTTGAACAAAAGGGGTCATCAATGAGTTCAATCAAAATGTACGGTACAACTTGGTGTGGAGATTGCACTAGAGCAAAGGCGTTCCTTGACCGCAATAAGATAGATTATGACTGGACAAATGTTGACGAAGAACCAGAATATCAGGAATACATCAAAAATTTGAATAATGGCAATCAAAGAGTTCCTACCATCATCTTTTCTGATGGATCATTTCTGGTTGAACCAACAGACGAAGAGCTAGCAAAGAAACTTAATATTTAATTGAAACTACCTATCTCTAGCATCATGTCGATAAGTTCCTATTAAGCTACCCTCTTCGGATACAGCATTTGTATATGGAAATTTAACTGTCAAGGTGCAAGCGTGCCCTGGTGCTGCGAACACGAAATCGCCCACATTTAATGAGGTCCCATTTAACTTGATCACAGCATGTTCCTCATTTTGTAAAACAAGTTCAGTTTCGGGATGCTGGATTAATTTAAATCTATGCTCTAAAGGTTGATCCGAAGAACAAGACTTAGACCCAATATCGACAGTCACAGTATCCATTTCAGTATCATCATCCACAACTTGGCCCAAAACTAAACTAGCTATTTGAAAACCTAACTCTTCCATTTCGGCATTTCGGGTATCCCAGTAAATCCACGTCCCAGGTGTCGGCCTAATGTAGGGGTGGTCAGCATAATGTTGAAAAGACCATGAGCCGCCAGCAAGATTGTCTTTGACCTGAATACCTGAATCACTCGCTGATTCCCAAATTTCTTCCATTTTAGCTATGTTTCTCCGGACTATTCGACTCCTTTGTTCAAAATCTGGTAGGTACAAAGTCTCCCCATCGAAAACATGTATACCCATAGGTTCTATCCCGAGGATTTTATCAATTGCTTGATAGAATTGAATGGCGGTTGATCCTGGTTGAACACCAGTACGACGCATTCCCGTATCAAGATCCATATACACACCAATATTCCTGTTGGAATTCTTGGAAGCAACTGATAAAAGATTCAAATGTTTTTGAGTACTAGCGATGGCCCGAAATTCTGTCTCAGGAAATGATTTAATCAGACTTGTAAATCTTTCCAGTTTCCGTGGATGTACCATCGGGTAAGCAATAGTTACCTGACTAGCACCACATTCTGCGACAACCTCAGCTTCCTTTAGGGTGGCACATTTGTACGATTTGATGCCCCTCGCAAGTTGCATATTCAAAATGTCGGAGGATTTATGGGTTTTAGCGTGCGGAACGACATTCTCTGAACTACCGCAGATACGAATAATCTCATCAATATTTTGTTCCACAAGGTGTGGATATGTAATCATAGCCGGGGTATCTAAAGAATCCGGATTTGACAATTTATATTTATCCTGAATCATCACTCCTCCTAGTCAACTCAATAGCTCATTTTTTAGCTTGGTTTTTTCTTTAGCTATCTAGAAAAGATTTAATGGATTCCGAATCTAGAAGGGGATATATGTCAAACCTAGCCGGCATGATTTCAGACCACTCATTCAAAAGACGATGAAGTACCTCATTTGAGTCTACATCAAAAATCGCTACAGCTCCTCTCCCCGTGCGCCCATAAAAACTCAAGGCCAAACCTTTGTCTAATTTATCCTGCGCCCAAGGCCAATACTGGCGCCTCTGGTCCTTTACTTCGGAAGGTTTTTGAGGATTTGGTGAACTAATTGCTAGAAATAACATGATTGCTCCTGTATCGGAAATTATATACTCAGAGAGATTCAAATTTGCGAACCGAGCCGAAAAGAAGAAAAAGGATTATTTGTCATGGATCCCAAAAGTGTGAAGGAACTTCAATCCTCGGAACATTCCGTATTTCTCTATGGTGATGACGCGCCACCAAGCAATATTCAATTTATAGGCCAATTAAAAGATATTTCAGATGCAAGAAAAATGACTGCAGACAATTATTCTATTGGTGGTGAAGTAGCGGAGTTGGAATCAATCATGGCAAAAAAATTAGGAAAAGCAGCTTCTGTCTTTTTCCCAACAGGAACTTTAGCAAACCATGTTGCAATTAGACAACTATGCTTACCTAAAACAAGAGCTATAGTTCCTGAACAAAGTCACATTTATCAGGATAGTGGAGATTCGGTACAACAACTGAGCGGGATAAATCTCGTTCCACTCGGTGGAAGCAATCCATATTTCGATCTACCTGAACTAAAAGAAGCTTTAGCAAGATCAATGAATGGACGAGTTATAAATCCGGTGGGAGTTGTGGTTATTGAAACTCCTGTAAGGCGATGCTTCGGAAGATCTATGCCATATGAAAAAATGCTATCTATAACTGACTATTGCAGAGAACGAGGCGTACCTACTCACCTTGATGGAGCAAGGCTTTTCATAGCCAGTGCCTTTACAAACGTTACCTTGGAAAAATACAGCGCTCTTTTTGACACCGTATATATATCAATGTGGAAATATTTCAAGGCTCCTTATGGGGCGATCTTAGCAGGATCAAAAGAGTTTTGTGAAAACCTCTTTCACATCCGAAGAATGTTTGGTGGCAGCTTACCTTTTTCTTCTCTTTCCGCAGCCTTGGCCCTCAATGGTCTTAAACATTTTGAAAAAGATGCACAATTAGCGGTAAGCCAATCTAAAGAATTGATTTCACTACTCAGCAAAATCCCAAATCTAAAGGTGAATCACTATGAGGACGAATCTAACATCATACCCATAGAATTCAGTAGTAATGTGGATCTTCAAAATTTAGAGAGAAACTTGAGATCTAAAGGAGTATTTATAAACCCCGAAACCAGCGATCAAAACACCATACATTTCACAATGAATACAACTATTTTAAGAAAACCCAATCAAAAACTTCTAAAAATATTTACCGCCGCCTTGGAAAGATCGGTGAAAATTTAACCCCTGCTAATATCAGGCATACTTTCCTTTAGTCTGTGGGGCAGTGTCACTATGCCCTTGCTCCTCTCTCTCTAATCTAGTAGCTCTTTCCCATTCTCTTTTCAGATCATCTCGTACATTTAAGGTTAAAAGTCCCATCCCCTCCCCCTCTAGGGTTACTACATCTCCATCCATGATCGGACTAAGGCCTCTATGGTTAGTCCCCGTTGCCAAAACATCTCCAGGATTCAAAGTGTGGATGGAGGTTATCCATTCTAGCGCCTGAGGAATTTTATGAGCCATATCATCAGTATTGAAATTCTGTTTCAAGTCTCCATTTACGTGTAGTTTGATTTGTAGGTTTTGTGGGTTATCAACTTCATCGGCGGTAACAATATATGGTCCCATAGGGGCGAAGGTATCTCGTGATTTCATTTGAAAAAATACACCACCTCCGCTGGTTAAGCCTCTAGCAGACATATCAATAAAATTCATATACCCAAATATATAATCGTAGGCTTCTTCGGCTTTAATTTGAGTGGCTTTTTTACCTATAATCAAAGCCAGTTCAGCTTCAGGTTCGAATATAGTGGCAGGTACGTCAGGTAGAACAATGGTTCCTCCATCTGGTAGGACTGCATTTGGTGATTTGGGGAAAGCATTAATTGGGGCCGGTTCATCCCTAGTTCCATCTTCCATGTAGTTAACCGCCATACAAACAATATTGTGCGGATTTGGAACAGGTGAATCAAAAACAACTGAGGAAATGTCTACTCCATCTTCAGAGGCAACCAATTTTTCTATTCCAGGCCTGTAATCATCAAACGATTCAATGACTCTGTTCAGCAACCCTTGCGCATGATTATGTTCATTGACTGGAACTGCCATGGATATGTCCACAATCTTGTCACCTTTGACAACACCTAAGGTAAAGTTATTAAAAAATGCTAGTTTCATACCTGTTTAGCCTCCTGTCAGAAACTGTTTCCAAAAAGTTGTCCGTTAGCATATCATTAACCCAACGAATAAGTGTTAAGAAAATTAGGAGGGGAATTATGCCTTCAGTAGCTGGTTTGGGACATGTTGGAATTTACACTCATGATTTGTCCAAAATGCGAGATTTCTATTCACGTGTAATGGGCCTAGAAATTACCGATGAAGAAATTGAAGAAAGAGGTATTGTTTTCATGTCCTCAAATCCTGAGGAAGAGCATCACGAATTCGTTTTAATGAAAGGTCGGGACGCACCGGAAGGATCAAAGATGGTCCAACAAATTTCTTTTTATGTGAACGAATTATCAGAATTAAAAGACTTCCATCAGGTTTTTCTGAATGAAAAAGTTCGCATAGAAAGGACCGTAAGTCATGGAAATGCCTTTGGAATGTATGCCTTGGACCCCGAAGGTAATACCATAGAGATATACTACCGAACGGGTTTTCCCGTACCTCAACCATGCGCGGACCCGGTGAATCTCCAAGACTCAGAAGAATCCCTGATAGCTCAGGCTAAGTCCAGGATTCCCGCATAGGGACCTTGAGTACACCGTGGTCAACTGATCAACTTGAAAAGCGGCAAGAACTGCTTGATGCTGTCGATGGTGTTCAAACTGACATAGAAGAACATTTCCAGGAATCAGAGGATCAAGGATATCTGACCCAAGCCACTGCTGATGCTTTGCTTAACGCAGGATTACTTGGTCTGAAACTACCATTGGAGCTGGGTGGCGCAGAAGCAGATCCGGTCACCCAAATGCTAGTAATAGCCAAGTTGGCCATCATTGATACCTCGGCTGCATGGTGCACCATGGTATCCGCCACAAACGTAGGATCGGCAGGGGCGTTTCTACCTGACAGAGGCATAGATGAGGTTTTCGATCGAGAAACCCATCCCATGATTGTTGGGGTGGGAATACCTTTGGGAGAAGCTAAAATCAAAGAGGACGGTTCCTTTGAACTGTCAGGGCAATGGTCATACGGTAGTGGGATAAAGACTTCCAGCTGGGTCACAGCTGGTGCAAAGATACAGCAGTCAAAGCAAGAACCCATTGAAATTCGAGCCATTTTAAGGACAGAAGAAGTAAGAGTGATAGAAAATTGGGATGTTTCAGGTCTCAGAGGTAGCGGCAGCAATGACTTTGCTGTTGAGAAAGTGATTATTCCTGACTATATGACTTGGTCGGGAGATGATACTCCAAATCGCGGAGGAGACTTATATAAAATACAAAGACCGGCTTTTGTAGTATTTGGTCATGCCGGAATAGCGTTAGGTACGGCACAAAGGGCTCTTAAGGAAATTACGAATTTTTCCCTAACCAAATCGAGAAAATTACCTGGGCAACCCTCCATATCATCAAACGCCATATTCCAATCTGATATAGCACAACTGGATCTTAAACTCAGGGCGATGAATGCTCTAGCCTCGAAAGAATTCGAAGAAGCCTGGCAATCTGCACAAAGAGATGAAAGATTAAGTATTAGGGAACAGGCGAAAATCAGAGCCATTGGGTCCTGGGTCACTCAAGAATCATTGGACATAGTGACAAAATCTTTCCAGTATGCGGGCGGGGCCGCCCTTAACAGAAACAATCCTCTACAGCAGTGCTTTAGGGATATGTATGCAGCTTCCCAACATTACATGGTCAGCGCTACGCATTTTCAATCTTATGGGAGCGAGTACTTCAGCGCATAAATGGTATCAGCACTTTCTCAAAAATTTCTTGGCCCAGCAATGGCCTATCCGTCTTACCGGGCTTACTGGTTCGGTACATTGGCATCAGTTATCGGGTTTCAGATGTTGAACTTCAGTCAATTCTGGATCATCCATGATTTAACTGAATCACCTCTATATTTGGGTTATGTTGGCTTGGCTAATGCACTTCCCGCCATAGTGTTGAATATCTTTGGAGGAGTCGTTGCAGACAGGCTCGATCGAAAAAAATTAATAGGCATAACCCAAACAATTAACGGCCTAATAATATTGGTTCTAGCAGGGTTAACTTTCGCAGGGGTCGTCCAGGCATGGCACGTCATAGCTTTAGCCTTCCTTAGCGGAGCTATCAACGCTTTTGACCAGCCTGCGAGAGTGGCTATATACCCCAGTCTAATCGATAAATCAGTAATGATGAACGCTGTGGCACTAAATTCAGCAATATGGACAGGAACTAGAATAATAGCCCCAGCTATAGCAGGAGTGGTAATTTCCCTAACTGGAACAGCTACATCTTTTCTGATCTCGGCTCTAGGGTTTTTTACAATGGCTGCGGTAGTACTCTCACTTACAGTACCAAAAGATGAATCTGAAGCTCAGCCGTCATCGAAAAGCAATGATTTATTGGAAGGTGTTCGTTTTATATGGAAAAACAATGTGTTTTTGATATTAATTTGTATTACATTCTTTAACAGTTTCTTTGGTATGGCATATATACCAATGATGCCTGTCTTCGCCGTAAATATACTCAAGGTAGGCGCGGATGGTCAGGGAGTTTTGATGGGTCTAGGCGGAATTGGCGCACTATCCGCCACCATGATTATTGGAAGAACCGGAAATTTCAAACAAAAAGGACTGTTAATAATATTTGGATCCGTGTTTTTTGGCCTTTCAATAGCTGGTTTTGCCCTCTCTTCAATGCAATATGGAAATTATTACGTCGCCCTCGTTCTTCTTTTTATCGTCGGAGTAAGTAGTTCGTGCTACATGATATCGATAATGAGCTCGCTACAAATGATGGTTCCAAACCATATGAGGGGAAGAGTTATGGGATTCTACGGGATGACATGGAGCATAATGCCTCTAGGTGGAATGTATGCTGGGGCGCTATCAAGATATATTGGGGAAGACACCACTGGAGTTCCCATTGCGGTAGCAATAGGTGGGATTCTCATCGCCGTTTTTGCAATCGGGCCTTTCTTTATGAACAGGAACGTTAGAAACCTGGGAACAATATTACAAACTCATCAAGCCAATTAGAAAATACTTGGTTGCTAAAACAATACGGCCGATAACCTACTTACGATTCAGTCCTCTGGGGTTCTCTTGACAAGAAAACCAGAATGGCCCCTAGAAGAAGAGCTCCGATCACCAATACAAACCCTGGTCTGTAGGTATCGGTGATATCAAACAATAGCCCAACCAATACCGGGACCACAGCTGTGCCAAGTATTCTGATTGGCTGTGTGACACCTCTTATGGATCCTATATGTGCCCGGCCGAAATATCGTGCCCACAAAGATTCACTTAAAGGAATGGTTCCCCCAAATCCAAAACCATATAGGAAAAACCCTGCCAATAATATTGGAATCAGTGAAATTGGACCCGATAGCAACATTAAAGAAACCCCGATGGAAGATATAGCGTAGGCTGCTACCACAAGAAATCTTGGATGAAATCTTTGCATTGCAAACCCCCATACCGGCTTTGATGACAGATTGGCAAGGCCGTTGACTGAAATACCAATTGCTCCGACAGTTCGAGCAAAACCTGACTCCTGAGAAAACGGAATTGCATGTATCAACACACAAGCAAGCCCTGCCGCTATCAAAGTAAACCCAAAGACTAGGAACCAAAAACTACTGGTATTGATTGCTTCTGAACGATTGAAAGGTCGGAATTCAGATTCAGGTATATCTAATGAACCTGGGTCATAGTAGTCATCAATCCCGTCAGGTAAAAGGCCATGATCTTCAGGGGTTCGACGCATAAAGAAACTTACAGGGATAATCAGAATAAGTACAAAAACACCGAGGAAGAAATATCCGGTCCGCCAACCAAAGTTATCCACAATTCCAGTCAATATTAGAGGGGTCACCAAGCTACCCAGAGATATTCCCGACGATCCTAGTGCCAGTGCCCATCCCCTCTTCCTGACAAACCACTTATTAACAGCAGAATTCACTACAAACGGGCTAAATAAATTCCATCCAACAAATCCAGCGATTAAATATAAGAACAAATACCACATTAAACTGGACTGGATCCCAAGCAAAATGAGGCACAGAGCACTCATGGAAGCCCCAATAAATATCAGCGGTCTGGGTCCTTTCTGATCAAGGATACTTCCGACTAGAATACTCGAGAACGCTCCCGTACCAATTGCAATGGAGGGTCCCAACGTATATTGCCAAACTTTCCAGCCTAGATCGTCCACAATGGGTAGGGTGAATACGCCGATGGAAGATTGGCTTACACTCAGGAATGCAAAATTGCAGAGGATAGCTCCTGAAACTATCCACCATCCATAATAGAGACGTGAGAACATTTAAATATACGAATACGTTTGAATTGAAGGGCAGAAGGGGCCCGCAACCAACAAAAATCTAAATTCCGCCTACCACTGGACAAACATTGGCATGACCACGTGGGTGTAACCTTCTTTACCGGTAGCTCTCACCACTCCAGGGCTTGAGGCCGAGGTCATTTCGAAGGCAACCTCTCCATCTCCTAGAACATCGAGAACCTCTGCCAAATATTTATTATTGAAAGCTATTCGAGAATCTTCATCGACCTCCCCTTCCACAGCACCATCTATCTCACCTTGATTATCACCTACCTCTTCGGCCCTTGAGGAAATCGATAGCTTTCCGCCATTTTCGTCATTCACAATCTGAATCCTCAAGATTCCGCTACCATCCCGAGCAAAAATAGAAGAAGTCTTCACTGCTCGTGTGAAGTCAGAATTTTCTAGGATTACGCGGTTCTTATATTCACCAGGAATGAGCGATCTGAAGTTTGGGAACGAACCTGGCATAAGCTGAGAGACAATTTCAACATTTCCGATATTGAACAAAGCATGAGTTCCAGCGGAAGTAACTGTAAATTCCACTGCGGTATCATCTGTACCGATAAGTCGCCCGACTTCCTGGAGGGCTTTGGCAGGAATAATAAACTCCATTGGCTCAGAGATTGGTTCCAGTAACTTACCTTCATAAACCGCCAATCTAAATCCGTCCGCTGCGGCAAAAGTGAAATCAGACTGGTTTACTTCAACTTTTATTCCTGTTAGTACCGGTCGAGAGTCTTCTGTAGCTGCTGCAAAAGCAACGTGAGTTACAGTGTCCCTAAGAAGTTGAGGATCAACTTTTATAGTTGCACCTTCATCAACGGCAGGGATAGGAGGAAATTCATCAGGATCAGTACCATTGATATTTGCTGAGAATCTCTGACAATTTAACGAAACACTTAGAGGCTCTGCTACAGACTCAATTTCGATTCGATCATCAGGTAGAGAATTTACGAAATCAGAAAGTAAGCGGGCCGGTATTGTAACCTCTCCTTCTTTCTCCACTTGAGCTCCAACTCTAGTGGTAATGGCGATATCCAAATTAGTGGCCGTTAAAACTAACATGCCATCTTCTGTAGCAATTTTCACATTCTGGAGAACCGGCAAATTACTTCTAGTTGCAACCGCTCTACCGACTATTGCCAAGGCTCTACTAAGATTCTGCTGAAGACAAGATACTTTCATATTGAGCACTCCTCAGTAATTGTGACTCAAGAATGAAGTAAGTATATTAGTCTAAAGAAGCTGCAGTCAACGAGTACACCACATTTAGGGTGTCCAATATTTCAATGTACAACATAAGGCCCACTATTCGACAGTTGCCACCACATCCAATTCAAGAACAATTTCGTCATCTACACTAATTATGAAAGGTAATTTTGGCTTTGAAAGTGAGAACTGATCCCAGGTTATTACTGTAGATATTGAACCGGTTATACCTTTATTTTCTATTAATAACAGACCTTCCCACACAACTGGTTTTGTAATTTCAGATATAGTCATGTTTCCGTTTATTGAGACTTCCATATCTCCGGCCTCTGGCAGCGGCCAAGGGTGACCCAAAATTTCAAGGACATCAATGGATATCTCTGAACCAATGCCTCCATTTCTCCGCACCCAATTGTCCCTTTTATTTTCATCACTTTTCAAAGATTGCACATCAACGATAATGACAGATGAATTGGAGTCACTGACGTGACCATCTTTATTTAAATACACTTTCCCATTTATTCCCGACGTTTCCCCGATTGCAGTTATAGGTGTAGGTAATCGGGCAAATTGCTCACCAATCTTGTACCTGGCCATTGATCCGGCCTGAAAAGATATGGCAATCGTTTCACTTTGCGCTGTCAGATCCGCCTGTCTTGAGGACGAAGAATTAAGTCCTGAAGAACCAGTAGATATAGTTGTTTTAGGAGTCAATACTTCTACAACGGTTGTAGGGGTCTGCAATTTCGTAACCACGGTGGGTTCCGCAGCAGTAACACTAACTGTACCCCTATCAAGAGCTTTTGGTGTTTCTAAAGTTGCTATTGGTTCAACAGACAAACTACCCTCAGCCAGCACAGTACTTGTCCCAGCTTCAATATTTTCAGAAGGCAAATCAGAATCTTCTACTGAAGAGCAGCCCAGTAATAGTAGGATCAGACAAGAAAATACCCAAATATTTGTCGATGGTTTTGAAACCTTCATCTCAGCACACCTAACTGCCACTAACCGATATTAATGAGCCAATTATTGAACTATTATCTTGCCTACCATACCAAGAGATTCATGCGGTATGCAGATCAGATCAAATGAACCGGAATCTGAGAAAGTGAATGTGATTTCTTCAGTCGTACCAGCATCAACTTCTACATCAATGCCAAGATCATCTACCGTGAAGCTATGAAACTCATTTGCAGATGTAAGTTTCAAAGTTACTGTTTCACCAGCCTTCACTGTTATATCACGAGGATTGAACGAGTAGTCGGCATTAGCATCATTCATAGCAATATCTAAGGAATAATCTGCCGGGGATGAGGCTGAAGCGGAAGTAGCATTAGATTGAGAAGATGTTGTTACAGGAGGCGGAGGCGCAGCAGCTGAAATAGAAGCCTGGCTAGAAGAAGTTGAAACAATAGGTGCGGCTTGAACTTCGTTGTGACTTCCTTTTGGGGGCACATTTTCACCACAGGCATACGCACTTAGTAGTAACCCAGTAATACACACTCCTCCAACTAATCTTCGGATCATATCTCCTCCTTGGACCATGATGCATTGGTGATATCTTTCACATTCTCAGTGTAGCACTGTAACTTTTAGAGGGTCAACGAATATTCACTAAAAATCACATCACGATATAACCTAAAATTAATTGACATAGCACACTTGTTCTGATAATTTGTTCCGAACATTAGTACTTATTCTGTATCCCAACTTTAAAATAGGGAGTGATAAAAATGAAACGACCTTTATCAAAACGACAACAGACCATGCTTAATTATATTAAGGATTTCATGGGCAAGAACAGTTACCCGCCTACTGTAAGGGACATTCAAACTGGATGCGAGATTAGCTCAACTTCTGTAGTTGACTACAATCTACAAATACTCCAACGCGAAGGCTATTTACAGAGACGCAGGGAAGTATCTAGAGGCATTGAATTATTGGGGGAAACTGCGACTTCAACTCTGAGAAACCTGATATCTATCCCAGTAGTCGGAAGCATTGCAGCTGGTGAACCACTACCTCTAGTAAACACGGAGCAATGGAACGATACTGATTTTGACAACGTAGATCTACCTCCTTTTCTGACTAAAGGGAAGGAAAATGTGTTCGCACTTCGTGTAAAAGGGGAATCTATGGTTGACGCGTTGGTGGGAGATGGTGACCTTGTCTTGCTGGAATCAATAGAACAGCCGCAAAACGGTGACATGGTGGCAGCTTGGTTGAAAGACCGGGAAGAAGCCACATTAAAACATTTTTACCTTGAAGGCGATAAAGTAAAATTAGTTCCTGCAAATTCATACATGCAACCTATCACTGTTGCAGCTGCAAACGTATCAGTAAGAGGGCGAGTGGTTGGAGTGGTCAGGACAATGTAGCGCAGTTAACCTCCCAATTTATCTTGAAAAAGGCCGTCATTAAATGTCGGCTTTTTTTATTAGACTATAATTTAATAGGTTGGCCCGTGGTTTCAAGTATGGTGAGCAAAGGAATGGCCGATAAACAAAAAGCAACGTCCATAACTATTCCTGTTGACGGAATGACATGTGCTGCTTGTGTATCCCACGTGGGAGAAGCGCTCGAAAGCCTACCGCAAGTTGAGCAGGCAGTAGTAAATCTGGCTACAGAAAAAGCCACAGTACATATCCCGAATGGTGAGATCCAGAAAGATACTCTCAAATCAGCAATTGAAAATGCAGGATACAAATTAGGCTCTGAATCAATAACCCTATCGATTGAAGGGATGACATGTGCTGCCTGTGTGTCTCACATTGAGAGCTCCATATCGAAATTAACCGGTGTGGAAGAAGCATTCGTAAATCTAGCTACAGAAACAGCAAAAGTTAGATATATTCCAGGATTTGAATCGATGTCATCCATTAGGCTAGCAATCACTAATGCTGGATACTCATCATCTTACATAGACAAAGAGGACTTGGGGTATGGCTCAACTGAAAGAGCCCAAAGACTCATCATTCGACAAGCCGTTGCAAGTCTCTCAGGGGCAGCATTTATCATGTTTGCGATGATCCCTAATTTTGTATCTTTACTTCCTTTTAATCATCAATATCTAGCCTTGACAATTGCTACTATCATTCAGTTCTGGGCAGGTTCTCAGTTTTACACAAGCGCTTGGAATGCCGCAAGTCACCGAACCACCAATATGAATACCTTGATTGCAGTAGGAACGTCAACTGCTTACTTGTACAGCACATTCGTAGTTATAAGTGATTTCCTAGGTATAAATGATTCGTTTCACGAAACCCATTTTGGAACTTCCTGCGCAATAATTGGAATGGTTTTACTTGGACGATATTTGGAATCAAAATCTCGAAGAAGGGCAACCGATTCCATCAAATCACTGATGGAAATAGCGCCCAAAATGGCAACCACCATCCAAGGCACAGAATTAAAAACTATTCCTGTTGATGACCTTGTTATTGGTGATATTGTAGCTGTTAAACCGGGAGAGATTATTCCAGTGGATGGTTCAGTAATTGAAGGATTTTCAGAAGTAGATGAGTCTTCCCTTACTGGGGAAAGTATTCCATCCATAAAGAAGACCGGAGATTCCGTTTTTTCTTCCACTATCAACGGCACAGGCAACATAAAGATAGTTACGGAAGCACTTTGTGAAAACACTGTTTATTCAAAGATAATTTCCTTGATCGAGGACACACAAGCATCAAAGGCTCCAATTCAGCGCATTGCTGACAAATTGGCCGCATTGTTAGTACCGATTATTCTATTTGTATCATTTTTAACCTTCTTAACATGGATGCTTTGGGGTCCGGCCCCTGAACATTCCTACGCCACAATAGCGGCAGTAGCCGTACTTGTAATTGCTTGTCCATGCGCAATGGGTCTGGCCACTCCGATAGCAATAATGGTGGGCAGCGGAAAAGGCGCAGAAAATGGCATTTTATACAGAGATGCTCTGGCAATAGAAACCCTTCAAAAAGTTGATGCCGTGATATTCGATAAGACGGGAACTCTTACCAATGGAAACCCGAAAGTCAGTCATATAACGCCCATGAGAGAATTTTCGGAAACTGAGATTTTAAAATACGCTGGGGCCGTAGAAAAAAATTCCGAGCATGCTTTAGCAAAAGCGATTATGTCTGAATGTGCCTCACAAAATATTGAAACGTACGACGTTTACAAATTCCAAGCTTTCCCTGGATTAGGTGCCTCGGGAACGAAGGATGATAAGGAAATACTAGTGGGGAATAAAGCTTTCCTTGAAACTCATCAAGTAGAACTTTTACAGAACTCAAACCCCGACAGCCTTGGAGAAATTCACGTGGCAGTTGAAGGAAAGTATGCGGGTTCAATTTTGGTTTCAGACACTATCCGAGGCGATGCAAAGGAAACTATAAGCCAGCTACAAAATATGAACTTGGACCTAATATTACTGAGTGGAGACGCAAAAGCAGTCGTTGAAACGGTGGCCAACGAACTCAGTATAGGGAAGCATGAATCCAATTTACTGCCTCAAGACAAAGCTAAATATATATCAAAACTCCAGCAGAGTGGCAAAAAGGTTTGCATGGTTGGGGACGGAATAAACGATGCCCCGGCCCTTACCCAAGCAGATTTGGGCATAGCCATGGGCAACGGCACCGACATTGCAATTGAATCGGCTCAAATCACTATACTGGGCAACAGACTATTTTCTATAGTCAAATCAATCCAATTAAGTAAATCCTGTATCAAGACCATAAAACAAAATCTGTTCTGGGCTTTTGCTTACAACATGTTGCTGGTTCCAGTAGCAGCTGGCATCTTGTATCCTTTATTTACTTCACAAACGGTACCAGATTTTCTAGCTCCACTTATAGGGGATAGAGGATTCTTAAACCCAGTGATAGCAGCAACAGCAATGGGTATAAGCTCAATAACAGTGGTACTAAATGCCCTTCGTCTAAAAAATAGTGATTTATAAACAGCAAAAGGCCATACAATGAAAATTCCTTTATTCTCAAAACCTAAAGACGAGGCGATTGATCCTGTGTGCCATATGTCTGTCAATACGGAAAATCCCAACGGTGGATCCTACGACTACGAAGGAAATTCTTATTATTTTTGTGCCCCTGGTTGCAAGATAGCATTTCAAAAAGATCCGGAAGGATATTTATCAGGAGAGAAAAAAATAGATATGTAATTTAGAGAGTTCCTCAACTGGGTCCAATTCACCTCTAGCAGGTAAGCTCAACCCTATCTATAATTACACTCCTTAATTACACTCCTTAAAATGCCGAAGTGGCGGAATGGTAGACGCGGCGGTCTCAAAAACCGTTGAGGTAACACTCGTGCGAGTTCGACTCTCGCCTTCGGCACCAAACCTTTTCATACCAAGTTAAAAGAGCAATTGGTCTCTGACAAAGTTGGGTAATTTCATGTGAGCCCCTGGATTCCCTGCCACAGTAGCACCTGCATCACACCCAACTTTAAGAATTTTCATTTCGGGTATTCTCAATAAAACACCCATCGCAAAACATGCACTGAATGCATCCCCTGCTCCGGTCGGATCTACCTCAGTTATTTTGCGAGGTTGATATTGGAATTCTCGTCCATCAAAGAAAAATTTCGCTCCTTCGTATCCCATAGTTATAGCCAAATGAGACAAATGAAAACAATCCATAAAAGAAAAGGGGTCCTCAATAGAAGTAAGACTTTTAATTTCTCGCCATTCCTCCAGATTCACTTTGACAATATTTGCCATCTGTAGAGAATTGAAAATTATCTCTTTTGAGTAAAAGGGATATCTAAGGTTCAAATCTAGGAAAACGTTCGTTGAAGCACTTTGGACCAGATCAGCAAGTCGCTTACTATTGAAGCAGCTCGTTTGGGCCAAGGTACCTACATAAAGCAGATCGTAAATCCCTGCTTCCAAGTCAGGGGTCTCAATCTGGTTCCAGGCAGCTGGGTAGGTAAGATCAAATTTACCATCTGGGTTTACAATAGCCGTTCCAGTGGGTTCTCCAGAAAAATTTATGTGACCATTAATTCCGTAGTTTTCTACGATTGATATAGCTTCTGCTCCCAAATCATCATTCCCCACAGCACTTATAAGGGTAGCCTCTCCACCCAATTGATTAACAAACCACGCGAAATTTAATGGAGCTCCACCCAAAAAAGGTCTACCCTCTACCAAATCAAAAATTATTTCACCATAAGAAAGAATTCTAGGCTTCATCATAACCATTTCTTTTATTGCTCTCCAGAAGAGAGTAATTCATATACCTCTGATCTGCTATTCAAGGTAGTATTTTTCAGGAGAATATTATGCCCGTAAAAATGCTTCGAGAATTTTTCCTTCTAGAGTCTGCAGGAGGAATACTTTTAGTTATAGCTGCAATCATCGCTATTCTGATTAGTAACTCCGCACTAGAAAATTATTACCATGATATTTTGCACGCCCCAGTATTGATTCAGCTTGGAAATTTTTCCATAGACAAAAATTTTCACCATTGGATAAATGACGGGTTAATGGCCATTTTCTTCCTTTTGGTAAGTTTAGAAATAAAGCGAGAAATACTAGACGGGCAACTATCCAGTCGGTCTCAAATAAGTTTACCCGCGATCGCTGCCCTTGGAGGATTAATTGTTCCTTCCCTAATTTACATATCCCTTAATTGGGGACAATCAACCGCCATACAGGGCTGGGCTATTCCTGCGGCAACTGACATAGCGTTTGCTCTTGGGGTATTAACCCTTTTGGGAAGTAGAGTTCCAGAATCCTTGAAATTAACGCTGGTTTCTATAGCAATAATTGACGATCTGGCGGCAATACTCATAATCGCTGTTTTTTATACTGAAAACTTGTCTTTACTGCCCCTGGGAGGCGCCTTCATATGCATCCTGATTCTTTTAGCCCTCAATAGAAGAAAGGTCAGTGAATTATCTCCCTACATGGTAATGGGAACCCTGCTCTGGGTATGCGTATTGAAATCTGGCCTACACGCCACACTTGCCGGCGTTGTCGTGGCTATGCTAACACCTCACAAATCTAATAATGAATTGGAGCCGGCTCCTCTTTACCGCCTGGAACATGGTTTGCATTTGTGGGTGGCATTTTTAATTTTGCCTCTATTTGCACTAGCGAATGCAGGAGTATCTCTTAAGGGACTGAATCTAGACTTTTTTGTCGAACCAATAACACTAGGGGTAGGACTAGGTCTACTTTTAGGCAAACCGATTGGAGTAATGCTGTTTACATACCTTGGAATCAGATTTAAGTTTTGTTCGCTACCTACAAATGTAGATTGGAAACAATATTGTGGACTGGCCCTGCTCGCAGGAATAGGATTTACCATGAGTCTTTTTATTGGTGAGTTAGCTTTCGACGATGAAAATTTTCAAACCTTAGTCCGATTAGGGGTTATAACAGCTTCACTGGCATCTGGAGTACTTGGCTATTTCACATTGAGGATTAGTAGTACAAAAGGGGTCGATATTTGATTCCGATTCCTGCTGAATGGACCATCAACGATCAGGTATCAGGTGCTATGTGAAGGTTTTACGAAGACACGGGAGAAATCGTCACCGCTGTAAGGTGACGGCTAGTCTCGATTTATATCTCTTGGTGAACCACTGACCGATACAGGAAAAAAGCTGCACCTGTAAAATTAGCAGCTAGAACTGCGGACAACATCATCTTTTTAAAAATATCAGTTATGGATAGCACAGGAACTCTAAGGGATGGTCCTACCAATGTAGTTCCTGAATCAATGCCTATTAGATTGACTATCACTAAAGGCGATAACACACTGATTAAAACAATAGTAAAGCCTTGAAAAATCATCATCAGGTTAGGGCTTTCAGGATTCCACCAGATCAAAGAAATAGCCAAACCCGCAGGAAGACCGATAACGACGCTCTGTTTTAAATAATAAACCTCTTGGTTCAAACCGCTTCCCTGAAAGAACATCACCCAAGATACGAAGGCAGCAAAGGATGAGAAAAGCAATCCAAGTACAATCCTCGCTAATGTCGAAGTTAAAATAAGAGGTATTCTTATATTCACTGTACTATTGTACTCTCCCACATATTCACCCTGCGAATTGTCATAATTAATAACGAGAATCATTGATTAATGTGCAAACAGTGGCGATTCATTGCCAAACCTAATATTGATTATTTCATATTCGAAACTTGACTTCTTAATAAAAAGATTTACCATACCATCAATCTACCACTGGCTCCCGATAGGGGCGGCTGTTTTGCGTAACTTGTTAGGAACAGTCTTAATATGTGGTATTAGTTTAGAAGGTGGAAATCAAGAAATAGGAGGACTATTTTTATGAAGATTTTCAGTAAAACAGCGTTGCCTGTGATGCTATTAATTGCACTCATTGCACTCGTTGCAGTTGCCTGCGGTGATTCAGAAGAAGAAGCAGCACCAGCAGCAGCAGCAGCAGCAGCAGCACCAGCAACAGCAGCAGCAGCAGCACCAGCAACAGCTGG
>CAYMZR010000028.1:0-21834 GCA_964394975.1 uncultured Dehalococcoidia bacterium | reverse complement strand
TCTATATAACCAGCCGCCTCATGCCCTAGCAGAAAAGGGAATTCATTATTGATTGAACCTTCACGATAGTGAAGATCCGTATGGCACACGCCACAGGCCTTGACTTTAATCAATACTTCATCGGGCCCGGGT
Organism: uncultured Dehalococcoidia bacterium; assembly: GCA_964394975.1. Taxonomy (GTDB): domain Bacteria; phylum Chloroflexota; class Dehalococcoidia; order Lucifugimonadales; family UBA826; genus UBA11996. Next base: position 21,702 of record CAYMZR010000028.1, on the reverse strand, counting down.
CCAGGAACTAAAATCTCAACCTCTTCAACCCTCTCTCCCCTATTTCGCGCGATAACAGCCTTTGACTTATACAAATCTGCCCCCTAGATATATCTTTGATGTAACTCTTACATATTACGCCATGTTAACGTGTAGTCTTATGAAGCAGTTCCAGCAACTCACCGGTACTGATTTCACTCAGACTCATATCGACGGTCAGAGACTTACTTTTCTCAGCTGTGAATATTCCCTAGTACCCCTTCCTGCGTACCCCATTTATCTACCCCTACCACTGCGAATTCCAATCCCACCGTGTGTTAATGAAATGTTACTATTCCATGATGCGTTCTAGAAAATTAATTTCCCTTATCCTCATTACTACTTTGATTACTTTTATGACGGCTTGAAGTTTTAAAGTAACTCTCCGATTTCAATACCGGTTCAACAAGAGCCCTTATTCCATGGTATTTTTGGACTTCCTTTGAAACATTTGTGTTTCACTCTCCTCTTTTATGAGTAATTTAAGTCCGATAGAATTGTAAGGATATGCATTTCCACGTCACAACAAAGTGATTACAGTAAAAATATAAATTTAAACCCGGGGTATACATTTGTGAGGAAGCCGATCCTTTTCATGGGCTTAGCTGACTTTTTAGTCAGATCTGCTTATCAAATGGGAAAGACACCCCTTCTACCTATCTTCGCAGCCTCGCTCGGAGCAAGTGACTCATTCGTGGGGCTGATAATTTCTGTTTCTACCCTGACAGGCATGATTTTCAAGCCTGTCATAGGTTTTCTGTCTGATACAGGGGGACGGAAATCCTGGTTGCTTGTAGGTACTGCCTTTTTTACCTTCATGCCATTTGTTTATCCATTCGTCGATTCTACTCAAAGTCTCTTCGCAGTTAGACTCATCCATGGTTTTGCGACAGCTGTATATGGGCCTGTCTCCCTAGCATATGTTGCCGAACGTGCGGGGGGGAAAAAAGGTGAGTTGCTCGGGTGGTTTGGAATGGCCAAAACCTCCGGATATATAATTGGCCCATTATCTGCCGGTTTGCTATTAATGTATTTAAATCCTAAAGAGGTGTTTACAATAATTGGAATTTTAAGCTCTGCAGCATTTCTCCCGGTTTTGCTTTTGCCTGAGAATAAACTTCCGGCACAAAATCCTAAGGTTTTCTCGCTACCTAAGAAATTTCTATCAGCCATCCGATCTGGGGCTGCTAGCTCAGTTGTTTGGATATCGGGTAGTTTGGAAGGATGGGTGTATATGGCCGTCTACGCTGTTAAGGCATTTTTACCAATTTATGGCATTGCAGAAGGTTTTAATGTTCTACAAGTGGGGATATTTTTTGCCGTGCAAGAACTAGTTCATGTAATGATGAACCCTTTCGGAGGTAGGGTGGGAGACAAGTTCGGATATCTATTGACCGTAGTGGCAGGAATGGTTGTTATTGCAGGTGCGATATCTTATATACCTTCAGCGAAGCACTTGCCTACCCTCTTGACGATGGCCTCACTAATTGGCTTGGCCCAGGCTTTAATATTCCCTTCAACATTAGCCATGATAAGTATTCGCTTCACCGGACTAGGCATCGCCACAGGAATAGCGATTAGCGGCTCTCTTAAGAATGCCGGAAAGGTAGCCGGCCCTATAGTTGCCGGTCTGCTCATCACAATGTTTGATTACGAGGTGACACTACGGGGAATGGGATTGCTCCTAGCCTCATCAGCGTTGGTTTTGTTGGCCTCACTTAGACTGGGATACGATCCAACCAGGATCCGGGTGTAGTTTGAACCCGGATCCTGATAACTGTGATTTACTGGGGCCTCACCACTACTGCAGGTATTCCCAGTTCTTGTACGAGGTTATCAAAGTCCTTTACATCTCCATCAATTGTGTTTTGCAAAATGAGAAGGTGAGGTTCGATCTCATCCGAAACTGCTTGAAATACTTCATAGGATTGTCTGGTTGGGGCAAAGTCCCCGGCCGAAACAACACTGGTAATTTCCGACAGTTTGCTATTCAATCTTGTAGGCAGGTTTAGCCGATCCCTAGCACCTTGATATTCAGTCTGGATCAATTCGCTCTCTATCGCAGATAACTTTTCCATTATCTTTTTTGCAGCTTCAGTTACCAATGTTTCCGATGAATGGCCGATTGCTCGCTGTGCCCACTCATCTACCTGAGAACAAACGCTCCTAATCCGATTAATTGAATCGTGTGTTTCAGATAACCTGTCTCTGATTGACAAAAGTAGGTTGAATTGGTCCTCAAGTTCCTTCTGGCTAGCTTCCACTCTCGGGTCCTTTATTATCTCAAACGTCTTTGATTCCTCAGTACCTGAACACTTCAACACAACTGTATATCTCCCTGGAGGGGCTATGGGACCAGAAACAACGCGGTCTGCGGTGGTTTTATCTCCAGGTACCTTATTTGCTGGTGGATATCTCATGTCCCAGATGAATCGGTTCATACCAATATTTGAAGCAGCAGAAAGTTGATAGCCTTCCTCTTCTGAACTACTGTCAACTGCAACTTTGTTAGAGTATGTGATTATCATATTCCCAGACTGGTCAAGGAAGGTTAACGATAGTTCTTCGTGTATTTCTTTGGGTAGAAAATAGTTGATAAGAACCCCCGCCGGTGGATTCTGTCCCGCGTCAAGGAAAGAGCGTTCCACCTCACCATAGGTATTTTTATCCTCTGTGTACGTGACTGCGGCTCCGAGTGAGAGCTGGTAATTCTTTCCCTCAACTGCTTTAGGATTCCTAAGTGGGGCAGCTATTCGGATGGTGTCCCTTGGTTGAAGGATATGTGGAGAATTAACCCCTTCTATTTCAGGGACCTGCCTGAGTTGTGTAAGATCATCGAGTATCCAGAATGACCTTCCATGGGTTGCCACGATCATGTCGTCTTCTTTTATTGCTATGTCGTAGATGGGAACGACGGGCAAAGAACTCTTCCCGACACTTCCGTTACCCCTCAATCCCCTCCAATGGATTCCGTCGTCAAATGAGACGTAAAGTGTGGTTTCTGTCCCTGCATATAACATACCGGCCTTGACGGGATCCTCCCGAATACATCTAGTGAAATCATCTTCCGGTAGGTTTCCATTAATAACCTTCCATTCCTTACCATAATCTTCTGTCTTAAAGAGCATCGGTGAATTATCACCCAGTTTGTATCTGGTTGCAGCCATATATGCTGTGCCAGCTGAGTGTGATGACGGTTCTATCATGCTGATCAGGGACCACTCAGGCAATTCTCCAGGGGTAATGTCCTGCCATGAATCTCCCTCGTCCTTGGATACGTGAACCAACCCATCATCCGAACCTGCCCAGAAAACTCCCTTTTCAACAGGCGATTCGGCGAATGAGAATATGGTTGAATAAGTTTCTGCCCCCGAAGTGTCGAGTGTTACAGGCCCTCCCGATGGCCTTAACTTTTCTTTATCGCGTCGTGTGAGATCGGGGCTAATTGGAGTCCAATTACTTCCTTGATCCAGAGACCTAAATACAATGTTGCCGGCTGTGTACAGCACAGTTGAGTCGTGAGGGGAAAATGAAATTGGATAGGTCCATTGGAACCTGTACTTCATATTATCGGCGCCATATCCAACATTTACTTCCGGCCAGACAGTTATTATCCTCACCTGACCGGTGTTATGATCATATCGAAGCATATTTCCGCCACCGCCCGGGGAGCTTCCAACTGCTCCTGATATAACAATATCGGGGTTGTTGGGATCGACAGCGATATACCCGCTTTCAGAGCTACCTACAAAATAACAGTCTCCCCATGGTATAGCTCCTTTGCCGGTTTGTGAGGGGACGCTGATAGCAGAATTGTCTTGCTGAGTACCATAAACTCTATAGGGATATCTATTATCTGTGGTGAGATGATAAAACTGAGAGGTAAGCTGATTGTAGATGCTTGAAAACGATTCCCCACCGTTGAAAGAAACGCAGGCGCCCCCGTCGTTTCCTTCGATCAATCGGTCCGAATTGTTAGGGTCAATCCAGAGATCATGATTGTCGCCGTGTGGAGTCCCAACCACTGAGAATTTTTTACCTCCGTCAATAGATTTGTGGCACTGGTAGTTCATAACCCAAACTATTTCAGGGTCCTGAGGATCGGCCACAATATGTTGGTAATACCAAGGACGACCTTGAAGATCTCTATCATCATTCACCAATTCCCATGTTTCCCCGTAATCATCTGAACGGTAAATGCCACAATCCTCGGATTCCACTGTCGCCCATACCCGTCCCGCCTTTGCGGGAGAAGCCGCCACTCCGATGCGACCTTTGATGCCCTCTGGGAATCCCTGATTGGAAGAGACGTCAGTCCACGTATCACCCCCGTCTGTTGATCGGTAAAGACCGCTTTCTTTGCCTCCGCTGCTCATATTCCAAAAACTTCTTCTAGCCTCCCAAATCGCAGCGTAAAGAATTCTTGGATTTGATGTATCCAACGAAAGGTCTGCGGCTCCCGCGTCTTGACCTTTGTGTAGGATATGTTCCCAACTCTCTCCCCCATCTGTCGATCGAAATATCCCGCGTTCTTCGTTTGGCTTAAATGCATTTCCAAGGGCTGCGACGTACACAAGATCTGGATTAGCTGGATGTATTCTCACGCGAGAAATGTGTCGGGTATCTTTTAACCCCAAATGTTTCCAAGTGTGCCCAGCATCAGTGCTTTTATAGACACCATCACCGTGGGTTACGTCCAACCTTATACAGGCCTCACCGGTGCCTGCATATATCACATTACTGTCGGATTGAGCGACGGCTAGAGCACCTACTGAGGCGGTGTTAAAAAATCCATCTGAAACATTTTTCCAATAGGTACCGGCATCGGTGGTCTTCCAGACCCCACCGGCACAGGCTCCAAAGTAGAAGACCGCGTCAGAAGATGGATCTCCCGCTACAGCAACAACGCGTCCGCCTCTTGGCGGACCAATGCATCGCCAGGCAACCGCAGACAACTCTTGGTTCGTTGCTTCAATGCTAGAGGAATTAGACATTTTTGGTCTCTCCTTTAAGTGACTTTTGGACAAAAATTTGTTTAAGAAATGTTTATAAAGTTACTCATATAACTTCTTTAACTTTAGCCTTCCTTGGCCTTTCCTGTTAATAGGTACATTTAGATACACATAACTTCATCAGTATTTATGAAGGCCTTCCATGAAGGTCTTTTCTGGTGGAGCTGCATCACCCAAACTACCGTCTACAAGCAACGCAACTAATACCATTGACAGAACGACCCACTTCTTCATTACTACCCCTTTAATAAAATGCCGGAAAGCTTAACCAATACAAACGGTCACCCCAGCCCCAATCGATGCATCGTGGAGGGACTGATATGCCCAGATAATAGTACCAGCAGGAAGTACTTTGCCGGGGGGGTAAGTTACCACATCAACACGCAGGGCTTGTGAGGACCGCTGCAGCTACCCTGCGAGCAAGCCAATTACCGTCTGTCGGACTACCCTTTAACTCTCCATTTTCAACGATGATTTTACCTCGAAGGATGGTTGTCACTGGATAGCCTTGGCACTCGAACCCTTCCCAAATGGAATAGTCGGAATCTGCATGAAGGGCACCGAGGGTGATTGTCCTTTTCATATCTGGGTCAAATAACACGATGTCGGCATCGCTTCCTGTCGCAATGGCTCCCTTTTGTGGGTACATACCAAGAATCTTGGCGGCGTTTGTAGACGTGATGTTTGCGAAATGCTCAATCGAGATTCGGCCCGTTGAGACAAATTTAGTGTAAATGACGGGCAATCTGGTTTCGATTCCGTTGTGGCCCCCGCAAACTGTCTCAATAGTGTTGCCCGAAAGCTTCACGTCCTTGTAGGTAGTGTATTCGTCCGTGGCCGTAGTGCTTAGCGTGCCGTTAATCAGGGCCTCTTGGAGCTCCTGTCGGTCCGAAGCATGTTTGATGGCCGGGTAAGTATGGATAGCAGTCCCCTCAGGCTCGCGATAATGTTCATGGGTGAAATGCAGGTAGTTGTGGAGTGTCTCGCCGTAGACAGGTAATTGATTATTACGGGCGTCTGCTATAGCGAAGGCTCCCTCCTTTGCCGTAGTGTGGACGAAGTAGATGCCCGTCTCAGTGTGTTCCGAGAGGCGGATGATTTTTCGAAACGAAATATCTTCTGAGACGTTGTTGTGTGCTAGATGCAGATTATATCCCTGGTCTCGTCCCTCGCGAATAAGTTTAGCTTCCATATACTTCACCATCTCGTCGTCCTCGGCGTGGACGGCCATGATTCCCCCGTTGATACCCACAGCTTCAAAAATCGCCCAGAGGTGTCCGTAGGGAACTTTGGACCTGAAAGTCGTGAAAATCTTGAAGCTGGCTACTCCAGATTCTATAGCTTCTCCGATCTCTCCAATGGTACTGCTAGGGACCTCCCCCGCAAGCGTGAAATGAAACGCGAAGTCGGTATACGAGTGACCAGCAAATACCCTACGGCGAGCATCTAACCTATCCCTGATTGAGTTATCCGACTGGTCACCGTCCTCAGTTCCTTCCATCCCTCCCGCAAAATCTATATATGTTGTGACGCCTCCGTGAGCTGCAGCCCGGCTCGCTGCTTCCGGAGACTGTGTCATGACCCCAGGACGCCCTGCCCAAGCTTCGGAGACGCTGGTTGCGATGTGGGTGTGTGGTTCGATGCCACCAGGAAAAACGTACTTGCCGGTAGCATCTATGGACGTTTGGAATTCATCGAAAATTGCATCTCGAGCAGCAACCAACACAATTTTCTCACCTTGAATCCCAATATCAAACTGGCCAACTCCACTGGGAGTAACGACCGTTCCGCCATGTATTACCAGATCTAACATGACTCTTACTCCTTAAATTCTTTGAACCACAAATCTATCTAATTCGTTTGATAATCCACTCATGAGACCCTCTACATACCATGAGTATTTTCAACTCCACAATAGTTTCATGGTTATGAGGTTTTATGGATTCTAATCCTAAATAATTACCTTATCGTTTCTAAGCTCAAGGATATCTGCCTGAGATAATCCTCCGAGAGTCGAGAAAATTTCGTCGGAATGTTCGCCGTATAACGGAGCGCGAGTGACCTTGACGGACGAAGCAGACAGACGCACAGGGGATCCGATCATCGGATAAGTGTCACGAGTCGGGTGCTTAATTTCGGTGATTGTCTCACGCTCTCTCAGGTGGGGGTCGGCCATAACTTCTGATGTGTCATAGACAGCTCCGCAAGGAACCCCTGCTCCCGCGAAGGCAGACATGACATCCCTTTTGTCTCTCTGGCCGATCCACTTCTCTATGATTTTCCCTAATTCCTCGGCGTTGGCAGTCCGAGATTCGGGCGTTGAGAATCGTTTATCTTCAATGAGGTCTGAACGACCCATAGCCCCCATCGCCAGCGGAAACATGCCCGGGTTATCCGGAGGTAACATCAAATAGACGTAATCGTTTGACCCTCCTGGAGCACATACAAATAGCCCCCCAACGGAACCAGGCCTACGCCCTTCATGGCTGGCCTGGCGTGGTTCTGCGGAGCCATCGGTCAGTGTTCCAGTAAACCGAACACGAGTTAGATTCAAAACAGCCTCTTGCATAGCCACTTCGACCAATTGGCCTTGGTTAGACACGTTACGTTGTACCAAGGCAGCAAGAATGCCTATAACTGCGTGCATTCCAGTACCTGAGTCCCCCACATTGGCTCCGAGCACCGCCGGAGGCCGATCATCGAACCCGGTACAACTCAGTGCTCCACTGGTGGCCTGAGCCACAGGTTCAAAACATTTGTAGTCGGAGTAAGGTCCGTAGGATCCAAAACCCTTAACCGCAGCATAAATTAGTCTAGGATTTATTGTCTTAAGATCCTCATACCCCAGACCAAGCCTATCCATCGCCCCTGGGCCACGATTCTCTGCCATGATATCCGCGTCCTTGATCAGCGTCTTGAACAATTCTTTCCCTTTAGGGTCGCGAAGGTTAAGCGTGGTGCTTTTCTTGTTATTATTTAAAAGCAGGAAAAAATAACTATCTAAGTTAGGGTCATCACGCCTCAGCCACCTTGAGCGATCCCCTATGCCGTCTGCCATCTCAACCTTTATTACCTCAGCACCTAGCCATGCAAGCATCTGGGTGCAGGAAGGTCCGGCTTGGTCGTGAGTCATGTCTATTACTCTGATACCCTCAAGAGCTTTTCCCATTATTTTCCTCCTTCGTTAATTGTCTTTCAAAAGAATGAGATCCTCGACCTCGTGAAGCTTCTCCTAATTAAGCACATTTAAAACGTAGAATCTCTTCGTAATTATGAACGATAATATCTTTTTTTCCGAACCTATAAAAGCCTTCAGTAGGGGAAAAGAACTACCTGGCTATATGAATCTTCAAAAAATTCTCATTAAACATTTCGAAAGTAGGTGGAGGCACTCTAGCTTTTTTTCTAAAACCCCTCATATAGTTGGCCGAGAACCGTATCCACGCTACATAAAAGCACTACCCCGTCCACGGTTCACGTTGGAGAGAATGCTGCCTGAAACTATGTTGTGCGTACCTCCCTTATTTACCACAGTGAGAATTCCAATCACACCGTGTGTTAGTCAAAATGTTACTATGGCCTCCTGTGGGTTAATACAACCCCGATGGGCGGAAACTAATACAAAAAAGTAACTATTTGAGCAAGGAGACAGTTGCATGGCACAACAGCATTTTTTCGTGACTGGCGCAATGGGATGTGTCGGAGCTTGGGTCGTTCGCAATCTTGTCCAGGAAAACTCGTTGGTAACTGTGTTCGACCTCAGTACGGATCGCCACCGCCTTGAATTAATTATGACGGCTGATGAGTTAGCACGCGTTACCTTTATCCAGGGCGATCTTACACAGACAAATACCGTCCAGGATGCCCTAATCAACTCTGAAGCAACCCATATTATTCACCTCGGCGCCCTGCAGGTTCCCTTCTGCAAAGCTGATCCACCAGTGGGTGCGGCTGTGAACGTTCTAGGCACAGTTAACATGTTCGAAGCCGCCAAGGCAGCAGGCATTGGACAACTGGTCTATGCCAGCAGCGCCGGTGTCTATGGCACCAAAGATATGTACACGGAAGATCTACTACAACACGATTCACCGCTTTACCCACTCAGCCACTACGGTGTTTACAAGCAAGCCAATGAAGGCTCAGCTCGGGTTTATTGGCTTGATGACCAAATTGCCAGCATTGGGTTTCGACCCTATACAGTCTATGGACCAGGCCGCGACCAAGGAATGACATCCACCCCAACCCAAGCAATGCTCGCTGCCGCCCGCGGAGAGGCCTACCACATCAGCTTTGGAGGTTCTAACGGCTTTCAGTTTGTCGACGATATCGCTAAATTGTTTATTCAGGCAGCTAGACACTCAATTGAAGGTTCAGAAGTGTTCAATATTCGTGGCTCAGTTGCTCACATGTCAGAGGTGGTGGCAGCAATTCACGCAGTGTTGCCCGATGCTGAAATCACCCATGAGTCAGGCGGGCTACCCCTCCCGGACGGACAGGTCGACACTGAGCTTCGACAAATCCTCGGCGAGATCCCCGATACACCGCTTACAGTCGGCGTTGAAAAAACCATTCGACATTTCCAGACTGCCATCCAAGACGGTCATCTACCACAGTCGACCTAAAATTCAGTTCACTGAAGCTCAGTATCAAACATAGTCTTCGATGTAGTAACTAACGATCTCCTTGAGGGTTTATTTCCTTAATTTAGGATTTTATCGTCAATTTTTTTTGAAGCTATCATTCCTCCGTCAACCAACAAGGTTTCCCCATTGACGTATTGGCCTAGATTCGATGATAAATACAAAACCGCATTTGCTATATCACTTGGTAATCCACCTTTACCAGATGGAACAAAATCTTTTACATCATCTGGGTTATGCGGTGGGCCATCTATCGAATCATCTTCAATATCAGGTAGTTTATTTGAGATAGGTCCAGGAGCAATACAGTTTGCAGTAATATTTTTACCGGCTAAGTCTGCCGCTATACCTTTAACCATTCTCCTTAATGCCATTTTAGCTGTACCATACGCAGTCCAATTTGGCATAGCGACATAAGCGTGAACACTTGATAAGCAGATTATTCTTCCACCTGTACCGCCCGCAATCATTTCTTTCGCAGCTCTTTGTGACGCAAAAAAATATCCTTTCAAGGACAAATTCATCATTCTGTCCCAGTAGATTTCATCTGTTTCGAAAAAAGGTCTTTGTTGATCGGGAAAAATAGCATTGTTTACTAAAATATCAATTTGATTATGTTTTTCCATAAAGGAATCAAAAACCGACTTTATTCCTTCAATGCTACTTACATCACCCTTGTGAAAAGTAGCGTTCACTCTTTTATTAGAAATTGTTTCCAGCAGTTTTTCGACGAATTCATCTTCTAAAATATCATTTATGCCAACATCCGCACCTTCATTTGCTAGAGTTATTGCTATGCCGCGTCCTATTCCTTTTCTAGCTCCAGTAATTAGAACTTTCTTACCCTCAAGTAACCCCATGGCATTCTCCCTAAATGTTGTCTTAGTATTTTGTGTCAAATTTACATTATAGCTATTCATCGATACGAAATTGTAATCACTCTATATAAAGGACATAGCCCACTTATCTACGCCTAACAGTACTATTCCCAGGCGTGACTGCTGTCCAGCCCAACCGTTTCGGTCGCCATCATCGGGTGTGACGAGATTACTCAGTTGGATGAAAACCTCGGCTCGGTTGGCTGAGGTCTAAGTGAGGAGAACCTTAACCGCCTAAGCACTCTTTAGTATGATAGAGATAGAAAATAGGAGAATATTCCTTCCGAGCAGAATGTCCAGGGTTGGAGTCCTTCCTTCGGCCCCAATCACTAAGAATCGTGCAAAACCACCACTCACGCTCCCTTTACACCTGAAAGGTCTCTACGTTGGAAAATCCACATTGAAACCGCAAGCATTGTTGCAGAATAGGCAAGTATCACTAAAAAGGCCTGAAGCATATCTAATTCCTCTGCACCCTTCAAAGCCACGGCTGGTTTTGAGTCTCCTAAAAAAACCCATTCTCTAACATTCGAGCTCAGAAGACCTTCATTGATTCTTTCAAGTTTTTCGGAAATAGCAAGCAACGCGGGTACCACCATAGCTTCCGCCACATATGTCACGACCGACAAAGAAATCCCTTGGGCGGTTGATTGAGTTAAAACAACAAAGAAGGTTCCAAGACATATATATGGGACAGTGGCGTAAAGAGCTTTACCCATAAACTTACCAAATGTCGACAGGACTGATGGCCACGTATCTCCCTCGGGCAACATTATTAGGGATACTCCCTCGTCAGGAGGAATTATCCCAGCCAAAATGCTGGACACAATGTTAAGTAGCACCATAACGGCCAACCAGCCAAAAGCTACCAGAACACACAAAATCAGCTTGGCCGATATAAGCTGCCATCTCCCCAGTCCTCTCGAGACAACAACCCGCAGTGTTCCCCATCCGTATTCTGACCCCAACAAGGATGCAGATAGAATCATGATTAGCATAAAGGGTAATCCGGTCAGAAATACTAGGTAGACACTTCCCACAATACTCGTCGGTAACACGAACATGAAAAATTTTTCGGGTTCATAAGCGTAGTCCGAACATTCTTTCGGGCCCCATTCAGCTATTTCTCCCTCAACTATTAAACGTTCTTCTATTGAAAGCGGTTGGATTCTTTCTTGAAGACGTCCATTGAGCAGATCGAAACAGGACACCTGTACGGTGGCTATATCTCCGGTAAACTGGTAATCAGAGAGGAAAGTATTGGTACCCTCACCTTCTGTTATGTGATGGACAGCATAAAATCCCCAAAGAAATGCCTGCGAAACAAGGATGATAACAGTAAGCAGTATCCACGGTAGCCAACGCCGTCTCAGTTTGAACCACTCACCTTTTATCAAGATCAGAAGATGCGAGATCATTGTAACCTCTCATTTTCACGGCCGGTAACTTCCAGAAAATACTCTTCGAGGGATTTTCGGATAGGCACCATTTCGGACACGTACACATTTGAATTTGCAAAGGCTGCGGTCAGCTCGGCCGAACGTTCAATCGGTGCAGTAATCAAAAAAGAATCTTCATCCACGGATATATCCTCAACCCAGCCTAGGGTTGATAGCAACTGGATGGCCTTGCTGTTGTCAGTAGTTTTTATACGTATTTGTTCGCTTCCAGCCGTAGCAATCAACTGAGAAACTTCACCTTGTGCAATGAGTCTACCTTTTGAAATAATTGTCACGCTGTCACAGACTTGCTCCACCTCATGAAGCAGGTGGCTGGAAAGAAGTACCGTTCTACTACCGTCTCCTAGACTCTTGATTAATTCTCGTACCTCAATCATTCCCTCAGGGTCCAAACCATTGGTGGGTTCGTCTAGAAACACGAGGTCAGGGTCCCCTAAAAGGGATAAAGCGATCCCAAGACGCTGTTTCATACCATACGAATAGGTCCGGAACAAATCATCCCCTCTGCCCGCTAGTCCAACACGATCAATCAAACTTTCAAGTTCCTCTTCTGAACCCTTCCCCGATATCATCTGGAAATATCTCAGATTCTGGTATCCTGAAAGATATGGATAGAACGACGAGTTTTCGACAAGCGCACCAGCCCGCCGTAATAAGTCCTTATGGCCATGGTTATAGCCGAACAAACTAAAAGTTCCGAAAGTGGGTACCTGTAGTCCCAGTAACATTCCCATCGTAGTTGTCTTGCCGGAACCATTTGGCCCAAGTAGTCCATAGACGCGACCTCGTCGTATCTCAATTGAGAGATCATCCACGGCTACAACATTCTTGTAATGTTTGGTTAAGCTATCTGTTTGTATTACAAATTCATCCATGATTTATCTAATGACAAGCATTGAACAGGAATTTTGCCGACATAATTATGAATAACTTCCCATCGCACTCGAAGAGGATTCAGTCTCTTCATTTATGTCAGCAATTACAACACTCATTGGAAGTTTAATTGAGAAAAGAATGATTGTTGCTAGCAACGAAATGATCCCGCTGAATAAAAAGGCAGATTTTAACCCAAATTCATCGATGAGCAATCCTGTGAAAATCGGAGAGGCCGTTCCTAATAAGCTTGCGCTGTAAATCAACGATACCACTGTTGCCTGTAATTTCCCACCGGCTACGTCCATAGCGGCAGCGATAAATACGGTATGCAGTGAATATAAGAAAGCACCCATTGTGAACACATTTAACACAAGTAGGTACCCATCAGAGGCGAAATACAACCCAATAAACAACATGCCCAAAAGGGTCATGGCTGGCAATAGAACAATTTTTCTCCCATATCTGTCAGACAGCCATCCCATTAAGGGTTGAGCAATAATCCCAGCTACCTGAGCCCCACCCAGAAAAAAGCCCACTGTAAGCGCATCTTTACCGAGGCCTCCCTCTCCTGGAGTGGATATTAGATAAAGAGGAAGAAAATACGTCACAGAAGACAGCCCCATGTCGCTCAAACCTGTAACTAAAATTAGGCCCCATATTCCCTTGATTTTTAGCAACTTTCTCAAGCCCTTAAAATATTCTGCAGAGAGAGCTTTTTCGGAGGTTTCTTTTGAAACATTTTGCATCATCAAATAAACAAGTACAGCAAAAACCAAGGCTGGCAAAACACTTATTTTTAAAAGCTCATTCCACTGAAATGCAAGGAGATAGGTTACTGAAATTATGCTACCAACCTTGAATGTCTCTGTGGTCAACAACCCTGCCATGAAAGGCCCCAACATCTCCCCCAGCGATCCACCGGTTCCATGAAGTGATATCGCAAATCCTCGTCTATCTGGAAATCTTTTGGATAACTCTGCTATGGCTGGTGGGTGATACAAAGAAGGGCCTATTCCAACAAGCACCATCGCACCAAGAAGCCACCAAAAATTAGGTGCTACCCCTAGGAGAAAATACGAACTTCCCATGATAGTCAAGGATACGGACAACATGACACCAGGGCGATTTGCGAACCGTTCTCCAAGATACCCTGCAACCATGGTGGTAGCATCAGAAGCTCCCTTCCCTACTGCTCCAACTACACCAAATTGAGTAGCAGTTAGGTTGAAACGTGGATCAGTTTTCATCATTGCTAGCAACAATGGTAGGGCAGAGTTAAAAATATGGCTCACGGAATGACCCAACACTATTGCTGATACCAATTTCTTGCTACCTACCGTGAAATTGACAGGCTTTTGCCTTTTCCCTTCCGAATCGTTCGGGAATTCGGATGGGCCCCACTTATCAAACATATGAAATCCTAAATTCAACTTTTCTCATTCGGCCAACATTCGTCGCTGCTTTGATGTTGTTTTTAGCGTTCTGTGTCATGGCACATTATAGCTATTTAAGGGTATGCCCTAGAATGCTGACATAGATAATGAAATCATTAAATAAGGTGAGGAGGACAAAATGAAAGGCAGAAATTTCCATGGTTATGGTAATTCACCTCCAGCAGTTGTTTGGCCAAACAATTCACGTATCGCAATCTCAGTAGTCGTGAATTACGAAGAAGGTTCTGAATATTCGCTTTTGGATGGTGATGAAGCCCATGAGTCCAATAATGAGGTACCTTCTCCGGTACCTCCCTCTCAAAGAGACTTGGCAAATGAATCTTTCTTTGAGTATGGAAGCAGAGTTGGTGTTTGGCGGATTATGAATATATTAGATACTTACTCCATTCCAGCCTCTTTTTTCTGTTGCGCCTTGGCCTTGGAAAGAAACCCAATTGTTGGGCCCGAAATAATTAGGCGTGGTCATGAAGTCGTTGGTCATGGATATAGGTGGGAAGAGTACTACCTTATGGACCTCGAATCTGAATTAAAAGCTATTAAAGATACAGTGGAATCTCTCGAAAAAACTACAGGTGTCAGACCTCAGGGGTGGTACACAAGATACGCTCCCAGTGAAAGAACCAGAGAATTAATCGCTTCTACCGAAGGATTTATTTACGATTCGAATTCCTATGCTGACGATATCCCATATTATGAAATGGTTAATGATAAACCCTGGCTGGTCGTCCCGTATTCTCTTGAAGTTAACGACACCCGGTTTTGGCGTGGCGGAATGAATCGACCTTCGGATTTTCTTGAGACACTTAAAAACACCTTTGACCTTTTGTATGAAGAAGGATTAGACAATCCGAAACTTATGAACATTGGGCTTCACTGTCGCATTGCTGGTCGTCCATCAAGGGCAGCTGTGCTAAAACAATTTTTCGACTACGTTAGTTGTAAGCCTGGCATATGGTTTGCAAGGAGGGATGAAATCGCAAAATGGTGGCTTCAAAACTATCCTCCTAGATTATGACTAAATCTCACAAGATTTTATTTGATCCATGATGACTTAATGTGCCTTGATAATATTATCTTTGTCAAATACCACTTCTCCTCCCTTCATTACTAAGGAAACCGCTTGACCAAATTCAAGACAAGATATATCCCTAAGCGGGTTCATAGAGGAAAACAAAAGGTCAGCTTTTTTTCCTTCTACTAGTGTACCTAATTCATCTTGCAGGCCAATACATTCGGCCGCTGTCTTGGTCCCAGCTAAAATAGCTTGGCTCGGGCTCATGCCAGCCTCTACTAGGCAAGTCAGTTCTTCTGCGTTGTTACCATGAATCCAACCTCCTGCATCGGTACCTGCAACCACTTTTACTCCGTGATCCATCGCTGCTAATAAACTCTTAACGTGATCAGTTTTCAGCTTACTTGCTCTCCGCTGGCCGTGGGGCGTTCCCATTTCTGCGTGGTATTTGTATACCGCAAAAGTGGGAGCAAAAAAGATATCTCCTTTGGCCATTAATTCCAGATTTGTTGGATCTTCGTGAAGAAAGGTTCCATGTTCGATCGAATCTACACCAGCTTCTATGCTTGCGGTAAGCCCTGCTCCGCCCAAAGCATGACACATAACTTTTTTACCAAGTGTATGGGCTTCATCAACAATACTTGCAATTTCTTCCTTTGTGATAAGCATGTCTCTAGGCTCCAGTCCCGCACGAGAGCTAGCACCTCCGGTTGCTGCGAATTTGATAACATCAGCCCCCGCACCAACCATCTCCCTAACTTTTTTTCTCATTTCGTAGGGACCATTGGCAACTCCATCAGGAACAGAAGGGTCGGCACTAAACGGGGTCTGGTGACCCGAAGGGCTCAAGTGGCCAGCAATTCCTCCGGTCGGAGAAATAATTCCAATAGAGGTCAATAATCTGGGTCCTGGTATCAAACCCTCTTCGATAGCGTTTTTGAAACCCGCCGGCAGTCCGCCGGCGTCCCTTAAAGTGGTATATCCAGTCTGCAGCGTCTGCCGTAATGTAGAGGCGATACGCATGTGTCTGTGAGTTTGCTGTTCTGTAAGACCCCATCTACTCGCAATTTCATAGCCGAATGAAGCTATGTGATCATGGCAATCAATCAATCCTGGAATAACAGTGTAGGCACTCGCATCTAACACTTCTGAATCTGAAGGGATTTGCGACTCTGAAGTAGGTTGGGAAGATACTATCTTTCCACCATCAATCAGCAGCGTCCAATCAGATTTTAAGGTTAATTCCGTTCCATCAAACAGTTCCCCACAAATCACGGCTTTCATAATATAAACTCCCCCAACTGAAAAGATAAGATTGTTGCAGGATAGTAGTATCTCATGCTGTTTTCAGCGCTCGGCTCGATATGCTGGAGATTAGCTAGTTAGAAAAGTTTTGTGTGCCGGGGAAACTTCCTGCCTCATCCGACTATTTTACTTTCGGCACTTCTGGCTTAAATCTGCCTGGTTTTTATAACAGGATCAGTCACTCAAATGATGTCTTTGACAACACCTTAATGTTAATATTCCTACAAAAGGAAAAACAGATAAATGTACCCTGTGATAAGAGTCATAAATCCTAATTCGAATGATGCTGTTACTGCCGGTATTTCTGAAGCTTTGGAACCGTTACGCTTGATAAACGGCCCACGCCTGGAATGTATCACCCTTTCTGATGGCCCGTTTGGCGTTGAAAGCCAGGCTGATGTAAGCATGGTTGAACCGTTGATTGTAGACTACATTAGAGACGACACGGAGGCAGCAGCTTTCATTATCGCATGCTATTCAGACCCTGGTTTAGCGCTCTGTAGGGAAATAACCGATAGGCCAGTATTTGGCATTGCTGAATGCGCAATGTTAGCAGCTCTATCACGAGGTCAATCATTTGGTGTTATAGCAATTCTTAACCAATCTATACCTCGTCACCTTCGGCACATGCGAGAAAGACTCCTCCATAACCACTGCGCCGGGGAACGCGCCCTAGAACTAACTGTAGCAGAGGTGGAGAATAGCAGTAATACCTATGAAAAAATGTTGGGAGTAGGGTCGAAGCTACGTGACAAAGACGGTGCAGATGTAATAATTATGGGATGTGCAGGCATGGCAAAATATCGTGACACTTTAGAAAAGTCACTAGGAGTTCCTGTTATTGATCCAACCATAGCCGCTGCTGGAATGGCAATAAACACAATTTTAGTGGCTAGCTAACTTATCCCCCACCAGCTGTTTCACCAAGACCATAACCGAATGATTCAAGGCTGTTACCGAGATATTACAGCTATCGCGTCAATTTCAATTAGCAAGGTAGGGCCATCTAAACCTGCCACTTGGACTCTTGTACTAGCAGGCAAAGCTTCTCCAAAATACTCCTGTCGTACTGTTTGTGTTTCAGATTTAGCAGATTCTGACAAATCAGTCACGTAGCTGGTAATTTTCACGATATCGTTCAGAGTTCCTCCTTCACATTCCATAATGTATTTCATTCTCTCGAAAATCACCCTGGTCTGATCAGCCATACTTCCGTTTTCAGCAGTTGTCATTTTTGCTGTTGCTCCGGCGAAAAAAAGTAAATCTCCCACCCTGACCGCGTGAAAATGAGGAGAGCCTGTGAGAGGAATCGCATCATAGTTCTTACGTTCGATAACCATCGAATATACTCCTTAATTTGAAGAATAGAACGCCTTTATAAGATATTCTACACAAGAAATAGTTCGAGCCGACCACATACCAACATAAAGACGTATAGCTACCTAACAGTACAATTCCCAATCACACTGGGTGAAGACCGACATGTTACTATTCGGCCATACGTTACAAAAAAATTAATCGCCCCTATAGCATTGACCCACAGGAGATAAGCATGAGCAAGGATAAGACACTTAGGCAGCGCATTCGAGACGGAGAAATTCTGGTTGCCTTACGTGGTTCATTAAACACAACTGAAGGTCAGTTAGCTGACATTTGGGCAACGGGACGTTACGACTATATCTGGATAGATGGTCAGCACACAGCCTTCAGCGAAGAATCACTTGTTGCTTATTGCACTGCTGCTGAGGAACTTGGAATTGACGTTCAACTACGTATTCCTCACACCCGGCACGCCTATTTAGTGGGGCGGTATCTAGACCTGGGGTGTAGTGCGGTTCTAGTACCTGAAGTGATGGAAGAAGAAACGGTTGATGATGCCCTTGCCTACACATACTACCCGCAGGTTGGTCGCAGAAGTTGGGGTGGGGAAGCACGCCGAGGTGTACGTGGTGTAGCGAAAGGAATGGATAGGCTGGCGTATGCAAAATGGTGGAATGACTATGTGATCTTGAGTATTCAAGTAGAATCCGTTGAGGCTGTTACCAATATTCAGAAATTAGCCAAACCTGGGGTGAGTGTCGTGACATTTGGGCCCAATGATCTCTCCTTTAACATGGAAGGCCATAAGGGATATCCCTTAACAAATGTGGATGACTGCATGCGTAATGTGGCAGCCCAATTGGATGGAACGGGGATACGACTCGCCATGGGTACCGGAACCAAACCTGAAGAACGGGATAAATATCTTGAAATGGGGATCACGATGTTTCAAGAAGATCCGCCAGCCTAGGTGCTAGTGCACATTTTCATCAAAACTAAGGAATATATTCACAGTTGATATAGCTGAAGATACTGGAGGCAAATTATGGATTTTGGATTTGGAATACCAATGAGAGGCCCTCTGGCAAATTTTGAATCCATCTCTGAGATAGTTACTTCTGGAGAAAAGCTAGGCTTCGACATAGTTACAGTGAGCGATCATGTGGTAGTCCCAAGAAATATAGACTCCATATATCCATATAACGAAGATGGTAGTTTTGCAGGCCAAGACACCGGTGAATGTCTCGAGCAGCTAACCACCTTGATGGCCATTGCAGCGATAACTAAAAATCTAAAACTACTTACCTCCGTAATGGTACTTCCACACCGCAATCCAGTCCTAACAGCAAAAATTTTGGCGACCGTAGATGTCCTCTCAAATGGCCGCTTAAACGTCGGCTGTGGCGTAGGTTGGATGAGGGAAGAATTCGAAGCTCTAGATGCACCTTCCTTTGATGAAAGGGGCGCGGTAGGAAGTGAGTATATAGAAATTTTCAAGGAACTGTGGACTAAAGAACACCCTGTATTTGAAGGAAACTATGCAAGTTTTTCTAATGTAAGCTTCCTACCTAAACCGATTCAAGATCCCCATCCACCGATATGGGTGGGTGGAGAAAGCAGCCCAGCATTACGCAGAGCAGCAGAGTTGGGAGATTGTTGGTATCCGATCGGAACAAATCCTAGATTTCCATTGGATTCAGCAGACCTGCTCAAAAAAAGAATAGCCCGATTGCACCAGTATGCCGAATCCAACCATAGAGACCCCGCAACTATTGATCTGGCGTACAGTGCAAACTGGTTCAATATGTCAGCCCAAAGGACCCGATGGTTTGAAGGGGAATCCGGCCAAATTCGAGAAGACATAGGGCAACTTCAAGGTTTGGGAATTAATCACCTAATTCTTAGTTTTACAGGAGATTCAACCTCAGAAATTACAGATAAAATGTCATCATTTATATCAGAGGTCGCAACTCCTATTCGCAACTAAATTTATTGCCGAAAATTCTCAGACGAAGCAAATGATATTTTAAAAACAAAATGTGGCAACAGCAAAGACTCTGTTAAAGTGTCCACACAACTTTAGGAGAACAAAAAATTGGCTACAGGTTTCTTATGGCACGAAAAATATATGTGGCACGACACAGGAAGCGGGGCCGCAGTAAATATTGAGCCTGACGAACACTTTGAAAACCCAGAAACAAAAAGGCGGATGAAAAATCTCCTAGATGTGTCCGGCCTTACTGACAAACTTATTCGCCTTGACCCCCGTATGGCTACCGAAGACGAATTACGGCGGTTCCACACAGAAAACTACATTAACAGGATTAAAGAACTTAGCGACGATAACGGGGGATTAGCAGGACCAAATACACCGTTTGGGAAAGGCTCCTATGAAATCGCAAAGCTAGCCGCTGGAGGAACAATAGTGGCCACTGAAGCTGTCTTGAGTGGCAAAGTCGATAATGCTTATGCCCTGGTACGGCCTCCTGGACATCACGCTGAGCGTGATATAGGAAGAGGATTCTGCATATTTGCCAACGTTGCATTGGCTGCAATGCACGCAAGGGATATTTGGCAAATAGAACGGATAGCGACTATTGATTGGGACGTTCACCACGGTAACGGAACCCAACAAGCGTTTTACGACGACCCCAATGTGTTGACGATTTCTATTCACCAGAATGGGCTGTTTCCTGCAGAGTCAGGAAAATTTGTCGAGCGAGGTATAAAAGAAGGAGAAAATTTCAATATCAACATTCCTCTACCAGCAGGCTCAGGACACGGCGCCTACGCTGCGACAATAGAACGTATCGTTGAACCTGCCGTAAAGTCCTTTCAACCTCAGATAATACTTGTGCCTTGCGGATTCGATGCAAGCGTATATGACCCCCTGGGACGAATGCTGCTGACATCTGAATGCTATAGACAACTCACCGAAATGCTCTTGGATTTGGCCGGTGATGTATGCGACGGCAAAATTGTGTTCTCTCACGAAGGTGGCTATTCAAAAAGATACGTACCGCTCTGTGGCCTTGCAACACTAGAAGCATTGAGTGGCATAAGGACCGAAATAACTGATTTGGGAGGCCGTGACGATTTACCTGGTCAAGATCTAGCACCTCATCAAGAAACCCTTATTGATGAAATTGCAAGCCATGTAAAACAGGCGTTTTTGCCTAAATCCGGACGAATCATCTAACTGATAAAAGAGGGATTATCGTCTCAGATAAATAGGGACAATCCAGTTATACAACTTGTAAAACCAAGGTCTATTTACGTTTTACGAAGGGGTCCATCATTATTTGAGGTTCATGGCTCTCATAAGCCTCCGAGAAAACGTCGATACCGGAGTGAATAGCGTCTTTGATAGAAAGTCTTTCCCATTGAGTCATCAATGCTTTTTGTGCCCTAACAGCAATAGGTCCTGAATTTGCAATAGACTCTGCGACTCTAATCGCTTCTTTTTCCAACTCTTGCGGCGCTGCTACAGCCTCAAGAAATCCCCAATCATAGGCCTTAGTGGCATCAATATTTTCACCAGTTAGAACTAGGTACCTTGCCCTTCCCCAACCAACGAGACGAGGCAAAAGAGCAGCTTCAATCACCGACGGTAAGCCAACTTTTACTTCTGGCATACCAAATATTGCTGTGTTTGAGGCGATTCGGATATCGCAAGCTGCAGCTAATTCCATACCAGCTCCCAAAGCGTATCCATTAATCTTTGCGA
>CAYMZR010000027.1:0-22746 GCA_964394975.1 uncultured Dehalococcoidia bacterium | reverse complement strand
CGGTATGAATACTAATGAAATCCGATTCTGACATTAAGGTATCTAAATCGACGTATGTGGTATTTTTGTCGTGCGCTTTCTCCTCAGTAAGGTTTTGGCTCCAAGCAATTACATTCATACCAAAAGCATTTCCATAGTTAGCGACCTGCCCACCTAGGTTTCCGAGGCCTATCAGTCCTAGAGTTTTACCTTTCAATCCGATACCCAAAGTTGTCTGCCATTCTCCAGCCTTAACCGCCGCATTCTCTTTCGAAATATTTCTTGCCAGGTCCAAAATTAATCCCCAGGCCAATTCCGCGGTCGGGTAGGGAAGTCCACCTGTTCCGCAAACAACGACACCTAGTTGATTTGCCGCTTTAACATCTACGGAAGCATTTCGCATGCCAGTAGTTATCAATAACTGTAGTTTGGGCAACCTTTGCAATATTTCTTTCGGGAAGGGAGTCCTCTCCCTCATCGCACATATGATCTCAAACTCTTTAAGTCTATCAACCAAGGAATCTGGATCACGGATATGGTCACTGAAAATAGAAATACTTCCTTTTCCCGCCAATTCATTCCAGTTAGCACATTCAAAAGCTACATTCTGATAATCATCTAATACGGCTATATTAAGCATTTATATCACTTTGAGACTTTACAATGAATTCGTTCAGTTTTTTAGGTAAGTTTGGATCTACTGATCTTACTGCAAATCTCAACAATTCAGGATTTTTCATCGGATGGACATCGGTTAAAACAAGCAATCTTTCACCATTTGCGTCAGTATATTTACTGGCAAGATATTCATTGCTAACGTCGCCTTCACCGAAAGCATCTATATGCCCAGACAATAGCTGGGATACTATTTCGTCTTGTGACGGAACTTCCGAAATTATTGTCGCTCCAATCGGTTTATACCTTATATCTCCATCTATATGAGCACTAGAAGTTGGAGTTACAACAATTTTTTTACCTCTAAAATCTTCTGGGGATAAAAGAATGTTTTTATCCGATCTACGTATCAAAAGTGATCGTGTTACAAGCATATAAGACTCACTCCACACCGCGTTATCACCAAGTGCCCGGTCTTTGTATTCCATCATACCCGCTGCGGAAACATCACAAAGCCCTTGCCCTGGAGTTTCCCATAGACCAGAGAAATCATTTTTTAGAATCTTTACTTTCAAGTTCATTTCCAGCGAAAAGTTTTTAAGCAAATTAATGTCCGTACCCACAATTTCTCCATCCTCTTCATAAGAAAAGGGGGCGAATTCAGTGTAGGTACATATGGTTAAAATTCCTGGCGTAATAGTCGTAAACATATTTTCAGATTTTGCCAATATAAAACACCTCTATTTAAGGCAAATTACATCCGTTCTGCAATCTTGTCACAGAATTTTCTTATCGCTACGGCCGCTTTTGGCCACTGCATTATTCCATGACCAGCGCCTGGCACAGTAACAAATTTAGAACCTTCAACAAGTTCAGATAACTCTTTGCCTAGGTCGTAGGGTACCTGAGTATCCAGGTCACCATGGATTATCAAAGAAGGGATTTTAATATTCTTCATATACTCTGTTAAATCAATATCTAGGTACGCTGATTGGTTTCTGAGCTCTCCGGCAAAGTACTTGATTTTATCCTCTCTACTTAATGAAGATTGCAGCTGCTTTAATACCACAGATCGATTCTCATCAAATGCCGGTGGCTTCGGATTAGGTTTGTGCCCTTTCAGGTGAAACGGTCTCGCATCAAGATCGTCAGAATTCAAAATATCGAACGCTTCTTCAGGTCCTTTTTGCTTTAATATGGCGATTCGTTTTGCAAGTTCTTCAGCTGCTGCAACTCTACCTTGGTGAGCCCATACTCGAACACTAGTATTAGCTAAAATCAATCCTGCAACTGATCCGGGATATTTGACACTATATTTGATCGAAATAGGCCCTCCGGCAGAAGAGCCAATCAAGAAAATTTTAGACAAGCCTAAAACGGTTACTAATCCCTTCAAGTCCTCGACAAAAATATCCAAGGAATGCTCAGAATCAGGATACGAGGATTGGCCTGATGACCTTCTGTCATAGGTAACCACATTGTAGGAATCCTTTAATTCATCTACCCAACTTTCTTCCCGAGACATAACCGTGGAAGATGCCCCTCCATAGCCACCGTGAATAAAAACAATAGCAGGGCCTTTACCTACAGAGTTATATGAAATATCAATTCCGTTTGAAGTTATCAGAGGCATACTAAAGTCCGTTTGCTGAGGGCACGTTATTCGCGCTCAATTGGAAACCCGACTATGCTACCCCATTCCGTCCATGACCCGTCATATATCTGTGCTTTATCTATCTCAAGAATTTCGCTGATCGCAAACCAAGACAAAGTAGCTCGATGGCTCAACCTACAGTAACTGACAATCTCCTTGTCGGTTGATTTAATAATACCTACTTCTGAAAATTTTCTTTCAAGTTCCTCTTTAGAGATAAAAGTGTCATCCTCGTTTAACAGCTCTCGAAAAAATAAGTGCACCGAACCTGGAATTCTCCCCTTCCTTTCAGCGCCATGATCAAAGCCACCAGGAGGACTGACCCTTACTCCCTGATATTCCTCTGGAGATCGAACATCCAGTAAAATTGTATTTTGATTGTTGATCCTGTTGAGGACCTCATCTCGTCCGATTCTAGTCGAGGTACAAGAATCTAAAATTCCATTATCAACTGGTTTACGATTGGGAACCTCAGTCTCTAGCGGATTACCGTCATTAATCCATCTAGTCCGGCTTCCATCAAGTATTCTCACGTCTTTGACTCCAGCCATTGTAATTACCCATAATGCATAGGTTCCATATTGCACGGGATCACCGCATATTACTAATGTGGAATCTGTCAAAACACCCATTTCCCCAAGCCTACTGCTGAGTTCAGTTGAACTCACAAATTCTCTATCAGTCCCGTGCCACAATAAATCCTTCCAAAAGGAAAAAATTGCTCCCGGAATATGGCCTTTCAGGTATGCCTTTGCCTCTGGATCAGACGATATTTCCAACACTGTTATAGTGGGATCATCCAGCCTTTCAAGCAACCAAGAAGGGCTTACTAGTTTTGGTGAAGTATCTGACATCGGAACCTTCCGTAATTCATATTTTGTAAGCATTCTACTAACAGGCTAACGATTATAGAAATCTTAAGGGATACTTTCAAAGACTTTTAATTAGTATATGTAATTAGTATTATTGGCCTCCCTAATATAAATATCTCAATTTAAGAGGACTTAGATATGAAACTTGGCTTATTTCTCATGCCTTCCCATCCACCAGAAAGATCTCCCTACGATGCCCAGCAGTGGGATCTTAAATGTTTGCGAATGGCGGACCAATACGGACTGGAGGAGGCGTGGATAGGAGAACATTTCACGGCCCCTTGGGAACCAGTCCCATCGCCAGATATTCTTATTGCACAGGCATTAATGCAAACCAAAAACATTAAATTGGGCACTGGAGCCCATCTTTTGCCATTTCATCATCCGATCGAACTAGCGAGTAGAGTAGCTTACCTAGACCATCTAGCTCAGGGCAGATATATGTTTGGAATAGGGTCCGGCGGGCTTCAATCAGATCACGAATTATTTGGCGTGGATATGGAAAATGGTGAACATAGAGAAAGAACGAGAGAATCGTTAGACATAATTCTTAAATTGTGG
Organism: uncultured Dehalococcoidia bacterium; assembly: GCA_964394975.1. Taxonomy (GTDB): domain Bacteria; phylum Chloroflexota; class Dehalococcoidia; order Lucifugimonadales; family UBA826; genus UBA11996. Next base: position 19,065 of record CAYMZR010000027.1, on the reverse strand, counting down.
GAAAACTTGGACGGGCCTTTTGAATATAAAGGAAAGTTCTGGGACATCAATATCCCAAACCCGGAAGATTACGCATTTGCAAACCTAAAACACCATATAACTCCTTTTCAAAAGCCTCATCCTCCCATCGGCGTCGCAGGCGCAAGTCCTGGGTCTGACACTCTTAAAATAGTGGGAGAGCGCGGATATATACCGATGAGCCTAGGATTGAATCCTGTATATGTAGCCAGCCATTGGGATGCAGTTACAGAAGGGGCCGCCAACGCGGGAAGGGAAGCTCCGTCTAGAAGCGAATGGAGGATCGTTCGCGACGTCTGGGTAGCCGAAACTGACGAAGAAGCCAGAGAAGGAGCTATAAATGGAATGCTCGGAAGGGCTTGGCGAGAGTACTTACGGCCTTTGTTTTCGGCGGGAGCCTATCCGTTCGTCTCATTCATGAAGCATGATGAAAGCATGTCTGATGATGATGTTACTATCGAATATATGATGGAGAACCTATGGATAGTGGGTTCTCCTGAAACAGTCACAGAAAAGCTTCGAAATTTATATCATACCGTTGGCGGATTCGGACATCTGTTATGGCTAACTTTCGATCATGCAGAAGATAGTGAAGCCTACGAAACTTCCATGAAACTGATGGCAGAAAAGGTAATGCCAAATTTACAGGATCTTACTGGAAATTAGCTAACTTCAGTTTGTTACTCTTCCCTTCCCGTAAAGGTTGGCATCACTTCTTCGGCAAAAATACGTAATTGTGATAAATATTCATCCCTTGGCATACCTTCCGGCCAATGAAGGATAATATTCTCAAGGCCAGGGTATTTTTCTTCAATTTCTTTAAGAAATTCTATTTGGTGCGAAGGTGGGCCACATATCCATGCCTTCTGCTCGACTCCATCCTCTATCCTGGGGGTCCTGGCTGGGGCTCCCGGAGTCCCCCAAACGCGCCCCTCTTCATCTGCATATCTAACGAACCCAAATGGAGCAAACCATTTAAACCGCTCATCATGGAATGGCCTCAGTCTCTCCATAGCATCACTTTCATTATCTGCTATGTAGAATCCTATTCCGAGAGCAAGTCCACTTCCTAATACATTGCTTCTACCATTTCTTTCGCACGCATCTCTAAACCTATGGAAGGCCTGATCCACCAACTTTTCTCCAGTTAAAGCGACCACCCCGTTAAATCCGTTCTTAACAGTGAAATCAATACTACTTCCACTCACTATCGGCTGCCATGTCTCTACTGGTAGATTTACCGGCCTCGGAACCAAAGTTATCTCCTCAAGATCATATCCTCTATACGGGACCCTTGCAGGAATCGTATAGTTTTTCCCGTGATGACTGAAGGATTCGCTGTTAAAAGCTTTTAAAATCACCTCTATTTGTTCTTCAAATAGTTCCTTATTTAGATCATTATCTATAACTGGCGAGCCAAACGTCTCTACTTCACGAGAGTGATAACCTCGTCCCACCCCGAATATCATCCGCCCTCCAGTGAGTACATCGGCCATGGCATAATCTTCAGCTAACCGGAGAGGATGCCACATGGGCACAATATTGAACCCACACCCAAACTTTAATCTCTCCGTTTTAGCAGCAAGATGCGTACCCATCATAATCACATTGGGAATACATTCGTACCCTTCTCTCTGAAAGTGATGCTCCGCCATCCAGAGAGCATGGTAGCCGAGGCCATCCATAAGAACCGCGGCTTTTTCAGCCGTTTCCAGAGACTGCGTCAAACGTTCGTTCTTGTATCTCCTATCATTGGCTGGAATCCCATCAAGCCCTACGTCTTCCAAGTCTATATTCCCAACATAAAAGACCGAAAAGTTCTTAATCATTCAGTACCTCTAAGAATATTTTTAACTCTTTTCCTCAAAACAGTTTATGAATTCAGCTTTGTTGTTTCCTTATTGATACCCAAGGACCAGGGGGTCCTATGGATGGTTTACAAACAAGGCAGTCTCTAAAGCCTTCAAAATAAGCTTGCTGCAAAGATTCGAAATGTTTCCTGTTTTCAGGTTTTGTTCGCCTACCGGGTGGACAATTGATTCTACAAACAATTCCAGTTGTTATACAGGCGTTAAATTTAACCTTCATGATCCCAAAGTCCCCGAGCTCCAGCATCAACACCACCATCAACAGCCAAGGTCTGCCCGGTTACCCAAGCAGATTCATCGGATGCAAAAAACAACGCCGCGTTGGCGATATCCTGAGGATATCCAGTCCGGCTCAAATTAACTTCAGCATTTCCTACTTTCCCATCTGCAAGCTTACCTCTAAACAAACCGGCAGCTATTGTATTTACTCTAATATTGTCCTCATATAGCTCACCCGCCAGATTTTGAGACATTCCGATAACAGCACTTTTAGTAGCTCCATATGAAGCGTTTCCTGCCTGGCGAACATTGAAACTAGCCGCAACAGTTACTATTGATCCTCCTCCATTGCCCCTCATAACAGGACGAACAGCCTGAGCAAGGTTGTAAAGACTGTTCATCGTGTTGGCAACAGTACTATCCCAAAAGGTTTGGTCGATATCATCCAAGCTGCGGGTCGGATCAAAATTACCACCAGCCGCAGCATATAAAACATCTATTTTTCCAAATTTATCCACCACATTTTTCACGATTGAATCCACTGTCGATTTTTCTGAAAGATCCCCAGGAACTATTATCGCAGTTCCGCCCAGGCTCTCTATTTGACTTGCTGTCTCTTTAAGACGCTCTTCCCCTCTTGCTGAGAGTGCTGTTTTGGCTCCTTCTTGGGCAAACAACCTAGCTGCGGCTCTGCCCATTCCTTGGCCAATTCCAGTTAGCAAGGCAACTTTATTCTCTAATCTCATATTTTTCACATTCACCTAATTAAATTTCGATGTAATTGGATTTAACATCCCTGAACTATATGTATTGGAGGGTAAATCTACAACCCGAACTCAAACCGTTCAGCCCTTGAAAGCAAACCTGGCAGGACGATACGGGTCTAAATCATCATTGGGTATTCCCGTGACCATTTCCAGTGATGCCAAAGCACCCACTAACGGAGCAAGTGTGACCCCGCTGTGCATCAGAGTTAGATAGATATTCTTATGCCGAGGTGAAAACCCTATTACCGGAAGACCATCCTCAGGCATAGGCCTAAAACCCACAGGAACCGTTATAGCCTCAACACCAGAAAGCTCATCAAAATGTAGCGCTGCTCTTCGTATAAGCGTATCGGCATATTCCTGCGAATCATCCTCAGCTTCGCTTTCTTGATCGCCAGCGCCGATCATAACGGCACCATCAATATCTTGCCTGATATGCATTTCTCTTTCTTCTTTGCTGATAGGTGGCAGATATATGGAGGCCAAACTATGGATAAAGGAGGGCAGGGGCTTTGTTTTTACTACAACCCCGGGACTCCTCCTCTGAGGCAGATTTATCCCCGCAGTCTTAGCAAGTGTAGTTGAGTCTATTCCCGCAGCTATCACTACTTGGTCAAACTCCATTTCCTGTTCATTCAGGCGCAGAAAAACTTTGTCAGCGCTTTGGGTAATGGAATCGACAGGGGTGTCCAAATAGATTTTCCCACCAGCTTCCTGAATCTTATGCAAACAGGCTTCCGCCACCTTGACAGGTAAAACGTGTCCTTCGTCGGGGGTGTAAATAGCAGTATGAAATTGCCCGATTTTCAAGTTCGGTTCAAAACTGGAAAGTTCCTCCATTGATATTAGTCTCGCTGAATATCCCCATGAGTTAAGTCGTTCACACTCTGAAGCCAATCTTCGACCTTCATCAGGATCCGAGCAGTAGGTGACGTTCCCGCCCCAACGGAGACCAATGTCTTCACCCAAATTTTCAGAAAATCTAGGCCAACGATCCATGGAACGATAGTTTAAATCATAATAGTGGCGAGGTTGTTTTGAAAATGCATTTATCCAGGCAAATGAATGTCCGCTTGCACCAGTTCCAGGCTGATTTTTATCGAATACAGACACGTCGATCCCATGTTGGGACAAGTGGAAAGCCACTGATGCGCCTACGATCCCCGCACCAATTATTGCGATTTTTTTGTTTCTCATGATTTAAGTTTTAAAAATATGTTTTTTCACTCAACCGGACAATAACTCGACACTTGATTTTCACATCAAGTCATCTTAAGAAAAACTGATTCATTTAACCATTTTATCCGGTGTCAGAAGTTCATTAAATTCAATCCAATTTTCTTCCGTGAGCGTCAGTAACTCTCTCCAAATTTCAAGTGACTTAGATGGAATTTCGTTCTCTTCTCGAAAAACTGATTTCAAGGCTTCATCTGCCCATTGCAAAACCACGATATCTTTTTCCCCCGGGGTAGTACCAGGATTAAAATAAACTGAAAACTCTCCTCGCTGTCCGGCACCGCTGTAGGTTTCTGCTGCCTGATAAGCTAGAGTGGCGACTTTACGAGACTGACCTGGCTTAGCCTTAAATACTCTTTTAATATGAAACATTCTTCCTCCTTAGTGAGACAATATTATTGATGATATCACTAGGTATCAGGAATGAAACAGTATCGGCATAAAATCGGGTAACCACAAAAATCTTTGCGCGGTATCTGCTCGAGCACCACACTGGGCTACTCGATTACTTACAGTAACCACATCAGAGTTATAAGACCTCTGAGACGGTTATTGCAAAATAGTTAAGCCGATTGGTTGCAATCGCTATTCTTCTGTGGCTTATTCAGTGAACCTAAAGAAACCATAGGCCTGCATCTCATCCCACATCTCACCTGAGGCGAATTGGATTTGACCTTCCCTCACATGGTCTTTATAGGTCATGTATTCTGGGGCAGCGTGTTTCTCAACACTATATGTAAACGCAGCAGTATCCCCGAAGGTATACTCTCCGAAATTACCTATATTCCCACTTGCTGAAGCGCTTTGTATTCCCGATTTTATATCCTCTACAAGATTAGCAAAGGAAAGTGTCACAGTCGCGACTTTGTTACCGCCACCGTAATTCGGGTCTTCAGCAGCCGGTCCAATTTCCAATACCGGCAACTCTATTGTGGTTGGCATATTAGACAGATCGTTTTCATAGTCAGCCCCGTATGGTAACTGCGCTGAGTACCACCATGGGAACAAGTTGTATATCCCGGGAGAGCTGCCCGGCCAGTCTGCATCATTTCCAGGTGTGATACTTGGGATACTGGGATAGTACTCTATAAAGTCTGTAATGTTTCCATTATTGTATAAGAATTCGTAACCAGTACACGAAGACCAGGTTGCACATCGTTCTCTAATTTTTTGCTCTGTTGTATCCCATTTCCATATGGCTATTCCACCCGGGAAAGCACCAGCATTATCAGCAAAATTTACTGTGTTTGAATTCACATATATTTGCCCGTCGTATCCAGTAGACCCATATAGCTCTAATAAGTAATACCCTTTCACTAATTGAGTATCTCGCTCTATTATTGCAGGAATTTTAATTATGTTAGCTCCGTTTTCATTTTCCCTACTGGAAAGGCTTCCAGGACCTTCGATTAGAGCAGATGCATCACCAAGGACGGCGAGTAAATCGATATCGGTGAATAATTGCTCCGGCTCTTGGAATTCTGATTTGATCAAGCTCCAAGCCGTTAATGGTGGCCACTGTTTTCCCTCATTGTGCCCTAAACGATCACCCATGATATCCATAGGTCCTGTCTTATTCGGTCCGGCAGGCGGGCCTCTGTGATAGTAGTCAGGCAAACCAAAATACGCGTGGCCTAATTCATGGCCCCATGTCCTGTGGGCTTCTTCATGCGATATATCAAGCTCGCTGTCTTGGGACCATACGGGCGGGCTGGCCATACCTATTACGCTGTTAGGGCCAGTATCCGGACCTCCGACGCCCCAGACAAAAATAGGAGTTATATTTCTAAAGTAATGCTGGCCATTTCCGGCTATATCCCAATCGGTTCCAAGACCGAATGTATCGATTACATCTTCTCGGCTCGGTCGGTATGGGGCAAGCAAATTATATGACCCGTCTTTATGGTACAAATTTCTGTACCTTAATCGGTCAAAACGTTGATCTATTTCTTCAGGTATCGTGGTGTCTTGATCGAACTCAGGGCAGACTGATAAGGGCTTCTGACCATCCTTTTCCCATCCGCGTCCACAATTTCCGCCGATGTATGGCTTGTCTCTATCGATTTGAATCGACTTTACAACATGACCTGCACGGTCACGAACTGGCGATATGGCAAATTTACCGTCGCTCATAACATCAAAATAGTGACCTGGTGTGTCTTCTTCCATTCCGTATAGAAGATTATCAATATCTTCCAACGTTAGACACATTGATTCCCCAATCCGATCTGCGACTTTTACTTCTTGTGCTCCTCTACATTCGGAGTCGCTGTAGGTAATCAACATGGGTAGGGTAAACCTTGTCATATCAGCAGTAGTGAATGTCCACGAGGTGATGTCCCCGATTAGACTAGGTAAATCCTGCATATTGCCACCAGTTAGTTCTATGCCGGAATCTGAATTAACAGCAACTTTATAGGAAGTGTCTCCATACAAAGGAACATCTGGTATGAAACTAAGAATTTGGCTTGCCGGCTCTGGTAATTGAACCGTTCGTCCACTTACTGGACTTAATTGTGACTCTTCACAAAGTGAGTCAGCACACTCATATAAGGTGAGTGATCCTTCTAAGTTTCTAATATCTAGGCTGTCAATTGAAGAAATTCTTATACCAATTTCCGGGTCCCATGAAACTTTGTCTAGTCCCGCTGAAGGTAAAGCAACAGCAGGCACATCTAGTGAGGTCTGACGGATGTTTACAGCAATTCTTCCGAAAACTGAATGCCCAAGCCCATCATCCAAAGAATATTCAAAAATATCGGATGAGGTATCAGTGCCGCTATGTGTATATGTGAAAGTTGATCCATCTAAAACTAAAGAGCCCTGCGCGGGTTCTCCCGATATCGCAACACTAAGATCGGGCCCGTCAGGATCAGTCATAGCATTAACAACATTGAGATCAACTGATCCTCCTTGCGCAACATTCAATTCGTAATTCGCGGCGAACGGTGCATCGTTTACAGGAGCCACTGTTATGGTGACCCATCCCCAGCCGGTTCCTCCATGTTCCTGCCGCAACTCATAATTAAATTGGTCTTGTGATGTCTCAGAACCATCGTGGGTGTACACCAAAAAAGACTCGGCGATATTACCAGTTTCTCCATCAATGATGTTTGAAAAAGTGTATGTGCCGTTGGACGGGTGAGTTGCTCTTGTATCACCGTGAAAACTAGAATTATCCGCTGCTGGAATCACTGGATCTGCTTCAGGGTCCAACTGATCTGGTGTGAACCCAGATAGGGGACCAATGATAGGAATATGAACCGCTTCACCTTCATTGACAATTGCGGATACATTGGGAGGAGTGGGATTTCGGTTAGGTATTATCACTGATACATTTACTGTTCCTGAACTGGTAGCACCAAACTCATCGACAACTGTGTATCTAAATGAATCACTATCCGCCCCATCTCCGTTATGTTCATATGTGATTGAGTGACCACCCGAAATGTCAACGATGCCATGAACTCCTTGGGTTGCTGATTGAATCCTGGTAGATGGTCCCAAGTGAAAGTCATATTCGGAAGTAGCTGATTGCTGAATCTGGATACTCTGATCCGAAGCAACCGGAGGCTCGTAATCCGTTGTGAGATTCACAACTACCGTGCCTACAGAGGAAAGGCCGTTACCGTCAGATACTGTGTAAGTGAAAGCCTCCTGACCGCTGTAATTGGACGGATGAGTCGAACCGACGTATATTCCATTTAAATCTGGAGTATCAGGAGCTGGCAAAATAGCTATACGTAAATCTGTATACTCAAAGGCACCCCATGAATCACCGCTAGCACGTCCCTCTTCTGCCGGTATCCCATTAATATGGGTTATTGTGAGATTATCTCCATCTGCATCCATGTCATTACCTAAGACGTCTAATACTTGGTGGTCAAAGCTATCCGGGCTTACACCTGATTGTATGGTGAAAATATCGTCTACAGCGACAGGGGCATTATTCGGTCTTACGTAAGTCAGTTCTACCGACATCGCTACTTCGAAAAGCTGGCCATCGGTACCACGCACAGTAGCCGTAAAGGTATCCACCGGGTTCGAAGAGCCATCATGGATGTAATAGATTTCCCCACCCACTACAGATGCACTTCCATACTGAGGGTTCGAAACATCAACATATCCGCCCTCTATTATTGTCGTTAATGCCGAGTCTCCAGCCGCGCTTCGGGCCGCCTCTGCAGCTGCAGCCGCCACAACCTCGGCCTCCGCAGCCTCTCGGGCTTGTTCTGCAAGTTCTTCTTCAGCTTGTTGTTCAGCGATACTAGCAGCAAGGGCAGCTAACTCTGCCTGTACAGCTGCCATTTCACGTGCCGCCAATTCTCTTCTAGCTGCGTCAGCTTCAGCCTCTATTCTAGCTGCCTCTTCTGCATTTCTCTGTATCCTTTCGAGAGTTCGAGCTTCCTCCAATCGGGCGGCTTCTGCTGCGGCTTCTGCCACGGCTTCTTCACGTTCAGCCTGTGCTTGTGCCTCTGCAGCAGCTGCTATTCTCACTGATTCAGCTTCTGCTTCTCTAAGTCGAACTAATTCAGCTTCTGCCTCTGCAGCCTGTTCCTCAGCTATTCTGTTTGCTTCAGCGGCAGCATCAGCTTCAGCGGCAATCTCATCCAACTGAGCTATATCTTGAACAACCATTTCATCTAGCTGGTCAGATGCTTCATTTAATTCTTCTAGTACTTCTTCCGCTTCTGCTTCTGCTTGTTCGGCACTATTTAATGCCACATCTGCCTGGGCAGAATTCCTCTCAGCTTCCTCTGCTGCAAACGCAGCCTGCTCAGCTTCGACTAATTCGGCCACCGCCTGTGCTTCAGCAACTTCGGCATCCTCAACAAGCTCTGTAACAACCGCCGCCGCCGCCATCTCGTTCGCCTCCACCACTAGCTCGTTTGCTGCTGCGAGATCGGCCTCTGCTCTTTCAAGATTTTCAGTAATTCCATCTAAAGCTTCTCTGTCAGAGTTACCCGTAATAGTAATGTAATAATCACCAACAGAATGGCCACCGTAACCTCTTGCGACAGCCAAATAAACCCCATCATTTTCGACCGTATATGAAACCTGGGAATCTCGTCCCACGTAATCATCGTTATAGGCAACTTGATTCCCATTTGGGTCAAGAAGGGTTAGCGTGGGGTCCAAGTAAGTAATTCCATCTAAAATAATTAAAAGGTTGTCTCCTGACAGTGCCGAGATTTCCCACACATCCTCTTGATTGGCAAATTGAATTTCACCATATGAAGTGCTTTGTCCCTCTGGATCCATGTCAGATATAGTGCCTCCGCCTTCCTCTACCACAGAGCCACCAATACTGGCGAATTCCAGTCTCAATTCATATAATCCTGTTGTATTGCCGTACCCCTTTGCAACAATCGTGTATTGCCCCGAATCCGCAAGCGGAACATTCATTCCTGCGTGGAGACCCTCAAAGTCATCGTTCATGGCCACTTGCTGCCCGTTGGGCCCATTAAGCACGAGATAGGTGTCTATTCCGGCGGAACCAGGTGCGCTTACCATCCGTATCTGGACGATGCTGGCCTGTGGGTTTTCGAATGTCCATTCGTCTTCATCAGGTGCTGGAGAATCGAGCTCTCCAGACACTGTGTAAACGACCCCGACCTCTGGGGTATCCGGAACTTCAATTTCACCACCATCACCATCACCACCAATGGCCCTACCAATAGCCGTATCACAGGCCATTAAAGCAAAGAGGGAAATTGAGGTGGCCAGAAACATTAATGCCCTGGCTGCTATTTTAGGTTGACTATTCATGAAATTTTGACACCACGCATATGCATTAATTGAAAACATCGACACCCTGCCGGAATTTTATCGCCAAAATAGTTTTTTGAATAGAGTGTTTACACCTAATTCCGGTTGAGGGCACGGCGACAAATGCATCTATAAATTAAGTTTGTTTAAATTTTTCCTACCAGACCACTCAAAAATGCCATACTTCTCTTCAAGGAAGAATCAGCCTCTTGTCCGGTAGGAAATATTTGCACCGCAATATCAGTGGCTCCTGCATCAGAATAGTCTTTCAACATAGTCTCGACTTCTTTTTCATTACCAATAAGTGCCATTTCTGCGGAGCTTTCCACACCTTCTCTCTCGAGCATCGCCCTGTAACTTGGCAATTGCCCATACCTGCCAAAATACTTGTCAGCCTGTTCAAAGGCTGAATCAGGATCATCTGTGATTGATAAAGGAACAGCCGCGACCACTCTCGGCTTGCTCCTTCCTACCTCATGTGCTGCCTCGTTAATTGTGGGAACAACGTACCGTCTAAGGGTTTCTGTCCCAGTCATCCAAGTTATCGTTCCATCCCCAAACTCTCCGGCAGTCTTGAGCATACGTGGACCTAGTGCAGCCAACAGAACAGGAATTTCAGGAAGTGATGACATAGTAAGCTGCGTGTTGGCCGTGAATATTTCCCCTTCATAATCTACTTTCCCTTCTCTAATCAAGGAGTGGACTATATTGAGGTATTCAAACATATGTCTCCACGGTCGATGAAATTTCATTCCAAGCCGATTTTCAACAACAGGTTTGTGATTCACACCAATACCAAGGGTGAACCTTCCGTTCGCTACGTTTTGTAAAGTCAGTGCCTGCTGTGCCATGGCTATCGGATGCCTCAAAAATGTAGGTGTTACGGCCGTGCCTATTTCGATGCGGGTCGTCTGCTCAGCTGCCATGCTGAGCATGGTCATGACATCGACGTCCATTATATGAGCGGCCCATAGGCTATCGAAACCAGCTCTCTCAGCTTCCACAACCTGAACAATTTGATCCTGAAGGGTACCTGCTGAGCCAGCACCACCTATAAAAAGTCCTATTCTCAAGGTTAATATCCTCTTCTAAAAAATCCTTAAATCAAACGGAAGGTAAAACGAGAGTATCTTCAGTACTTATTTGCCATCCTCGAATTCGAGCGGTCATTTCTCTGATGCGGTCTTTGTGTTCCTTACAGTTAAACAAGTTAACCTTTTCATATGGATCTGAATTTAAATCAAAAAGCTCGCACTGATCTCCTCTGCTGAGATTGAGTTTCCATCTATCTCCACTAACAACAGATCTCCATTCAATTTGGGACATCAAGTTCACTGTATCATCTCCCAAATTAACAGTAGGCAGTCCCCCATGCCACTGCATAAACACATCTCTGGGTCGTAGCTCAGACCCTGTCGCTAGATCCTGCAAAACACTATTACCTTCCAAATGATCCGGAATTTCGATTCCCAAAATGTCCAAAATGGTAGGCAGTATATCTACATGACCAAAATTTCCACCCACCTTTACCTGATTTCTGTTTATCCAAGGAACTTTTATGAGCATGGGGACCCTGGAAACTTCTTCATAAAACGACCTCTTATTTAACATACCTCGATCCCCTAGGCTATCTCCATGGTCACTTGTAAAAACTACGGCAGTATCGTTTTCAAATCCAAAATCTTTCAACCCTTTGAATATCTTTCCGACCCCTTCATCCAATAATGTGACATTCCCGTAATACCTGGCTTTCAACTCTCTCCAATCATCCTTCGTATTTAAGTCATGCTCACTTCCTGCCAGGTAGTAATCAGACCTAGCTCGATTAAACAGAGAACACGTTTCATCAGGTTTTTCTAGAAAAACTTCACCGTCAGGGATTGATGATGGATCATACAATTCATTGTATGGGCCGTTATACGGTGGATGCGGCTCATACATCATCACATAAAGTATGAAAGGCCGATTGCTTCCTGAATGATTCTGCAAAAACTGGTAGGCCTCATTACCTAAGAAATGGGACATGGAATGTTCTACAGGAAGTTCTGACCTCTGGTCAGGTGTATAAGATGTATGACCTTCATAAAAGCCATCAGGTTCATACTCTAAATTTTCCAGATACTGAAAGTAATCGGATTTACGGAGCTTATCCTCCTCCTTCACGCTAATTGGCTTATGCAATTCGTCCCGTGCATCTTCGACACTTATCCAATAATCAAATCCGTGCTGTCGATTTAAATCATCCCCTAAATGCCATTTTCCAAAATATGCCTTCACGTAATCGTCAGACACCATTTCAGAAATACATTTGGTATCCGGGGATAACTCACTACCCGAGCGGCCAGGTGTGTGATTTCGAATCACACCAGCCGAATGCGGATAAAGTCCAGTCATCATCGTAGCCCTAGCAGGCGTACAAACTGCCTGGGTCACATAAGCGTTTTCAAAAACGAAAGATTGGCCAGCCAAAGCATTAAGATTCGGAACCTTGACCCAGTCATTTCCATAGCAGTTCATCGTGTCGGTCCTTTGCTGATCCGAACAAATGAAAACCAAGTTCTTTTTGCTTTGCAATGTATCTTACCTCCTAGGAAATCTGACTAGGTCACGACACTCTGTCACCATTTGTTTTTTTTCTTCGTGCTTCAAACAAAAAAGCTGCTGCTGGAGATTACACTATCCAGCAGCAACTTTGCTTTTAACTAACTATCTATAAAAAGATGTCGTCTTAATCTCTGTTTATAGCACCAAGTCCATTTTCTATACCTTGTAGGGCCCATCTAGCCCAGGGCATTGTGAAAAATTTGAATCCTTTTTCTACATAAAAATTTGGGTCCATTGTGGGAGGGATGAAGTACATACCAGGGACAACCCCGTGTCTCTTACAGGCTTCCGCAATCTTGTCTAATCCCGCCTGATAAGTATCACTTGGGTAATCTAAAGGAACGTTAAGTTCAATTGATAAATCAGACGGTCCTACTAACAGAACGTCTATTCCAGGAACGCTGAGAATTTCATCTATGTTGTCAATCGCCTGCTGAGTCTCGATCATAGGTATGATCATCAGTTCTTCATTTACCGTATCCAAATATTCCCTATAGTTGGATTCACCGAAATCTCCCCATTCACCACGCACGCCAGCATTACTGCGATCTCCGAGGGGTGAATATTGACATGCCCTCACCATTGCCGCTGCTTCTTCTTTTGTGTTGACCATGGGTACAACTATCCCTCTGGCACCAAGATCCAAAGCATAACAAATCAACTCAGCCCTATTAGCGCTAACCCTCATTATCGGAGTGACAGGTTTTCCTTTGATAGCATCAAAGGATCTCTTATACTCCTTTGGTTCAACTGGTGAATGCTGGGTATCAAAAAGTATGAAATCCAATCCTGAATCAGCCAACATAACCATGTTATCTTCGAAAACAGACCCGGCAGTACCAACAACTGTCTTACCCGCTTTTAATCGATCTCTCATTGGGTTCATTTTTATCTCCTTTTGCTGTTAAGTTTCCCTCTATCCCTAGAATTGATTTGATCTAATTCACATCCCCTATTAGATAGGATAAAGATGATTCTATCATTAACTACAGACGCGGTGGCGAGATGGCTTATTGGCGAGAAGCTAAGGCAAATTCCCACTCAAATTTTCAATCCAACTCAATCCCAAAGAAAATTAATTTCTGAATTTCAATAGTGAACGTTTTATTCGTATCGCAATGCTTCAGCGGGATAGGTTTTGCTGGCCTCATTTGCAGGTATAACACTAGCTAAAATTGAGGCTATGATAGTGATACCAATCAGTATACCAACTTCCCCAATAGGAACACTAAACTTAGCACCTTCTAGCTCTTTTGAAATTTCCAGGAAAATCAACCATGACTGAAGTATTCCAAGGCATATTCCAACAAATATACCCAACAGAGTTATGAATGAGGATTCAATCAAAAATTGGGTTCGAATCATACTTGATCTAAATCCTATGGCACGAAGTACTCCTATAGATTGCCTTCGCTCCACCACTGCTCTCACCGATAGAACACCAATGGCAGCCACACCCACAACTAGTCCCAAACCACTAAAACCTTGGAAAAGTTTATTGAATGCGTTACTGGTCGCTCTTTCCTCCTCCAGCTGATCTAAAAGACTAACTGCGTTCATACCATTTGCCAGAAAGATTTTTTCTAATTTTTGAGCGTAATTTGAGGCATCACTTTTTTCCTTAAGTGAAAAATAAAATGTGCCTAAGGGAACATCTTCTCGTGCGATTTTAGGACCCAAGGCAATGGGCGAATAAAAAGTGGCGGGACTAGCTCCAAATCCTGTTCCTGAAGCCAGCCGTTCAATCACGCCTATAACCGTTAGTTGCGTAGGGTCGGTTGAGCTCCTTCTTTTTTTCATTTCTATGTCAAAAGAATCCATTGGTTTTAGATCCCCGGACTCAATAAATGAAGTCTTAAAACTCCTGTCAGGAGGTCCGAAAGGGTCCCCCGTTGGAATTATCGTCGCATTAGCAACTACCAGGGTTTCATCATTCATCAAAGCTTGCCATATCTCTCGGTTTGTGGCCCCATAGGCTGGATCAAAATGGGCCATTTCCCACAAAGTAGAGTCAAAAAATTCATTCTCTAACGATACAAGCCGGGCACCCTTATATGTATTGTTTTCTCCTTCAGATTCCCTGACCTCTACACGAACATTAGATGCACCAGAGACGACCTCAAAATCTGACATATCCAAAGAGTTTCTTACATCTCCTGTGATTGGAAGGTCCGGTGTAATAGTTGCCTTAATATCGTAGCCTCCAGTTACTCTTTGTGGCTGTTCGGTTGTCACATCTTGGATTCCATTAAGAACAGAGAAAATCATGAGTGTAAATATGATCAATCCAAACATAGCTACCGTGAGCCCTGTCCTAAATTTGGCTGCCATGGGATAACTTATGGCCGTCTTGGTTACAGCTTTCAATCCAGAGAACCTAGACAAGATTAAATTTAGAATCGCTATCAATATTCGCGTATTCGACATAAGTAGCCAAACCGCGGCAGCAGTTGAAATAGCTCCTCCAACCGGCCAGAACCATGGTCCTGGTTCTGACAAATCTGGTAGCCACCTGTTGAAAAAATCAAATGGTAGCGAATTAGAAAGAAGAACCAAACCACCTTCCAAAGTACCTGCGATTTGATTACCGGTCTCTGTATCATTTATAAATTTAGAGCATAGGTATCTAACAAATAGCCCTATGGTTAAAGCAAACCCAATTAGCCCCATCGAAAGACTGGCTCCGGTCTCTGCTGATATCCCGGAAACCAATAGTAGCAATGAGAATATCCCGGGAACGAGATAATTATGTTTTCCAGACAAATTGAATAGTGAAATCAGAATATTTATCGGCCACACCACTGGAAATACAACCAAAAGGGCGAAATTTCTCGCCCTACCTCCGTTTCCCTTGACTATCCACACCAATTGTTTTACAGGAAATATTAAATTCCAGACAAAATCTTTGGCCTTTTTACTCAAAGGGTCTGGCGCTTTTTTAACGAATTCGTCTTTTAGTCCCCGGATTGCAACAACGATGTTCAAATTGCTGGCTCTATATGCGGAGAAGACCACCGTTATGAAAGTTAGTATCAAACCGCTTGAAAAAGATATCAAAAGAGAGACAACCGAATAGTATGGTGTGATTACAAAATCGTCAGTATCAATCAGATCCTGAAGAATAAATACGAGCCCGAAACTTAACCCCACCCCAACAAAGGTTCCCACTATTGCTGCCAGGAAAGCATAAATAGTGCCTTCATATGTAAACAACTGAACTAAATCTCTACGTTTCAAGCCTACTGCTCTAGCCATCCCCAACTCGGTGGATCTTGCTGCAGCGAGTAACACAAATACCAGAAAAATTAGCAGTATTCCCACCATAATAGAGAACGATCCGAAAATAGAAAAAATTGTAGTTACTCCGGTTGCTACAGTCTCTGCCAATCTAACACTGTCACTCTTTTCGTCATCGACTCTCAATACAGTCAAGGTTGATGAAAGTGCTGATATTTTGCCAGCATCTTCCTGGAGTCCCGATTTGTCCAATATGCCAAGAATGATCAATTGGTTCTGATAATCACTTATTTCTTTTATAAAGTCATCCCCAAAGTCATTGGAGGCTAAATAACCCGATAATTTCCTAAGCATTTTGGAGGTTTCTTTGTCTGTTTGCTTAATGGAATCAGATTCTTCTAGGAGTATGTCAGAAATACCATTATTTTGAAGTATTCCAAACATATTTGTTGCGACTTCGGTATTCGTCAGTTCCGATCTTAGAAATTTTGTAACATCCTCGGAAAGCTTAAGCGAATCCTCTCCCTTCCCAGTATTTGATACATAGACGTTGGTTATCTGCCCTTGTTTACCAAGCAATTCTTGTAATTCATTAAGACTAAACAATATGTACGGGTTTCTGCCACCACCAGCCAGTCCGCCATTCTTAAGAATATCGCGAACCGTAAACTCAAATTTACCTGACTGGGTATAGACACTAATTCTATCTCCTGTCTCTAACTTTAAGGTTTCACTTGCATCGGAATTTATATAGATTTCATTCATTAACAGTGAATTAATAACTACAGTTTGACCTGACAAATTTTGCAATTCATCGTAATTATCGGAATATTCGCCATGCACTCCTCGCACTCTCATATTGCTTTCAGCCAATTGGAGAACGTCATTTGAAGCCGGTAAATTGATTTCTATTAGCGGCAAGAGGGACTCTATATTTTCATTGTCCTGAGTTACTTGTTCGATATTTTGAAACTGTGCAAAATCAAAATATTCCTCTCCTACAAGTTGTCTGCCTGGGCCTTTGATAATTTCATCTGTTGGACCAAGAAAATCTAAGGCTACAGACCTAACTGAATATCGAACTGTATCTCCGATCCCTAAAGACGTTGCAATTATGGCTGAACTGAGCATTAACCCAATTACGATCAAGGCACTCTGACCCTTCCTTCTTGGTATGTTGCGACTTCCCATTTTTACCAATATAAATCTTCTGGCTGCACCTATTCCTATAATAAGAAAAATTACGCCCATAAAGACCGTCATACCCAGCGCTAATTCTGTGGTAGGCAATCCAAAAACTTTTTCCATCGGTTACACCACTTCCCCGTCTTTCATTTGGATAATCCTGTCTGTCCTCCCACCCACGTAATCAGAGTGAGTAACAATCACAAAAGTTTGATTATTTTCTTTGTTTAGCTCCATGAGCAGATCCATAATTAGCCGCTCATTTTCACTATCTAAATTACCTGTGGGTTCGTCCGCCCAAACGATAGCCGGGTCGTTTACCAGGGCCCGAGCTAAAGTAACTCTCTGTGTTTGGCCACCAGACAATTCACCTGGCAGATGATGCTGCCAATCTTCCAACTCAACTTCTGCCAATTTTTCCAAAGCCTTAGATCTCGCATCTTTACCAGAAAATCCTGAAACAAGTAGAGGCAATTCAACATTTTCTACCGCGGTTAGAACAGGTAATAAATTATAGGTTTGGAAAACAAACCCCATTTTCTTTGCTCTTAATTCGCTCAATTGATCATCATTTAAATCACTTAAGGTGCCGCCCTGTATTAATATGTTTCCATCGTCAAAGGAATCCAACCCGGACAAACAGTTGAGAAGAGTCGTTTTACCACATCCGCTAGGTCCCATGATTCCAACTACCTCTCCCTCCTCTATTGATATATCCAACCCTCTTAATGCATGAACTTTTTGGTCTCTAGACCCATAAAATTTGTGGAGGTTTTCAGTTGAAATGACTATTTCTGGCATGTTATATCCTATTCCGATGAGCAGGTGAAATTTTTATGTCTCTTTATGTATTGTCCTCTATGAATCCCAAAATAAGAAGATATAACTGAGAGTAAATTACTACAAATTAAAGTGTAATCCTCAGTATCCTAATGGGTATATATGTACCGATTTAGAGGAATAATTATTTTGAGTGTGCTTGCAAATATGGTTCTCTCTAACTAGAAATGGTTTTATACCCATTCATTGACAATTAATATCATATTATCTAATTTTACCTTTATATCTAATGGGATAGACCAATAAATAAAAGCCTAAAGGAGTTTTACTATGCTTTTCCATGTCACCGCAAAACACAACCACGAGACTTGCCCAGGCAAAGATGGCGGCCCAAATGGTCCGGCCGCAGTAGAGTTCCAAAGATGAATGGAAGGGAATGATGACGTCAAAGTTTTGGGAGTATATGGATATAACGTTTCCCATACCATATTTGGGATTATCGAAGCTGAAGACATCCAGGCAGTAACTAGTATCTTGAGACCTCAAATGTACGCTGGAGATGTGGAAGTTGTGCCAGTAATGGACAGTATTGCTATCAGAAAGAGTAGTGGGAATTGGGGTAAATAAATTTTTCAACCTAGGTGGAACTTATGAATAAGTACCGCATCCGTAGATGGAAAAATCTACTAGTTCAATACCCGCTTTATCTTCACCTTACAACCTCAATCTATAAAATTCGGCGGCAGTTCCAAACATAAATCTATTCTTTTCTTCGGAAGACATTTCCCCTATTGAAAAAAGGGCCGCGTCCATTACTTCTTGATAGTTAGCGGCGAGCAGACAAACCGGCCAATCACTACCCCACATTAATCTATTAATTCCAAATACTTCTCTGGCCGTTTGGACATATGGACGAAAATCCTGCGCCTTCCAATTATTGTGATCTGCCTCAGTTACCATCCCAGACACCTTACAACAAAGATTCTTGTAAGACTGTAACTTGTATATCGCATCACTCCAAGGTTGAAATTCCCGATCTATAATATTTGGTTTGGCAATATGATCCACAACCATCCTCAAATCAGGTAATTCATCACAAACAGGAGGAATTTGACTCAAATGAATCGGTCTAACCAATAAGTCGTACGAAAGATCCCTATCTGATACTGCTTTCAAACCGGCCAAAGTTCGCTTTTTAAGCAACCATTCCCGATCAACTTCTTCCTCTACCTGATGCCTTATTCCCACAAGAGGGCCAAGTCGCATCAATTCGTCCAGGGTATCTCCCACGCTCTCATCCTGTAAATCGACCCAACCAACTACACCCTTTATCCATGGAAAGTCATTTGCACATTTAAGCAAAAATTTGGCTTCTTCAACCG
>CAYMZR010000026.1:0-22885 GCA_964394975.1 uncultured Dehalococcoidia bacterium | reverse complement strand
AATGCGAATAGTATTCAGGAGGAAATAGAAAACTCAATAGCAAGGCTTACTGGTATAAAGACAAGAATCGCTGCAGCGGGGAGAACTGATGCGGGGGTACATGCCAGAAACCAAATCGCAATATTTGACACAGAATCTGATGTCGAAATAGGTCAGATGGCTAGAGGAATAAATTATTATTTGCCAGAAGACATCGTTGTGAAAAAAGTCGTAAGGGTGCGTGAGGATTTCGATCCTAGAAGAGAAGCCAAATCGCGAATATATAGATATTCTATTATTAATTCGAGTTTCCATTCCCCTTTAAATCGTTTATATACCCATAGAGTCTCCGGGAGGCTTAATAGGGAAATTATGAAGGAAGGTGCTAAGTTGTTTCTTGGCACCCATGACTTTAGTAAATTTGCGGGTAAGGTTGAAAAAAATAAAAGTACAATTAGGACAATTTTCAGATCCACATGGGACTGTAAAAATGAAACGCTTGTTTATGAAGTAGAAGGTAATGCTTTTTTACCTCACCAGGTGAGAAGAATGGTAGGAGCATTGGTCGATTTGGGTAGAGAGAGGTTAATTTTAAAGGACATACAAGATTTGCTCATTGGCGAGGGGAAAGCCAGAAGCAATTCAATACCTGCAAGAGGGTTATGCTTGGAAAAGATAATTTATGAGAAGGAATTAGATTTAGCTCCTGTAAATTGAGGTAAATAGATATGGCAATCAAACAAAAAATGGAACAGCCTAGCAAAAGTGAACTACGGCCGGATTGGCACGTGGTAGACGCAGATGGAAAGACCTTAGGTAGAATAAGTTCGGAAATTGCGGTTCTGCTACAGGGTAAACATAAACCTGGGTATGTACCTTATCTGAATACTGGCGATTATGTTGTCGTGGTAAACGCAGAAAAAATCCATGTTACTGGAAAAAAAATAGAACAAAAGAAATATTATCGACACAGTGGATACCATGGAGGCTTAAAAGAGACTAGCCTACAGCAAATGTTGGATAAGCATCCCGATCGGGTGATCAAGCAGTCGGTAAAAGGAATGCTGCCCAAAAATGTTCCTGGGCGAAGAATGTTAGGTAGACTTAAAGTCTATGCTGGTAGTGATCATCCCCATAAGGCGCAAATCAATGAAGTGGTCAAGTAATAGGACATTAGGATATATCCGATAGGAGAAAACATTGATTGAACAACAATACACATACGCAGTTGGTAGAAGGAAAACTTCCGTAGCTCAGATTCGGTTGTATCAGGACGCAGGTCCTATCGTGGTGGAAGACAAATTAATCGAAGAAGCTTTTCCTTTCAGTACATGGCAGCAGATCATAAATGAACCTTTTACTGTAACCAACACGCAGGGACAATTCAGAGTTGTTGCCAAGGTAAAAGGTGGCGGAGTGAGTGGGCGTGCTGGAGCTATAAGACATGGCATATCAAGAGCTCTAGCTGAGGTTGATAATGGCAAATATAGAGGTGAACTTAAAAAGGCTGGATTGCTAACCAGAGACTCTCGAGTAAAAGAGCGAAAGAAACCTGGTCTTAAAGGTGCTAGGAAAGCCAAACAATATACCAAACGTTAATTTTTGGTAAGGATTTCTCAGTTTGTTATTTTAGTAGGTGTGTAATTGGCAAATTCAAGAGCCATAACATCGGCTGTGTTTAATACTTCTAGGCTATCTATGGCAATGGAGAACTATCTTTTGTCAATTCTTCGACTTGAAGAACAACAAATAAAAGTATCTGTTGCGCAATTATCTGAGCATTTCAAAACTTTGCCACTAGGTGAGGGGTTGGGTACCTCACTGCCTTCGGTCAGTGCTATGATTAGACGCCTGTCGAAGGAAAAAATTGTTGGGATTTCCACCGATAAAGAAATCGTGTTGACCAAGGACGGTCGACAATATGCTGAAGTGATTTTGAGAAGGCATCGATTGGCAGAAAGATTATTAGTGGATGTTCTCAAGGTCGATCTTGAATTTGCGCATATCGAAGCGCACAGGCTGGAGCATACGATGTCTCCGTATCTTGAACAAAAAGTTGTTGATCTGTTGGAAAATCCTGAAACCTGTCCTTTCGGGCATCCTATCCCTGGTAGTACATATATAATCCCTAATAATGCCATTACTTTGGATAAATGTAGACCTCATAATGAATATGTTGTAGATAGAGTCCCGGAAGACAATCAAGATTTACTAGCATATTTTGTTGAAAAGGGATTTCTTCCGGACAAACCCATAAAAATAGTCGACGCTTCTGTGCCAAGAGGAATAGTCACCCTCAAGTGTGATGGAGAAGAACTTGTATTTAGTACCTCGGTCGCTAAACTCATATGGGTTAGGTCCTAAAAGTAGCTGACTTTGAAGATCGTATCCTCTTACCAAATGCGTGACCTAGAAGATAGATCTGAGAAACTTGGCATACCGAAAAACCTATTGATGGAAAATGCCGGGTTTTCCATAGCAGATGCTGTAGCCAAACGTGTAGGACCACTAACAGGCCTTAACATAGTTGCCTTGGTTGGATCAGGTAACAATGGGTCAGATTGTTTGATAGCTGGTGGACATTTATCTAGATGGGGAGCCTCTGTTACAGCGATTCTTCTAAAAAGACGGGCCGCTCCTGACATAAGTCTTCAAGGAGCTATCAATGAAAGATTATTCCTTGTAGATCTCAACGAAAGGAAAGAGAGCATATGCTTTTCATCTGTTGAATCTCTTCTATCAAATGCTCATGTGATTTTGGATGGTATTTTGGGTATAGGGACCGATTTGCCTGTTCAAGATCCTTTGAAAACTTTTCTATTAGATCTTCAATCAATTCATTTACATAAAGCAAAAATTTTCGCAATAGATGTGCCTACCGGTGTTAGTTCTGATACCTTGGAAATTGATTCTTCTTCGATTAGGCCAGACGTAACTTTTGCTCTAGGATTTCTTAAACCTTGCCATGTTTTTCAGCCCGCTTCCGAATTTTGCGGCGAGATATCAGTTCTTGAAATTGGACTACCAAAGGAACTGAAAAATGAAACGAAGGTTTCGCTATTATCTGTCGGAGACATCGTTTCCAGTCTGCCAGAAAGGCACATTTCGGCTCACAAGGGTACATTTGGCAAAGGGATGATAGTGGGGGGGTCAGACAAATATATCGGCGCTCCGATACTAGCGGCTTCTGCATCTTTAAAAGCTGGACTCGGGTTAATAACTATAGCCACATACGATAGTCTTGTGAACACTATGGCTGGTATGCTCACCGAAGCAACTTTTTTGAGGTTAAAAGAAGAAAATGCTAATGCAAGCTCCACTATGAATATGGCTCGTCAAATTTGTGATGAGCTTGAGGAGTACAAAGTTTTATTGATCGGTTGTGGTTTCGGGACTTCGGCGACATCGCGTAAAATTGTTGAGGATTTAATGCTCTCCGATCTTAAATTACCCCAGTTGATAGTGGATGCGGATGGTTTGAATATTCTCTCAAAAGTCTCTAATTGGTGGGATAAGATACCTGCTAATTCAGTACTGACACCTCATCCAAAGGAAATGTCACGTTTGACCCAGCTACCAGTAGAAGAAATTCAATCTGATCGTGCGAATGTGGCAAAAAGATTCGCGGAAAAATGGGGAGCGATCCTGGTATTGAAAGGTGCTAATACTGTAATAGCTGATCCTGATGGAATTGCAATTATTAGCCCTTTCGCGAATCCCATTTTATCTTCCGCTGGCACAGGAGATGTACTGGCAGGATTAATAACAGGTTTTCTAGGGCAATCGTGTAGTCCGATGGAGGCAGCCTGTCTAGGAGTGTACCTCCATGGAAAGACCGCTGAAACACTTTCCTCCCGAATTGGATCTTCAGGTTTATTGGCTGGTGATTTGACAGAGGAGCTTCCATATACTATAAAAAATTTGCGGGACCAGTCACAAATTGGCTCAGCTTAAAGGTAACGATAGATCTGCTTTTGTGGCAGCTATGTTTGGGAGAATATCGCGGCGATATGATTTCTTAAACACCCTTATGACTGGCGGTATGCACTATGTTTGGAGAAGAAGTGCGGCGAAATTAACGGCAGCGGATATTTCTGGTGATATTTTAGATATTGCTTCAGGCACGGGTGATTTTGCTTTTGATTTGCTTCGGTATCCAAACATCGACACAGTTGTCGGTCTAGATTTTTCTCCAAACATGTTAGATGTCGCGATGGAAAAGTCCTTTAAATTAGGACTTGAAAACGAATTTATTGTTGCTATTGGAGACGCACATTTTTTACCTTTTTCAGATGAAAGTTTTGCTGGTGTCACTGTTGGATTTGGGGTGCGGAATTTTGCCGATATACCGAAAGCACTGGCTGATATTGTGAGGGTCACGAGGCGAGGTGGGAAAGTTACTATATTGGAGATCGTTATACCCAAAGGTAAATTATCGTCAGCCATATTTATTTCTTACTTTAAATGGATTACTCCGAAAATGGGAAGGTTGTTCGCAGGAGATAGCGAAGCTTATCAATATCTGCCAGAATCAGTTGAATTTTTTATGTCGTTTGATCAACTTACGGATCATTTGGAAAAGGCCGGTTTAATGAATGTGACTGTGCAAACAAAAGGTTTCGGCTCGATTGCGATAATTTCGGGGAAAAGACCATAATTAAGGGCGTTCATCTAAGGTGACTTCGGTAATGAAAGGGGATTTTTCAGAAATATAAGTTACTGTGATCATATTTCCTACATCGTAACTCCAAAGGAGGGGTAAAAATTCGGACATAGTTGGTGTTGCGATACCATCAATTGCCGTAATAACATCTCCGACTTTTAAGTTTCCCTTATCGGCTGGGCCGTTTGATGATATATGGGTGACGAAAACCCCTTCGGAAACTCCTAAATCATATCTGTTGGAGATTGTATTGGTTGCATTGATACCTCTAAGCCCAATTAATGGTCGTGTGACTTTCCCGTCTTGTATTAGACTATCGATCACAGGTTGTGCAACTGTGGAAGATACTGAAAATCCTATGCCTTGGGCTCCGCTATAAACGGCCGTATTTATTCCTATCACTTCTCCCTTATCGTTCACTAGAGGACCTCCGCTGTTACCCTGATTAATAGCGGCATCTGTTTGTATCATGTCATAGAGGTCGCCCCTCTCTGTTTGTACTGTTCGATCAACCCCACTCACGATTCCAAACGTCACACTTGGCCCTCCCTTAAGACCTAGGGCATTTCCTATTGTAAATACCCAGTCTCCGGCTCTGAGTAGATTAGAGTGACCGAATTTAATGGTGGAAAGATCGGTAGCCTTTATTTTTATTACAGCTAGGTCGGTCAACACATCAAGACCTACTATTTCGGCTGAATAATTTCTACCATCTGATAGTGAGACTTTTATATCTGAGGCATTCTGGACGACATGGTAGTTGGTAACTATGTACCCGTCATTGCTAATGATCATTCCAGTACCAGAACCCTCGTCGGTAAAATCAAAAAATCGGCCTCTCGAAATAATGTCGACTGATATTGATACCACTGAGAGTTGTACTCCCTCTACGAGATCAGCAAGAGAAAACAAGTTTTGGTTATAGGTATTCTTTTCACTCAATTTGGATTCATTGACAGAAGTTTCTTGTGTGATCTGATTTTGGTCAACTACACCAGATTGAATTTCATTGCTAGAACAAGCAATAACCAGCAGTATGGCGATCGTTACAAGGATCCTATTGATATGGCTAGAATTTGATTGAGCCGACAATTCGGTTACCTCTTTTCTTCATAGCATGCAGCATTCTGTCCAATTTACTTTTTTCTTCTTCTCCTACTCCATATTTATGGAACATTGATGTAAGTTGAGCTCCGAAAAGTAATATGATCGCTGATATATATAGCCACGCTTGTAAAGCCAGCAGTGCTCCTACTGATCCATATACGGCATTGTATAAAGAGAATGTACTTACAACCCATATAAAGCACCATTGCCCTGCGATAAACCCAGCGGTAGCTATAAGGGCTCCTGGTACCACATATTGCATTCTCACTTTCACATTTGGCATCCAAGCGTAGAGTATTAATATCGAGGTAAAGGCTAAAATCGGTGAAATTAAACGCGCTATTAATTCAAGAACAAAATCTATCTGGAAATCTCCATCAGGGTCAAAATATTCAACAAGATCGGCTACAACAGTGATTATTGGTGCTGTGAAAAGGATTAGCATTACTAATATTCCTGCCCCGAATACTAATCCTATATCGATTAATCTTTCTCTAAGGAAAGGTCTGGGTCGTGTGACTCCCCATGCAGTGTTTATCCCTTTCCTAATAGCTCCAAATGCCGCAGATGCAGTCCATATCAGACCTAAAAAACTGACAATACCGGTGATGGTACGAGCATTTACGATACCTTCCATAGTGGAACCAATTAAGTCACTCGAAACCGGTAACACTTCTGCCATCTCTGTGGCTAGTTTGGTCCTGTCACTATCTGGACCAATAATGAAGCCAATCACGGAAATAACAGCCAGCCCTAAAGGGAACATTGAGAATAAGGCATAAAAAGAAATAGCCGCAGCTAATAAAACGCAATTTTTGGACAGAAAATCTGTAACGGCCTCATAGAGGAAATTAATTATGCTAATAAAAGACATATCCGGAGACTCAGTTATTCTCACCTGAGAAAAATTCTTTTAATGCCTTAACTGTGCCGTCTCTATTTTCACTGTGAAGACCATGTCCTGCGCCATCTATCTCTTTAACAAATCCCTTGTTCTCCGGTATTTTTAAAGCCATTTCGTTCGCTTGGTCAAGATCTAGCACGGTTGAGGTCTTCCCTCTCATTATCATAGTTTCACACGATATTTTTGGTACGCAGTCCCACAAGAATTCGCCTTCTTTGAGAGCTGTACGCCCATTGAGCCACCTCATTTCAGGGTCAGTTTTTGGTATTAGAATTCCATCCCAATTGGATCTGTAAGTGTATTTTACTAATTTCCATATTTGTTCATCAGTTAGATTAGAATCGTCTTCCCTATGCCATTCGAAAGCTTGTTCCGGTGTGAAAAACCCCCTAGGTTTCTCTTTAGTTCCTTTTGTCAGCCGTTGATTGGCTGTAGCTTTACCTTCAGGTGATGGGTCTGGCATTGGGCCATAATCCCCTAAAGCCAGATGCGAAATAAAATCCCCATAGTGTGCTCCTAAGGCTATCCCTATCCTGGAACCTTGAGAGTGCCCGTAATAATCAAATGGATATAGTCCTGTTACTTTGGCAAATTCAACTATATCGGTAGCGAAGTTTTGAACTGAATAGCCATTTCGGCTCCAGTCGGTGTCACCGCAACCACGAGCGTCCAAAGCTACAACATGCCAATTGTCAGAAAATTCTGGTGACATCTGATCGAAGAGATGCGCATGGCCTCCGATCCCGTGCATTAGTATGAGTGGCTTCTTGGTTTTGTCCCCGCCCCAGTCTAAATAATGAATATTGAGACCATTTGCAAGGGTCCATTTGTCTTCGGGATAAAAATGGCTCATTGTTAACACCCCTTCTATAAACTGATTAAAAGTGACTAAGCTATTCTACCAACATTGGAAGGTTATTCTAATCCTTTATTCATCCTGCTCTTGTAAAATGAACTGATTACCCAAACAGTAGATTTCTCTAGGCCGTAAATTTGAAGACTTCTGATTTTGATTACAACCTGCCACAAGATTTAATTGCTCAATATCCGGCAGAACCGCGAGATCACTCACGGCTCCTTGTTTTGAATCGTAACACCGGTCAAATTGAACATCGCCGATTTTACGATATTGTGGAATATTTAGATCAGGGTGATGTCTTGGTATTCAATGACAGTAAGGTTATACCTGCTCGGATGTATGGATCTTTGGTGGATACGGGTAACAAAATTGAATTACTTCTACTCACTCAAACTAGTCCTACAGTCTGGAAAGCATTGGTAAAACCGGGGCGAAAGATGAGGGAAGGCGCGAGATTTCTCATAGATGGTACAGACGATAAACAAGCAGAGGGGATTGTTCGTGATCAATATTCAGATGGAAGTAGGGAAATCGAATTCGAATCCACATTGGACTTTGAATATTTCGGGTCTTTGCCTTTACCGCCATATATTCGGGAGACGGCAACACCATCAGAACGATATCAAACCGTATACGCTGAAAATGAAGGTAGCATTGCCGCTCCCACAGCAGGACTTCACTTTACTAAGGAGTTACTTAACTGTATATCTGAGAAAGGTGTATCTTTGGAATTTGTGACCCTGCATGTCGGCTGGGATTCTTTCAGATCTCTTAAAACTGAGAATCCTTCAGAACACAAAATGCATTCAGAATACTGGGAACTTACCGCTCAAGTAAGCGATAGAATAAATCTTGCGAAACGGGAAGGTAGAAGAGTCGTCTCTGTGGGTACCACAGCGGTTAGGCTTTTAGAAAATGCCTCTGCCATTAATCTATCTTCAACTTTAAATCCAGGTTCTGGATGGGCTGATATTTTTATTAAGCCCGGTTATCAATTTCGTGTGGTTGATAGTTTAATCACGAATTTTCATTTACCGAAATCAACTTTACTTATGTTAACTAGCGCCCTAGCAGGAAGAGAGAACATTTTATCGGCTTATAAAGAAGCTGTGGATAAGCAATATAGATTCTATAGTTTTGGTGATGCCATGTTTATTGCTTAAACTTTACTAAGGGCGTGTATAATCCGCGTTATTCGGTTGTTATTGAATCTGGTGAGGTTGTTTTAATGTATTCCCCTGGCAAAGACATATTAGAATCCTTGGGCCTAAGCCCTGTAATATCGGCTACTGGAACAGTGACTGCATATGGCGGCAGCAGACTTAGACCAGAAGTCATGGATGCTATGAACCGAGCCTCAAATACCATGGTTAATATGGATGAGCTTAACATCGCGGTAGGCAAACAAATAGCTGCCGTTACTGGTGCGGAGGCCGGTATGGTAACCAGTGGTGCTGCAGGAGGCCTAATTCTCCAAGCGGCAGCTGTTGTCGCAGGCAGCGATCCGATTAATATGAAAAAACTTCCTGATACGACTGGCATGAAAAATGAAATTATCATACATAGAAGCCATCGGTTTCCATATGACCAATGTTATCTTTCCGTGGGAGCTAAATTTGTGGAAATTGGGGATGGGCGTAGGTGTCAGCCGTGGGAACTAGAGGGTGCCTTTACTGAAAACACCGCTGCTGTCGCATATTTATTTTCCCCTTTCATAACTAGAAGAGCTTTGCCGTTTGAATATGTATGTGAAACAGCTCATTCCAAAGGAATACCAGTTATCGTGGACGCGGCTTCCTATCTACCACCTAGAGCTAACATTACACGATTTATAAAAGAGGGGGCGGATATGGTTATCTATAGCGGAGGTAAAGGAATAAGGGGCCCCCAAGGAACAGGTGTGCTGTGTGGGAGGGAGGATCTAATCGAGGCTGCCTATGCCAATGCCAGCCCGCATCAATTTATTGGCAGAGGTCTGAAAGTTGCAAAAGAGGAAATTATTGGTTTGTCTAAGGCCTTAGAAATATTTATTGATGAAGACGAAGAAGAGGAAAACAGAAGATACCAGACTATGTGTAATCAAGTTATTGATGCTCTCATAGAGATTCCGGGTATTAATATTGAGACAAAGTTGGATCCATATGATTACTTAATACCAACTGCTGTAATAACTTTTGACCCAGATAGGAAAGGTCTGTCTAGAGATCAAGTTTGGGAACAGATGATCGCTTCAAAGCCCTCCATATACCTTAGTAACCTAGGTACCCCGGAGGAGTTAGCTGTCGATCCATTTAACATTGCAGACTCAGAATTAGAAATCGTCATCGATAGGTTACAGGAATTATTAGTTCAAAATTAATTTCATCCTAGAAAAATGGAGGTAGATCAAAAAGTCATGTTGGATCGATTTAAAGTTCCCAAAGAGGATATTGTTAAAGTAGAGCATGAGTCTTTAAAGGAAACCGTAACTCAAATTTTTGAGAAAATGGGCGTAGTGCCAGAAGACGCCAAAGAAGGTGCAGATGTACTTGTATCAACGGATCTTAGAGGTGTCGAAACACATGGGGTTTCTAATATGCTTAGAAGCTATGTAGAGAGGTATAACGCCGGTGATCTAAACCCTCGGCCGGATTGGAAGATCGAGCGGGAGAGGCAAGGCACAGCAACTATTGATGCAGACAGCGGTCTTGCTGTTATATTGGGTCCAAAGGCGATGCGTATCGCCATCGATAAAGCGAAGAACGTTGGAATAGGTGTGGTCACTATGCATAACGCAGGCCACTCAGGTGCGATTGGCCATCATGCTATGCTCGCTGCCAAGGAAGATATGATAGGGATGACCGCGACAGCTGGAGGAATGAGCGTTTTACCTACTTTTGGTGCAGAGCCTAGGCTTGGTACTAATCCAATTGCAATTGCAGCACCCGCAAGAAATAATCCTCCTTTTCTTTTTGATGCCGCTACATCTGCGATAGCAGGTAATAAACTCGGGCTTGCCGCCCGGGTCGGAGCGAATTTATTACCTAATTGGATTTCAGGTTTAGATGGAGCTCCTATAGGTGATGAGGTGCCTATGCCAGAGAGAGGAGAGTTTCATCAACTACCTTTGGGGGGCACCAGAGAACAAGGATCACATAAAGGCTATGGATTTGCCCTCATGTCTGAAATATTGGCTACAGGACTAAGTGGTGCTGTTAGCGCTATGGTTATCGGATCTGGGAAAACCAGTAGAACTGGCGGGACAAGCTGCCATTATTTTTGTGCCTACAACATAGAAGCTTTCACGGATGTTGAAATTTTTAAAGACAATATGGATAACATGTTGCAATCTTTGAAAGATACTCCTCCTGCACCAGGTCATGACAGAGTTATGTATCCAGGTCTTTCAGAATCTGAAGAGGAAGAAGATAGAAAAATAAACGGGATACCTCTGCACTCTGAAGTAGTTGAATGGTTCACTGATATAACCAGTGAACTAACTATACCGATGGTCAAAATATTGTAATCGTTGTAGAAACCGCCAATTTATTTATAAGAACTGGTACCTAGTAAGGTTCACTATAATTTGCCTGAAAGGTTGCAGTAAATTTATTTAGGGACTTACGAATTCTTCATTTAATGGTAATAATTAATGTGGAGGGTCACGCAAATAGCAAGGAGATTTGTAGTGAGCAGTGAGAAGATTCTTATTATCGAAGATGAAGAAAATATTTTGGAGGCGGTGAAATATACACTAACTCAGGAAGGGTATGATGTATTCACATCCCTTGACGGTGAAGACGGGTTAGAGAAGGCACAAGAAATCAAACCAGATCTGGTGTTGCTGGATGTTATGTTACCCAAAATGGATGGGTTTGAAGTCTGCAGAATCCTCCGGAAAGATTTGGAAATGCCAGTATTTATGATTTCAGCTAGGGCTGAAGAGATTGATAGGGTTGTGGGTTTGGAGATCGGTGCAGATGACTATATAACTAAACCTTTCAGTATGAGAGAGTTAGTAGTTAGAGTAAGGAATTCTCTCAGAAGAGCAGCCTTAAGCCCCCATGCAAATGATCTCGAAATCCTAAAGATTGGGGAACTGGAAATTCACTTGACTAGCCACATGGCGATAGTTTCAGGGAAAGAGATTTCTATGAAACCCAAGGAATTTGATTTACTTTATTTGCTGGCATCGAACAAAGGTAGGGCGTTTACGAGAGATCAGATTCTGCAAAGGCTTTGGGATGATGGATATATTGGGGATGTGAGAACCGTGGATGTTCATGTTAGGTGGATTCGAGAAAAAATTGAAATCAATCCTAGCCGGCCTGAAAAATTGGTCACCATTAGAGGCGTAGGTTACAGGTTCGACGGTTAATGCATTTGTGTGGGGAGAATGGCTTTGAGAATTCCTAGCTTACCGTTATGGAAAATCATAGTTTCTTTTCTTTTGTTGGTTAGTGTTGTCATTATTTTTTCCAGTTTATATGTTTTCAATATAGCGAGCGGCATTGATGGTGGACAGAGTGGAAAGTTAGCGATGACAGTTGTACTCACTGGAATAGTGATCACTTTTATATCTCTACTTACCATCATGGCTGTGAGGATGAGAATTATTCGGTCCATGAATAAGCTGATTGAGGGGATTTCGCTGATTTCGGAAGGATATTTGGATCATAGGGTACCTGCTATTTCAAGAGATGAAACTTTAGATTTGTCGAATGCCTTTAACCAGATGGCTGAGACGGTTTCTGCAACGGTTCATACTCTTTCATCTGAAAGAAATACTCTTTCTGCTCTTTTGGACACTATGGCTGATGGAGTAATTGTTACAGATGAAGATGGAAATATAACTCTATTGAATAAAACTGCGCAGCTAATTTTCAATTTGGAAAATTCGGAATATTTAGATTTAAGGTTGGCAGATGTAATAAGGGATTTTGAAATAATCCAAATGGCATCCGATTGTGTTGAGGTGGGCGAATCTATACAAGACGAAATAGAAATACCAGAGATGAGACGCTACTTAAGTGTAACTGCTACTCCCATAGGTTCTGGTTCCGGTGTTGGTGTGTTGATAACTGTGCATGATTTGACAAATATTCGTCAGTTGGAAAACACTCGGAAAGAATTTGTAAGTAATGTATCCCATGAACTTCGAAGTCCTCTGGCTTCGGTTAAAGCCATGGTAGGAAGCCTTGAAAGTGGAGCACTAGAAGACAAAAGAGCAGCCAACGATTTCATCGCTAGAATTGACAAAGATGTTGATAGGATGACTTCTTTGGTATCCGACTTATCGGAACTCTCTAGGCTCGAAAGTGGGCAAGAAGATATCGAACTTGAACCCGTAGAATTGAGATCTTTAGTTGATGATTCTATTTCAATGGTCACAAATCAGGTGTTAGATGGTCCTGATATATTGTCCAAAATTTTTGAAAATGTGGAGATACTTGGTAATAAGCAAAAGGTAACTCAAATATTGCTAAATTTGCTCCAGAATTCAGTCAAATTTACTCCTTCCGGAGGAACTATAACTGTGGAAGCCAGATCAAATGGTGGATTTATCGAAGTTTCTGTCCTAGATACAGGTATTGGAATAGCAGCCAAACATCTACCTCACTTGTTTGAACGTTTTTACAAGGTTGATAAGGCACGTAGAGATGGTGGTACTGGTTTGGGTTTGTCCATCGTAAAACATATAGTGCAGGCACACGGTGGAGCAGTGTACGCTGAAAGTGTCGAGGGAGAAGGTAGCGCTTTTCATTTCACTATGCCGCTACTTAAGGCAGCTAACATTGAAAAAATTAAAAATTAGACCAGTCCAAATAATTCATAACTACACCTTAAATCCTCGTTAATCTTTCGTTAAACCTACTCTGATCACCCCCTTTTACTATTTTTATGTGAATTGCAAAGAATGAATTGGGAAAAGAGTATTTAGAAAGATCGGAGGTTTAGGTAGAGATATGTTTTCGGTGAGAAGCAATACCAAAGAGGTATCGGTTTTAACCGTTGCTATTGCGGTAGCCATGCTTTGGGTTTTAGTAGCCTGTGGAAGTGATCAAGAGGAACAAACAGCAGATGCAGTATCGGTTCCATCTGAATTGACAGGCACTATTGAGGTAGATGGTTCATCGACTGTCTACCCGATTTCTGAAGCAGTGGCAGAAGAATTTAACAAACTATACCCCAAAGTTAGGGTAAATGTGGGAGTTTCAGGTACAGGGGGAGGGTTCAAGAGATTGACGGTTGGGGAAACGGACATATCTGGTGCATCCAGACTAATTCGAAATCCTAAAGAGACTAGCAAAGCGGAAGCGAACGGCGTTACTTATGATGAATTGAGACTTGGTACGGATGGACTTTCCGTACTGGTCAACCTAGACAATGACTTCGTAGATTGCTTAACTGTTGAAGAATTGAATGCAATCTGGATGCCGGAATCTACGATAAATAACTGGAGCCAGGTGAGGGCCGGTTTCCCAGATCAGAAGATGAGGCTTTACGGCCCTGACTCTGATTCCGGAACCTTCGACTACTTCACCGAAGAGGTAAACGATGAAGTTCAAGCTTCTCGATCGGATTACACAGCTAGCGCTGATGATAATGTACTTGTCCAAGGAATTGCAGGGGACAAAGGATCACTTGGATATTTTGGCTATGCGTACTATCAAGAAAATAAAGACAAACTAAAACTTGTGGCAGTTGACAGCGGTTCTGGTTGTGTTCAGCCGAACCTTCAGACCATACCTTCAGGTGAATACTCACCATTGTCTCGACCTCTTTTCATTTATGTAAACGAAAAGAGTTACCAACGACCAGAAGTTAAGACTTTTGTCGACTTCTATATGGATAAGGGTCCGGCTCTTACAAACGAAGTTGGATATGTGGCATCTCAAGATACTGTTTATGCTGATAACAGAGATAGGTTAAAAAAATAGCAAAATTTTATGTCGGGGTTCTTTGATAAAACTGGGCAGGAGTGGAGAAGCCTTCTGGGGTTGAAGCTTTTGCTTGGTGGGTTTACATATAAATTTGCAGTCAGTTGATATTGGATAATTTTATTGAAAATACTCGCTAGAAAACTCTACCAGATGGGACGGTAATCAATTTGTCAGGACTTGTGGATTCTAGAAAAAAGTTTTGGGTAAAACTTGAAGGATCTATTGTTAAGTGGCTATTTATGTCATGTGCGTTGGTATCAATAATGACAACATTGGGAATTCTCGTAATCTTGCTATACCAAGGGTACGGATTCTTCAAGGAAATAAGTATATGGGAATTTCTCACAGGTACTAGGTGGACCCCAATACTGAAACCTCGCTCATATGGTATTTTACCCCTTGTATCTGGAACTTTAATCGTAACTGTCATTGCTGCTTTAGTGGCTTTGCCTATTGGTCTTATGACAGCTATATTTTTGGCAGAATATGCCGCCGAGAAAGTTAGGAGAATAATCAAACCTATACTGGAGATTCTCGCTGGTATACCAACTGTAGTTTATGGGTATTTTGCTCTTACATTTGTCACCCCACTTTTGCAAAATGTTATGTCTGACTTGTTAATCTTTAATGCATTGAGTGCGGGACTTGTAATGGGAATTATGATCATTCCAATGGTCTCTTCTCTTAGTGAAGATGCCATGATTTCTGTTCCGAGGAATTTGAGAGAGGCTGCCTACGCCTTGGGTGCAACTAGATACGAGGTTAGTTTAAGGGTAGTAGTACCAGCTGCGCTTTCAGGAATCATAGCTTCGTTTATCATAGCTCTATCGAGAGCTATAGGCGAAACAATGCTGGTGACTATTGCAGCTGGAGCAACCCCGAAAATGACCTTGAATCCTTTGGAAAGTGTTCAAACGATGACGGCTTTTATTGCCCAAACTAGTATGGGTGAGCAAGCTGTAGGTTCTCTTGAGTACAACACAATATTTGCAGTTGGGTTGCTGTTATTTTGCATGACCCTTTCCATGAATTTGCTTGGATTCTGGATCGTTAGACGGTTCCGGGAGGCATACTAAAATGAGTCAAGAGAAATTTAGTAAGACAGGTATAAACCCAAACCGTAAACTTAGAAAAGTGGTTGGAGCTTCAGTTTATATTTTATTTTTACTTTCTACCTGCGTAGGAATTGTTGGATTGGCAATTCTTATTTTTGACGTCCTAGACAGAGGTATTCCTTGGCTGAATTGGCAATTCATAACAGATTACCCGTCTAGAAAGCCAGAAGAAGCAGGCTTATTTTCAGCTTTGATGGGTACCATTTGGCTGATGTTCATGACGGCTTTATTTACTGTGCCTATTGGGGTAAGTGCTGCTATATATTTGGAAGAATACGCCCCTAAAAACCTTCTTACTAGGATTATTGAAATAAATGTTTCTAATTTAGCAGGAGTACCGTCTATAGTTTATGGTCTTTTAGGCATGAGTATTTTTGTTTATCGGTTTGGGAGTGCCGAGATGTTCTTGGATAGGGTTCTTATCGCGGGGGCTTTGACTTTGTCATTATTGGTTCTCCCTATTGTAATTCTTGCTTCTAGAGAATCCATCCGTGCTGTGCCAGATTCATACCGTCAGGGTGCATATGCTATGGGAGCAGATAAATGGCAAGTCATTAAAGGGGTTGTGTTGCCTTCTGCATTTCCAGGAATTTTAACTGGCACAATTCTTGCTATGTCTAGGGCTATTGGTGAAGCCGCTCCAGTTATAGCAATCACAGCACTTGTCTATATAACTTACATACCCAAGCATCCCTTTGAGCGTTTCACTGTGTTACCAATACAGATATTTAACTGGGTTGCGAGGCCTCAAGACGATTTTAGGTCTTTAGCTGCTGCTGGGATAATAGTGTTACTTGTCATGCTGTTAACCATGAACGCGATAGCCGTTGTTTTGAGAAATAAATATCAATCCCGGTCGGAGGAATAGATTGACAGAGACTACTGTTTTAAGTGTTAAAGGTTTGAATGTTTATTATGAAAAGTTTTGGGCAGTTAAAGACGTTAATATGGATATAAAAAGGGAAAGCGTAACAGCTTTAATTGGTCCGTCAGGGTGCGGTAAAAGTACCTATCTTCGGTGTCTGAATAGGATGAACGATTTGATTATGGGAGCATCTGTTCAAGGTCAAGTTTTGTTTGAAAACCGAAACATATACGATTCAGATGTGGATGCAACAGAAATACGCTCCAGAATTGGAATGGTTTTTCAAAAGCCAAATCCTTTTCCAAAGTCAATTTATCAAAATATTGCCTTTGGACTTAAGGTAAATGGATATTCAGGCGATATGGATGAGGCTGTAGAGAAATCTTTGAGACAGGCTGCTTTATGGGATGAAGTGAAAGATAGGCTCAATGATAGTGCCTTCACTCTCTCCGGTGGACAACAGCAAAGACTATGTATTGCTCGCGCTCTTGCTGTTGAACCAGAAGTGGTTTTAATGGACGAACCAGCTTCCGCTTTGGACCCTATTGCTACGCTCGCCATTGAAGATCTAGTTAGAGAGTTGAAAAAGACCTACACAATTGTGATAGTTACTCATAATATGCAACAAGCTGCTAGAGTTTCTGATGAAACGGCCTTTTTCATGGTAGGAGAAGATAGAGCAGGATATCTTGTAGAGCAGGATGATACCCAGAAAATATTCACTAATCCTACCCATCAAAGGACAGAAGAATACATAACTGGTCGATTTAGTTAGAGGGGGTGATATATGCCGAGAGAAGATTTTGAAAATAACCTAAAGGTTGTACAAGATGATCTGATCCAGTTGTCAAGTATGGTGGAGAAATCAGTTTTTAAATCGATTGATGCACTTCGTAATCGGAATATTGCTGCCTCCCAGCAAGTTATCGACGACGACGATGCCATAGATGAAAAGCAACAGGATATTGAAAATAAGTGTATAGAATTGATAGCTCTGGAAGCACCAATGGCAGGAGATTTGCGAGTAATCATTTCCGTGATGATGATGGCCACCGAACTTGAGAGGATCGGCGACTATGCAGAAGGTATAGGTAAAATCAGTCTGGCTATGGGCGACCTTCCCCCTTTAAAACCACTAATTGATATTCCCAGAATGGCTGATATATCCACAGATATGCTGAGAAGAAGTACCGAAGCATTTATAAATAGGGATACAGATTTAGCCACCTCGGTTCGCGAAGATGATGACGTTGTCGATGAACTTTATAATCAGGTATATAGAGAGCTATTGACCTTTATGATGGCAGATCCTAGCAGCATACAAAGAGCTACTTATTTGATTTGGGTGGCTCATGATCTTGAAAGAGTTGCTGACCGAACAACCAATATGTCAGAAAGGGTTATATGGTTGGTAACCGGCCAGAATCCTGACTAAAAGAATCATTTGCTAGGGGACTGGACTGTCTAGAGCATTGCCTAATTTTCCGCCGATATTTTCGGCTATCTCTTCAATTATTGGGGTATTGCTAGTTTCTTTTTCAATCGAAGTAACCACACAATTTTGTATTCCACATGGGACTATGTGATCAAAATAGGAGAGGTCTGTAGTTACATTTAAGGCTAATCCGTGAGAAGTGGTCTTTTTACTAACCCTAACTCCTATCGCTGCTATTTTTCGGTTTTCCACCCATACCCCCGTCGGCATGTCGTTTTCATTGGCAACAATGTTGTAATCGGAAAGGCAGCCAGCAATAGCCATTTTTAAGGCATTTACGTATTCAGAAGGATTAAGTTTAAGGCGATCTAATTTCACTATTGGATAGACGACTAATTGTCCTGGCCCGTGATAGGTAACTTCTCCACCGCGATCAGTGTTTCGTATCTCAATGTCTAGGCGTTTAATATCTTCATTATTTATCAAGATATCCTCGGCTTTACCCATTCTGCCCAAGGTATAAGTATTGGGGTGTTGGAAAATTAATATCTCATCCTTTCCACCAGCAGATACAGAGGAATGAGTTTCTTGTTGAATGGTTTGACCTATGTCATAGTTGACCAGGCCATGGTATGTAGTCAGCATTGTGGCCCCAGACTAGTAAATTCGTGTTTCTGAATCAATATTTTCCAACAAATTTTTAACTGACATACTGAACGCACTGGCTTCGGCACCGTCCATTACCCTGTGATCAAAAGAGAGGCATATATTCATCATTGATCTTATAGCTATAGCATCCGCTGCAATTATTGGACGTTTCACAATGGCTTCTGTAGTCATAATCGCTGATTGGGGATGATTTACCAAGGGTCTTGAAGATACTGAACCCAAGGCTCCTGTGTTATTCAAAGTAAATGTGCCGTTCTGTACTTCGGACAAATCTAATTTGCCATTTTTGGCCTTCGTAATTAGATTTTCCATAACGCCTGCCAAGCCTGATACACTAAACAGATCAGCGTTATGGATAACTGGTACCATCAGTCCATCTGGGGCTGCAACAGCTATCCCAATATTTATATTTTTCTTTAGAATGATTCCTTCTTCTGACCAAGAAGAATTTAATAGAGGGTTTTTCTTTAAAGATTCAGCAACGGCCTTCACCACAAATGGTAGATAGGTGATGTTGATACCTTCTTTGGCCATAAAGGATTCTTTTATGGATTCTCTTCTGAGTACCATTCCTGTGACATCTACGGCAACTTCACTCCACGCTTGAGGGATTAATGTAGCGCTTTTGACCATGTTGGCCGCTATCATTCTTCTGACTGGGCTGAGGGTAATTTTTTCTTGGTCTTGTCTTGGTGTGGATGCTGCTATTTCCTTGACTATAGTCTGTGATTCTAGTGTATTGGATTTGGATTGAATGAACGCCGTGACGTCTTTCCGTGTGATTCTTCCGTTTATTCCAGTACCTATCACTTGCCTAAGGTCAACATTATTCTCTTCTGCCAGTCTTAAAACGGCAGGGGAATACCTACTTTTCGACCGGTCTTTTATTAATGGATTTGGTTGAGGTTTGTCTTGACTGATTGGGCCTCCCGATCCTGTTGGGCCAACAGGTGCAGCATCTTTTATCAATACTCCTGTTGTGCCAATATTTTCGTCTGGAAGGTTCGAGTCTGTATCTGAATTGATGGGTGAGTTTTCGGATTCTGTGGTCTCAATGTCAGCGATCAGTCCACCCATTGGAACTGTATCCCCTTCATTAGCTATTATCTCCTTAAGAACACCCTCTACAGGTGAAGGAAGCTCCATATTTACCTTATCGGTTATTACTTCGACTAGAGGGTCATATTTTTCCACCTTGTCGCCAACGTTTTTTAACCACCTGCCTATCACGCCTTCAGTGACAGATTCGCCAACTTGTGGGAGTTCTATCTTCATCTTTACTAATACTCTGCCAGTTTATTTATTGCTGTGGATATTTTTTCCGTGTCTATCATAAACATATTTTCGAGAGGTGGACTAAACGGCATCGCTGGTACCTCGGGTCCGCCCAATCTCACTACCGGAGCATCCAGATATTCAAAAGCATGCTCCGAAATTAAGGCAGACACCTCGGATCCAATACCAAGTGCTTGATTATCTTCGTAAACTATAAGTACTTTTCCTGTCTTTTCCACCGTGCCAATGATGCTTTCCACATCTAGCGGTCTTACAGTCCTAAGATCTAAAATTTCTACACTAATATTTTTTGATGCCGCCAACTGAGCTGCCTCTAGACAATGATGTACCATCAATCCATATGTGATGATGCTTAGATCGTCTCCTGATTGTTTGATATCTGCCTTGCCTATAGGAATCGTATATTCTTCCTCGGGCACCATTCCTTTTACTAGGCGGTATGTTCTTTTGTGTTCAAGAAATATGACTGGATCATCGTCTCTGATAGAAGCTTTTAAAAGGCCTTTGGCATCATACGGAGTCGAAGGGGTTACAACCTTTAAACCTGGAGTATGAGCAAATAATGCTTCGACGCTTTGAGAATGGTACAAGGCGCCCCTGACCCCGCCACCTTGGGGGGCTCTCAGCACCATTGGGGCCTGTAATTTACCTTCTGTTCCATATCTTACTTTCGAGGCTTCACCAACAATCTGGTTTATGGTTGGCCAGATAAAATCAGCAAATTCTATTTCAGCTATTGGTCGGAGACCGCTCATTGCTGATCCCAAAGCGATTCCTGCTATGGAAGATTCAGCAAGTGGTGTGTCGATGACTCTTTCTTCTCCAAATTCAGATAAAAATCCGTCTGTTGCTAGAAAAACTCCGCCTCGAGCGCCAATGTCTTCACCCATAACGAACACGCGTTCATCTTTCCTCATTTCCTCACGCATGGCATCTCTGATGGCTTCTAATACCGTTATAACGGGCATTTTTCTAATTACTCCGAATAAACATGTTTATGAAAATCGGTTGTTTCCGGATAAGGGGCATTTTCGGCTTCTTCCGTCGCCATGTTAACTATATTTTTTGCATTTTCACGGATTGCATTGTCTTCTTTTTCGTCCAAAATATTTAGTTCAAAAAGCTGCTTACTTAGTAGCTGCAAAGGATCTCTTTTCTTTGCTTCTTCGATCTCTTCAGCCGATCGATAAATCGAATCGTCGTCGTCACTAGTATGAGGTAGATAACGTTCCACGTTTGCTTCTATCAATGTAGGCCCCAAACCTGCCCTCGCCCTCGAGACGGCTTCAACAGTCGTTTCATAGACAGTAACAATATCGCACCCATCTATTTCGATGCCGGGCATTCCATACCCTTCAGCCCTTGAAGCCACGCTATCCACAGCCATCTGTTTGGATAGCGGAACGGATATGGCGTACCCATTGTTTTCGCAAAAAAATATAATTGGAAGTTTGTGTATAGCCGCAAAATTCATTGCTTCATGGCAGTCGCCAGCACTTGAAGCACCATCACCAAAATATGCCACTATAACTCGATCTTCTTTTTTCATTTTTGCAGTTAATGCAGCCCCAACAGCTTGAGGTATGTGGGTTGCGATTACATTGGAAAGATTAATAACTCCATATTCTGGATGTGCTCCGTGTGTAGGGAATTGTCTGGCTCCACTTAGTGGTTCTCCCTCTTTTGCAACAAAGCCTTTAATTATTTCGGCGGGAGTTAGCCCTAAGGTTAGCAAGACAGCAAGGTCTCGATAGTATATGTAACATTGATCATAGCCTTTTCGAAGGGCTGCAACGGAACCAATCTGACCTGCCTCATGTCCTTGAGAGGAAGCTACAATAGCAGCTTTTCCTTGTCGATTTAACATCCATATTCGCTCATCGAGAGTTCTGCAAAGAACCATCTCGCTGTACATATCCAAAAGTTGATCGTTCTGGATTTCTTTGTTTGACTGAGCTTTTGTGTTTTTGGCCAATTTTATGCCTGTGAAATGAATGGGAAATGTCAAAGTTACAATGGCATTATATTGAGGATGCAAGAGAGAGGTCAAAATTACTTAATGGTGCATTCGGCAATCGAGTCTAATCAGAAGATCGAAACCTGTAACCTACATTCCAAATAGTTTCTATATAGGGGTTTTCTGAAATGATTTCTATCTTGCTTCTTAGTCTTCTGATGTGCACATCGACTGTTCTAGTTCCGCCAAAATAGTCATATCCCCATATCTGGTTCAGTAGTGTTGCTCGGTCGTACACTCTACCTGGATTTGAAGCTAGTAGTAATAAGAGCTCATATTCTTTGAATCTTAGGTTAATCCGGGTGTTACTTATCAGTACTTCATAGTTAGATGGGTTGATTGTGAGATCTCCTCTAATTATGTGCTCATCTTCCATAGGTATAGTTTTTGATCTTCTCATCGAAAAAATTGACCTCACTAACAATTCTTCTTCGTGAAAAGGAGCGACTATAAAGTCGTTGAAATCCAGTTCAATATCCAGAGATATTAGGTCATCTGTCCAAACAACCGCTAAGGTAGATATATTATTTGATTTACACTGGTCTAGTATGTAGGAGGCTTGCGGTCTTTTTAGACTAGATAGGTAAATAAGAGCCAATGGAGTGTGATCCGCAGAGTCGATCTGATCTTTGAATGTCTCTACATCATTAGTGCTATAGACAAATATTGGCGTAATCAACTCTTCTTTTAAAAGCCGATTTATATCTTCTCTGGTTAGTTCGTTAGATTTGTCGTGCGCTATGTTCATATCCCCTAGAGCTTAAAGTGTCTTTTACACAACTTCAAATAATTTAACTTTACGAGTAAGGATCTGAAAATATGGAAAATTCTAGAAAATTTGCTCACTAACTCAAGATTGTAGATTATAGCAAACAAAACCAAAAGGGGAGGCATTTAATATCAAATCTTTGCCCCAACCTGTAGGTGTAAGGTACTATTAAAAGCCCTAATAGTTTATCTGAATTGTGTTTAAGCTTATAAATAATCCAAGTGAATATATGGAGAGAAATAGATGAATATGCGTTCCATGAGGAGCATGTTTATATATCTTTT
>CAYMZR010000025.1:0-23238 GCA_964394975.1 uncultured Dehalococcoidia bacterium | reverse complement strand
GGATTGAGATGTGCCTGGATGTTGATAGAGACAATGTCCAACTTTGTCTCGATACAAGCCATGTGTCAACCTATGGACACAGATTTCCAGAAGAGGAGCGCGCGGGAAAGATTGAGGCTTTTCTCGATCGTCCAGACCTCATTACCCATGTACATTGGAGTGACAATTATCTCTATGACGTTAGAGGGAGAAATGATTCCCATCTGTCTGTGGGCAAGGGTTCAATACCTATAGACTTTCATCGGCGGGTCAAAGCTTTACAAGCGACCATTCTTTTAGAGCACTTTTACACCAAAGAAGAGTTACATGAAGAACTTGAGTTTATCGAACGTTTGTAATTATTTTGGGTAAATTCACTTTTTGGAATAATACAACGTGGATTAAAGTTTTATTAATTTCACCGACATTACCGTCACGTCGTAGCTATAGTGTGTCGGCAAAATATCGGCAAAAATCCCATCTGCGTGGATGGGTAAAGCTTTTCTAGGAACAAAACAAGGTGATTTGGAGAGACTGGTGCCGAAGGAGGGATTCGAACCCACACACCCTTGCGGATACTACGTCCTGAACGTAGCGCGTCTACCGTTCCGCCACTTCGGCATCTACTGGTGGGCGATAGAGGACTCGAACCTCTGACTTCTACCGTGTGAAGGTAGCGCTCTAACCGGCTGAGCTAACCGCCCAAATTTCGCCCAGTAAGGTCAATTCCTAGAGACTGAATTTTTCTGGCTACGGCTGGATTTGAACCAGCGACCTAGCGCTTATGAAGCGCCCGCTCTAACCCCTGAGCTACGTAGCCATGAAAATCTCGAAGACTAATAAAATATAATAGCCGGTATAAGGGGTGTCAAACAATGGATTCTACAGAGAAACCTGAATTGCGTGCCGACTTAATTTTGAATAAAGGTAATGCTGAATTGCAGGAGTTGTTGATTGGAATAGCAACTGCTGTGGAAAAGTTTCCTGGATTTTTGGGTATGGAAACTGTCCAGGCGATAGAAATAGACCCAATTACTGGGTTCCCAGACAGAGGTTGTATTGTGGTTACTCCAGAAGGGGTTTTAAAAGAATTAAGCTTGTCTATACTTCCTGGAGCATCAACTTTGGGAGGCTACGAACAATCTGAGCAATTCAAAGATTTGGATTTGCCACCGGAGGAGGAAACAGTATACCTTTACCGAGCTATCAAACTATTGATAGAACTGGGCTGATACAGCGGAATTTTAAGAGAGGTACATATAAATGGGTAGCATAGGAATAACTACATTTCCGACCGATTATTCGATAGATATAGCAGTGTTAGCAGCTAAGGCGGAAGAAGCTGGATTTGATTCTCTTTGGGTTGCTGAACACCCGGTATTGCCCGTTGGAACGAAAACCCCTTGGCCAGGCCCAGGAGGAGTTATACCGAAGAAATATGCAGATGTTGCAGATCCTTTTGTTGCCTTGGGCAGAGCCTCTGCAGTCACTGAAAAACTGTTTCTAGGAACTGGGATTTGCTTGGTACCAGAAAGAAATCCACTGTTACTTGCCAAAGAGGTAGCCACTTTGGACATGTATGCTAATGGAAGATTCTTGTTTGGTATTGGGGCTGGGTGGCTGGAAGAAGAAACCGATATCATGGGTGGCGACTTTGCACATCGGTGGACTCAGACTAGAGAATCTGTGATGGCTATGAAGGAACTTTGGACTACGGTAGAAAGTGAATATCATGGCAAATATTATGATTTTCCTCCTGTATATTCTTTCCCTAGGCCTATTCAACGTCCGCATCCACCTATATATCTGGGTGGGCATGCCAAAAATGTTTTCAAAAGAATTGTTGGCTGGGGAGATGCATGGATGCCTAACCGGATAACGCCTGATGGAATTGAATCAGGTAAAAATGAGCTCAAACGACTTTGTGAAGAATCCGGTAGGGATTTTTCAACGATCGGTATAACCGTCTATGGTGCTACTCCGGACCCTAGCATAGTAGATGAACTTTTTTCCGCAGGAGCAGAAAGGATCGTTTTATCTATCGATAGCATCGAGGAAAAGGAAGCTTTGCAACAATTAGACGGGTTTGCTAACGATTTTCTCTAAAAGCTCTATTTAACTACTACCAATCCTTCGGTATACATCTGTTATACTTCGAGTTGGTATCTCCCTGTGAAGCGTCGGAGTTTTGAGGTCCGGACCCTCATTGAGGAGAAATTTTTTTGCTCAGAAATATTAATATATTTAGGAGAATTGCTGATGCCTGCCTATGCGATCCTCGGTGCACAATGGGGCGACGAGGGTAAAGGTAAGATAATAGATTATCTCTCACGACGAGCAGATATCGTGGCTAGATTCTCCGGTGGCAACAATGCTGGCCATACAGTCATAAATGATTTAGGCGACTTTAGCCTGCATCTTGTTCCTTGTGGCGTTTTTAGTGAAGGCGTTATGAATGTTATAGGTAATGGTGTAGTAGTAGATCCTGATGTACTAATTGAGGAAATGGAGGCCTTGAAGCAAGCGGGGGTTGATATAAGCAACTCCCTTATGATCAGTGAAAGAGCGCATCTAATAATGCCTTATCACGTAATTTTGGATACTTTGGCAGAAGAGC
The DNA here is from genome assembly GCA_964394975.1 of uncultured Dehalococcoidia bacterium. Lineage (GTDB taxonomy): Bacteria > Chloroflexota > Dehalococcoidia > Lucifugimonadales > UBA826 > UBA11996. The sequence goes on along the minus strand of CAYMZR010000025.1, from coordinate 20,642 downwards.
GACGGGGAGCCCAAGCTATAGGCACCACAGGAAAAGGAATTGGACCTGCATATAGTGACAAAACTTCCAGGACTGGGATTAGAGCCGCAGATATCATGGATCTGGAGGTCTTGATGGCTCGTTTAGAGGAGGTGCTTCCTTTTACGAACGCAATATTGGAAAAAGTGTATGAAGTTGAACCAGTTTCGTTAAATTTTATACTTGAAAAGAGTGGATACTGGCAAAAGCAGCTAGCTTCCTTTATCAAACCTGTGGGGCGATATGTGAACGACACCTTAGACGCTGGTGGGACGGTAGTTTTGGAAGGGGCTCAAGGCATACTGCTTGATTTGGATCACGGTACTTATCCATTTGTGACATCTTCAAGTCCTACCATTGGCGGAGCTAGTACCGGACTAGCGATACAGCCTAATCAGATTACAAATGTTTTAGGGATATTTAAAGCCTATAACACTAGAGTTGGATCAGGGCCATTTCCTACAGAACTATTTGATGACATAGGAGAGGGGATACGCACTGTCGCAAAGGAATTTGGTACCACCACGGGACGAGCTAGGCGAATTGGGTGGTTTGATGGTGTTCTCGCAAAATATAGCAACAGGATTAACGGATATACCTCTGCTGTAATTACAAGATTGGATGTGCTGGATCATTTGGATTCTATAAATATTTGTGTGGGATATAAATTGGATGGTGAAATGCTAGATGAGCCTCCCGGTGGAGTTGCTGCCTTGGAGAGGTGTACTCCTGTGTATGAGACCCTAGAAGGATGGGATATACCTACCGCAGGTATATCAGACATATCAAAATTGCCGGTGAAGGCACGCGAATATGTGGCACGCCTAGAAGGATTGATCGGGTGTCCAGTAGACATCATATCCACTGGTCCACACAGGAACCACACAATAATGGTGCGAGATATACTCGATTCGTAGGCTGTACGACGAGGTTAATGTTTAGGAAACTGGTAAATCGAACTCGTATGCATCCATCACGGGATTAAAAGTTGATACAAAATCTCCATCTGGGTCGCAAAGAGGTAACCTGTTTGGTCCAGCATCAAAACCTGCCCTGTTTACAGCATATTTTATCGGAATTGGGTTAGTTACCCAAAAAAGAGCTTTAAAAATCGGTAAAAGCCTTTTGTGCTCTGCAGCTGCGCTTTCAATGTTGCCTTCAAGAATAAGGCCCATCATCGTTTTAATCTGGTTTCCATAGAGGTTTGAGGCAACGCTTACTACCCCATGCCCACCAACACACATAATAGGGAACGTTTCGTCATCGTTTCCAGACCAAACCCGAAATCCGTCAGGAGCCTTGTCGATAATGTTGGTGATTTGGACATAGTCACTGGAGGCTTCTTTGACACCTACTATGTTGTCTATTTCAGCAAGACGGAGCGTGGTTTCTATTGTCATGTTTAATGCTGTTCTAGATGGTACGTTGTACAAAAGTCCAGGAAGAGAAGTTGATTCAGATATGGCTTTAAAGTTCTGGTAGAGTCCTTCTTGTGTGGGCTTGTTGTATGCAGGCACCGTCAGTAGTAATCCATCAGCGCCTACTTTTTCTGCTTCAATGGACAGTTCCACAGATTTTCGATGGTTGTTGTCGGTAGTTCCGGCAATTACGGTAGCAGTATTTCCCACAGCTTCCTTAACTTCAGCGAATAGTCGAACTTTTTCATCATCTGACATGGATGGAGATTCACCTGTCGTGCCACCTATTACCAATCCGTCAGTTCCTGAGGCAACTAATGCCTTTGCTAGTTTTCTGGCTTGCGGGAAGTCGATATTACCTTCGGAATCGAAAGGGGTAATCATAGCCGTGAGAAGTCTTCCAAAATCTACCATCTTCTTATTTCCTCCAGTTTCTTACAGATACCACGTCGCGTTTCATCATTTCTTCTGCTATTTGAATAGCATTCAAGGCTGCACCTTTTCGTAGGTTGTCACAGACAACCCACATAGCTATTCCATTGGGATGCGATATATCTTTTCTTATTCTCCCCACAAGAACATCGTCGCCTCCGGCCGCGTCTATTGGCATAGGATACACGTCAGAGAAAGGGTCGTCTACAACCGTTATACCAGGCTCATTTTCTAATATTTCCGTTACTTCATTTGGAGATATTGAATCTTCAAATTCGATATGTATCGCCTCGCTGTGGCTGACAGCAACTGGTACTCTTACGCATGTTGCAGAGACTAAAATGTTGGAATTGTGCAATATTTTTTGCGTCTCATAGAGCATTTTCATTTCTTCTCTGGTGTAACCGTTCTCTTGGAAAGGCTCTATATGAGGCAACACATTAAAGGCTATTTGGTGAGGGTATTCGTTGGTTGTGACTGGGCGATCATTTAAGATTGCTTCGGTTTGATGTTCCATTTCAGTCAATGCAGCAGCACCAGTTCCGGTTACAGATTGGAATGTGTCAACCACTACTCGTTTTACTGAAGATTTTTTCATTAACGGATTTAATACCATGACCAACGGTGTGGTAGAACAATTTGGAATGGATACTATTCCTTTGTGTTCATTTAGATCCTCAGCATTCACTTCGGGTACCACCAAGGGAACATCATCATCCATTCTGAAGGTAGAACTATCATCGATCGCTACTGTTCCATGTTTGGCTGCCAATGGTGCAATTTCCCTACTTACATCGCCACTGGCTGAAATGAATGCAAAATCAACTTCATCTAAAACTTCAGGGGTGCACAACTCGACTACTATTTCCTGAGATTTAAATGTAATTTTTTTCCCGACCGATCGTGTTGAAGCACATAGTCGAATTTGATCTACAGGGAAATTTCGTTGTTTGGCAATGTCCAAAAAAACCTGACCTACGGCTCCTGTTGCTCCAACAACGGCGATTTTGCAAGAATTCAAGTAAGTTCCTCCGTGATTTGAATATTAAGCGAATAAATGCAGGTGGTTACTATAGATTGGGATGTCTATAACCCCATGATTTTGTCCAACCCTACTGTTAAACCATTCGATGATTTTGAGGCATTTATTGCCATAATTACACCTGGCATAAAGCTTTCTCTGTTGATAGAGTCATGCCGTATCGTCAAAGTTTGTCCTAGGGATCCAAAAACCATTTCGTGGTGAGCCACTCGTCCTGGCATTCTGCCACTGTGTACTACCACTCCTGCATGGTTTCCTCCCCTTGTATTTTCAATAAGCTCTTTTTCTGCAATTGGGGCCTCAAAAGTTCCACCTTTGCCTTCTGCTGCTGCTTGAGCTATTGCAATTGCGGTACCAGATGGAGCATCTATCTTCGCTTCATGGTGGACTTCTGTCAGGTCGGCGTAGTCAAAAAACCTAGCGGCTTCTTTAACTAAATGTGACATGAGTACAGCTCCCATAGCAAAATTGGGAGCAATAATTATGCTTGTCTTATTGGATTCAGCTAAGGATTCAGCTATTTCAAAATCTGCCTGAGATAATCCAGTGGAGCCAATAACACAATTGGCCCCTGCTGGTGCCGCTGCTTCCATCACTGATCTCGCTCCGGAGGCGTTAGTAAAGTCGACTACAACGTCAGCCTCCTTTACGGCATCTTTTATATCTTTGTACACAGGGATAACACCTTTCCCAATAGGCGAGGTGATTTGATCCACAGTGGTAGCAATATCCGAGCCAGCGATTGGAGCCATACCTTCAGCATTAGCCACTGCATTCAGTACTTCCTGACCCATTTTGCCGAGGACTCCGTTAACAACGACTTTGATATTAGCCATATGGAACTCCCTTATCGTTCTGGTTATAGTATCTAGCCTAGCGTCACATCCTTTCAGGACTAATCTGTCAGGAGTGCTTTGCGAGATAGTTTTATACGACCCGAGTCATCTACGTCTATTACTTCAACGGTGATTTCTTCTCCCACGCTCACAACGTCCTCTACCTTCGCGACACGGTAATTTTCTAATTCACTTATATGGACCATACCGTCAGTTCCTGGTGCTATTTCAACAAAAGCTCCAAATTTGGCAATGTTTACAACAGGACCAGTAATTATTTCTCCTACATTTACGTCGACTTTTTCAACTTCCTCTCTTGAGTTTTGTCGAGTCGGGCTAGTCTCATCAGCACCGTCTAACAAAGCTTTCATGGACAATTTGATTTTTCCTGATTGGTCCACCCCTATGACTTTCACTTCTACCTCATCTCCGACCGCGACTTCATCTTCCACATTGGCAACCCTGTAGTTGGCTAGTTCACTAATATGAACCATACCGTCAGTACCTGGCAAAATCTGAACGAATGCTCCAAAGCTTGCTATTTTCGCTACAGTACCTGTGAATATTTCTCCAACTTTTATTTCTCTTGTGAGATCTTCGACCATTTTTATGGCTTTAGCTGCATCATCAGCATTGGCTGATCCAATTAATACAGTGCCATCGTCCTGTATATCAACCGTGGCATTTGTTGCTTCCACGATTCCTCGTATAGTTTTACCACCTGGGCCGATCACAGCGCCTATTTTGTCGGTAGGTACCATTATTTTTTGTATTCTAGGTGCGAAAGGACTGACTTCAGATCTGACTTCAGGAATGGCAGATGTGATCACTTCCAAAACTTGACTTCTAGCTTCTTTCGCTTGAGCTAAGGCATCTTTTATTACGTCAAAACTTATGCTGTTGACCTTTATGTCCAGTTGAATTGCAGTTACTCCTTCTGAGGTGCCAGCAACCTTGAAATCCATATCTCCAACGTGGTCTTCAAGACCTTGTATGTCGGTTAATGTTACGTATTCTCCGTCCTCTCCGGTTATTAGTCCTACTGATATTCCCGCTACGGGTGATTTGATTGGGACACCAGCATCCATTAATGAAAGAGTGCCTGCACAAACACTACCCATAGAAGTGCTTCCGTTGGAGCTTAGTGCTTCACAAACAATTCGTATCGTATAAGGAAAATCCTCTTGTGAGGGTAAAACCGCACTCAAGGCACGTTCTGCTAGGGCACCATGTCCAATCTCCCTTCGGCCAGGTGATCCCACCCTTCTCGCTTCCCCAACAGAGTAGGGGGGGAAATTGTAATGGAGCATGAAATTTTTAGTTTCCTCGGGACTAAGGTTATCAAGTCTTTGTGCGTCACCTGAAGATCCTAAGGTTGTTACTCCTAGTATTTGAGTTTCTCCTCTGTTAAATAATCCAGTTCCGTGGGTTCGAGGCAAAATTGATACTTCAGCTGAAAGAGAACGAATTTCTCTTAACCCTCTGCCATCAGGTCTGACACCGTCTTTGAGTATTCTGATTCTGAATTGTTCATCAAGTAATTCTTCGAAGGCCCCTGCAGCAATACTTGAGTCAAAATCTTCAGACAGCGAGTCCTTAAGTTCGTCTTCGAGTACTTTTAATCTGGATCTCATATCTTCCTGATCTTCTGAATCAGACATCGCACCATAAATTCGGTCTCCAAGTATGGACCTTGCTCGATCTACTGCTTCTGGATCATGCCCTCTTGGTGTGTATTCAGCTTTCGGTGTGCCTATTTCTTCTGCAAAAGTCTGTTGCATAGAAATGACGTCCAAATTTACTGACTGAGCAAGTTGTATTGCTTCAAACACAACGTCTTCGTCTACTTCTTGTGCTCCAGCCTCCATCATAGAGACTCCATCTGTCGAACCTGCTACGACAAGGTCTAATAGGCTTTCTTCAATCTGTGCATAAGTGGGATTGATTATAAATTCCCCATCTATGTACCCGATTCGCGTTGCGGCGATTGGTCCGTTGAAAGGTATGTTTGATATGCTCAAGGCGGCTGAAACACCGTTTAAAGCGATTATATCTAGAGGGATCTCTCTATCACTAGACAAAGTAGTTGCTATAACCTGCACTTCATTTTTGAAGCCTTTGGGGAATAATGGCCTTATCGGTCTGTCTATAAGGCGGTCAGTCAAAATAGCATGGGTCGTAGGCCTGCCTTCGCGTCTGAAAAAACTCCCTGGTATTTGCCCTATTGCATAATGCCTTTCCTCTAAATCTACTGTTAAAGGAAAGAAATCGATACCTTCTCTAGGGTCACTCATTGTGACGGTAGCTAGAACGACATTGTCACCCTGCTTGATTAATACGGAACCACCGGCTTTTTGCGCCAATTTTCCTGTTTCAAATTCTAATTCTTGGCCATGTATAACACGGCTAATATTGTGTACTGAAATGTTATTTTCTCCTGGAGCAATACCAGATGATCAGATGGAAGTGTGAAAATATCGAAGGGGTGTTGATGCGCGAGTTACTATCGCCTAAGACCCAGCCTAGCTATTAACGATCGATACCTGTCCACATCTTCTGAGTTTAGGTATCGTAAAAGTCGTCGGCGTTTTCCTACAAGTTTCAGCAAACCTCTTCTTGTGGATTCGTCGTGATTGTGCTCTCGTAAATGCTGGGTTAATTGACTGATTCGCGATGTTAGTATCGCTACTTGCGACTCAGTTGACCCTGTATCGTTGTCGTGAACGCGGTATTCCGCAATGACGGCTTCCTTATCAGCCCTATCCAATCCGTTCTCCTGGATTTCTCTCTTTCTTGTTATCTAACTAATTTAAGTTTGCAAAAAGTGTAACATCCAATCCCCGGAGTAGCAATTTATAATTCGACTATAAATTAAATATTGGGGAGATTTTGCAGCTAAACAGATTTAATAAATGCAGTGACGGCCTTCTCAAAACCGGAAGGATTATCACCCATTACTAGATGACCTGCGTTTTCTACGATAGCTAAGTTGCCGCCAGGGATTCTATTGATCATGTTGTCAGCGGTCTCGGTAGCTATTATGTCGCTTTTATCTCCTCTGACGACCAGAGTAGGACACCGCAAATTTTCAAGATATCCCCAAAGGCGGTTGGTCATTTCAGGGTCTTGAGGACGCCCCATTCTCCCTGGCGATCTTAGGACCCTGTCATATTTCCATGTCCATTTTCCGTTTGGCAGTTCTTTCAAATTATTGACGATACTGCCTCTTATTTGCACGGGATCTCTTCTTGGGTTGTATTTGACAACCCGGTCTACGAAGGCGTCTATCGAATCTAGTTCATCGTCTTGTTCCACAAAATTTCTTATGTTCTGGGTGCCTGCTCTTACATTCTCTGGACCAGCATCGACGATTATTAAAGCCTTTACTTTGTCAGGGTTTGATGCGGCGTAAGTAAATGAGTTTCTGCCCCCCATTGATAGACCCATCAAAACAAATTCACTTAACCCTAGTTTATCAACTATAGCCTCAATGTCTTTTTGTTGTGTTTCAGGTGTGTAGTCCCCATCAGAAGCCCAATCGCTATCTCCATGACCTCTCTGGTCTAATGCGATAATTTGATATCGGTCAGCAAACGATAGTGCAACAAAATCCCAGGAATGTGACTGCTGTGCAAACCCGTGGAGTAAAACCATAAGTGGATTGGAAGGATTTCCCCACTCTAAATAACTGAACTTCATGCCATTTACTTCTACCGATTTATTTTCGGGCTTCCATTCTTTTTCAAACGTGACTCCCACTTCCCGTGCAGCCTCGTATAGGGATAGTCCTTGATTTTGCTCAGTACTCATAAATTATTTCCTCCAAAACCTTATTGTATTTATCTGCTGCTATTTTCACACAGGGGGAAATATATTTTTCATGGTTGATACTTTTTCAAATTGATATGCCACGTTGTAAAGAAATCCTTCTTGAAATGCTTGAGAGGTCAATTGCATTCCAACGGGCAACTGTTTTGAAGTGAGACCGATAGGGATAGAAATGGTGGGTAAACCAGTGATGTTTTGGGGACGAGTTAATCTCGCCATCAGTGGTCCTACTAATTCTTGGGTTCCATTTATATCTATTGAATCATCTTCGATAAAGGGTGCACCACTTGGCACGGTCGGGGCTAGTAAAATGTCATAGATTTCAAATAATCCGTTTATTTTTTGATTGTAAACACTTCTTCCTCTTTGGCTCTTAACATAGTCTACGCCGGAGGTTAAAGCTCCTTGCTGGAGTCGAAGTTTTACGTCGTCTCCTATTAATCCAGACTGTGTCTTTAAGTTTTCTGAATGGATTTCAGCGGCCTCTGTTAGGAGTATGGTGCCAGATATCGCCAATGTGTGATTAAGTATTGGAAGGTCGATCTCCTCAACTTCCGCTCCAAGGTTTTCAAATTGCTCACATGCTTTATCAATGAATTCCAAAACTTCTTTATCTATCACATCGTAAAAATACGTTCTTGGGCGGGCAATTTTCAGGTTGGTGATATCTTCTTCTAGATGAGCTTTGAAGTCAGAAACTTCGACTTTCGCTGAATAAGGATCACGTTCGTCATGTCCAGATATTGCGTTGAGCATTATAGCGTTATCCTCAACTGTTCTAGTCATTGGCCCTACAGTGTCTAAAGAATTACTTAGAGGGAATACCCCATGTCTGGAGACTCTTCCAAAAGTAGGTTTCATTCCAACGATTCCGCAAAGCGCAGAAGGGATCCGTATAGACCCTCCTGTATCACTGCCTAGAGCTCCCATACATTGCCCTGCTGATACTGAGGATCCTGATCCTCCACTTGACCCCCCGGTGACGCATTCAGTATTCCAAGGATTCCTAGCAGAACCGTAGTGAGGATTGTGGCTTGTGGTGCCAAGTGCAAATTCATGCATTTGTAACTTTCCGAGAAGAATCGCACCAGCTTCAGTAAGGTTACTAGTGACGCTAGCATCATATCCGGGAACAAAATTTTTATATATCTCAGATCCTACTGTAGTGGGTATACCTTTTGTGAAATACAGATCTTTGAGTCCGATGGGGATACCATGTAGATCTCCCTTCCATTCACCTGATAAAATTTCCTTTTCAGCCTGAGTCGATGATTTAATGGCAATGTCTTCCAGGACGGTTATAAAGGAATTAAGCTTGTTTTCAGTCTCTTTTATTCTAGTTAAATGTGACTTTACAAGATCTACTGGGGAAAGTTCTTTTTTGCTGAGAAGATTGGAGGCTTCACTAATGGTAAGTTTGTATAAATTATCCAAAATTAAGCCTTCACCATACTAAAAACAGCAGCAGATACAGTTTCTAATGTCAATATTTCGTCAAGCATCCTTACTGAGCTGTAGGATGCTTCTGAAAGTGGCTTTAATATTTCCCATTGCTCTGAGTCTATTGAAAAGTCAGAGAGTCGGTTACGGAGCCCTGCGGTGAATTCGTTATCATATGACATGCTTTTAGCGATTTCCCAAAATCAGTCCAGGAGTGGAATGCGTCCCCAGGTAACTGAATCACTTGTATCGGACAATCCTTGTTCCTTTATCATTTCTCTAATATTCAGAAGGGTTGCATTTACCTCATTAGTTACATACTCCCATTCTGGCTCAGGTGGAAACCAATAAGGGGAAGTGATCCTGACGACTTTTCCCTCTGCAGAATTAAAATAAATTCCAAATTTTGATACATGTGGTAACACAGTAAATCTCCCGTTAAAAGTTAGCCAAACTTAGCACAGCATATAATTTCGTTCAACCAAACTAGATCAATTTTGATGTTATTTTGACGTCATTACCCAGACGCCGTCCCAGTCTTTTGGTGGATCTGCTTTGAGGGTTTCGCAGCGATCTATGTACATCTCAGTTATATAGTCAGTCGGGTTTAGTTTCTTACCCTCCTTAAAGGATTTTATTGCCGGATCCCAGTCACCTACCCTGTATTTTTCCAAACCGTCTTTAAAGTAATTCAAAACTTCCATTACGTTAGGGAAAGTCTCAGAAGTATGAAAATCCAGTACTTCATATATCCCCACCGGTTCGGTTTTACCTTTGACAATAACTTTGTCAATTTCCCGAGACCTGTAAACCCCCTTTAGATTGGAGTGGGTAAATTCACTTACGAGAATTCTTGCAGCATATTGTTTACAGGCAGATTCTAATCTCGCAGCTAAGTTAACTCCATCTCCAATTACTGTGTAGTCCATTCGTTTTGGAGACCCGATGTTTCCAGATACTACAGTATCTGTATTTAGCCCAATACCCATTTCCACGGGTGGCAAACCGTTTTCTGCCCTGACTTTATTCCACTCCCACAGGTTGGTTATCATTTCTATTGAGGCTCTCAGAGCTCTGTCTTCATCATCGTCAGTAGTAAATGGTAGTCCAAAAGCGGCCATTATTGCATCGCCAATGAATTTGTCCAGCATACCACCTTGGTTTGTTATTGAGTCGACCATGATGGAGAAATAATCATTCAATAATTGAACCGTTCCTTGGGCACCTAACTGTTCAGTTATGGTGGTAAAACCTCTGACATCGGAAAAAAGAATAGTTGCCTTTTTTTCTTCTCCACCCAGATTGTCATTTCCTTCCATTAGTTGATCAGCTAGGCCTGGATCCATGTAACGAGACATGGTGGATTTCATTCTCTTTTCTGTACTAATGTCTTCCAACATTACCATCACACCTAGTTTTTTTTCATCGGTGCTAATGAGCGGCGCGACAGTGCCGTTCAATGACAATGTTTCATCCCCGGATTGGTATGAAGCATCTACAAAGGTGTCCGTCTGTTGTTCTTCTTGAACTTTGCTTATACGCTCCATCAACCACTCATTTTCACCAACGAAAAAATCTACTGCCGGTTTCTGGAGTATTTCTTGTTCAGTTATGTTTAATATTCGTAGACCTGCATCATTACAGGTTATGATTTTTTCATCTTCGTCTAAGGTAATAACACCAGAAGCCGCACTTTGCAGAATGCTGTCGTTGTAGTTTTTCATGTTCTGGACATCGGCAAAAAGCTGTGCGTTTTCCAGACCCACAGATATTTGCGCAGTAAATGCTTTCAGCCTTTGCTCGTCCTCCTCCGTAAAAGGACCTCCTCTTTTGTTCAGGACTTGAGTGACTCCGAGAATTACACGATCCTTGTTTATAATGGGAACGCAAAGAATTGATCTAGTGAAATATCCGGTTTGTTTGTCAAAGTCGGGGTTGAATCTTAGGTCTGCGTAGGCATGCGGGATATTGATCGTTTCACCAGAGGTAAAAACAGTGCCGGCTATACCCAGGTGGTTGGGAAATCTTATTTGAGTACTTTCTAAACCATCCCCAATTTGTAACCATAATTCATTAGTTTTAGGATCATTGAGAAATATAGAAGATCTATCTGCATTTAGCATCTTTGTTGCTTCGCCCATAACTTTGCTAAGCATCGTAGGAAGATCGATTTCAGCAGTCACTTCTGAAACTACATCAAGAAGTTTTCTTTCTTCCTCTCGATTCTTTTGCATTTGTTCCACGAATTGAGCACTTTGGAGGGCTATGCTGGCCTGTTCCGTCATGGCTTCTAAAAGTTCAAGATCTTTTTTAGTAAACCGGCCTGATTTTTTATTTAATACTTCGGCACTGCCAATAACGACCCCATTCAAGGTTTTTACAGGAGCGCAAAGAATATTTTTGGTGATATATCCCGTCTGTTGGTCCACAGCAGAATTGAAACGTTCGTCACTGTAGGCATCGTGGATTATTTCACCTACGCCTGACTGGAAAACGGACCCTGCAATACCACTTTTATTGTGAATACGTATTTCTCTCAGATTATTTCCCTGTGCGTACCGAGTGTATAGTTCGTTGGTGCCTGTATCGTTTAAAAATAAGGAACCTCTTTCAGCTTTCAATTCCCATGTAGTCACTTCAATGATGGACGCAATTATGTCTTCGATTGATTCATCATGAGCTACCCGTCTTGAAATATTTAATAGCATTTCAGCTCTGTCTGAAGATTCTGAGTTATTTGTCATAACTACACCTTTATTAGGAATGATAAAAGTTGGCTATTTAGTAAAATGTACCTGTTTGTTAGTTGTTGGGGTTACTTTCTAAGGATGTCCGTAAAGTGAAAATAGTTTCAGTTAGTTGCGCTTTTTCGTTAAAAGCATCTCTTTCAATGTCATGAATCTTTTGTTCATATTCACTCTTTAAGGTCTCTATGTTACTTCTCAAAGAAGCTGATGTTTCCCTCAGGTTGGAAATTTCGTCCTGACCGCCAGTAATTGCTTTTTGTACCTCATTGTCCTTATTAAAGCGGAGGTCTTCTAACTCTTGTCTTAATGCACTCGCAGTAGCTCTTAATTGATCGCTTTCTATTGCTGAATCAGAAATAGCTTTTTGAACGTCTCTTTCTCTCTGGAATTTAAGCTCCTCAAGTTCAGTGCGAAGGGCGCTGGCAGTCTCCCTTAGCTGCTGCATTTCTTCAGCATATTCGCTATGCAATCTCTCTATTGACTGAGTTTTTTCAAATTGTAAATTTTGAAGTTCTTCGCGTAGTGACCTAATCGTTTCTTTAAGTTGAGCAACTTCGTCGACCCCTTCCATCCTAGCAGACTGAACATTTTGATCTTTTTCGTAATTTTGAGTTTCTAATTCTTCACGGAGTGCTTGGACACTTTCACTCAAGTGTCGGATGTCCATTTGTGATTGACGAAGTTCGTCTTGTATGTTTCCGGAATCGAGTTCTTTCTCCATGATGACTTGATGTTACCCCATTGGATAAGAATGTTTCTAGTCCAGCTTAGGACTTACTTTGAGGATTTAAATGGCATTAATGGACCTCGATGATTCAAGGGAGAGTAGGTAATCAACGTTACCTTGTAGAAGGCAACAAAGATGGACTATCTATTAGCTACTGTCTTCGAATATCTCTATCCAATCAGAAAGTTTCCAGTCTCCCATCCGGTACCTTTCAAGGATCATGTTTTTGTCATCTACCAAGATTTTTGTCGATCTGGTTAAGCCGGTGATTGAATTTAAAGTGTCAGTGTCAGTTGGTAGAGCATAGATCCATTCAGGCTTTGGGGGTGCCATGCCTTTCAGTTGTTTGATCGTATAACCTGGGTTCATTCCAATTATGTAAACATTGGCTAAGGTGGAAAGGCCCCCGTCCGATTTGGCCAATTTCCGTAACTCGGAAATACACGTACCTCAATTGGGAGAGATAAATAGTAAGAATTCAGGTCTGTTATCTGCTAATAATTGCTCTGAAGTGATTTTCCCGGTTGGAGTCGTTAATTCAAAGTACGGCAATGCTTCCGCAGGAGACCCATGCTCAAGATTGCTTATTTTCGTATTAGTGTCAGATGCCTTTTCACTGGTACATGCTGTGTATATTAAGGCAACTATTATGGCCAATAGAACGAATTTGTTCATTTATTTACTCTACCGTTACGGACTTTGCCAGGTTCCTAGGTTGATCCACGTCGCAGCCTCTTCTAACAGCAAAATAATAAGAAATCAGCTGCATAGGAATCGATGCAACTATAGGAGACAAAGAATCTGAGATATCTGGAATCCTTATAACATGGTCAACTTTGTGTTCGATTTCCGTGTCTGATTCTGAGGCAACAGCTATTACAATGGCTCCTCTACTTTTTGCCTCATTTACAGTGTTCATCATTTTTTCGTAGAGCTCATCTTTCGGCACTAAAGCTACTACTGGCATACTTTCGTCGATGAGAGAGATGGGTCCGTGTTTCATTTCTCCTGCGGGATATCCTTCGGCGTGTATATAGCTTACCTCTTTTAATTTCAGGGCACCTTCCAAAGCTATCGGATAGTTGTAGCCTCTGCCCAAGAACAGAAAATCTGAACTTGAATGATAAAGGCTTGCTAGAGTTTCATATTGATTTTGGTTGGCTAAAATGGTCCCTATTAATTCTGGTAGACGGGACAGTTCTTCTGTAAGTTTTGCTGCTTCTTTTTCGCTGATTCTATTTCGTTGTAAACCGAAATATATGGCGAGGACATAGAGTGTCACTAATGAGCAAGTAAAGGTTTTAGTTCCTGCTACAGCGACTTCTAACCCTGCCCTGATCTGAAGAGTTTGATCAGCTATGCGAGATGCTTGAGTGTTTGAATAATTGCATAGAGTTATTTGGCTAATATTTTTCTTTTTAACCTCTTCCATTGCTGCCAAGGTGTCGGCGGTTTCTCCTGACTGGCTTATAGATATGAAAAGGGAATTTTCGTCCAAAAGTGGCTCTCTGTACCGGAATTCAGAGGAGTTGTCCCATTCAGCTGGTATGCCGGCAATTCTCTCCATCCAGAGGCGGGCAAGCATTGCGGCATGCAAGCTAGTGCCCATGCCAGTGAGTATTATTTTTGATATTTTATTGATTTCATCAACGTTGAGATTTAGGTCTTCCAAACTGAATAGTCCTTCTTCAGATGAAAGTCGTCCCATCAAAGAAGCAATTATTGCGTCTGGTTGTTCACATATCTCTTTAAGCATGAAATGCCTGTAGTCACCTTTGGCTAAAGAGATAGGGTCGTTGGACACGAAGGTTTTCTCTTTTTCTATGGAATTACCATTCTGGTCTCTAAATTGGACAGAATCGGGGTGTAAAACAGCCAGTTCTCCTGGTAACAAATGTGAGATTGTATTTGTGTAACCCAATATCGCTGGGATATCGCTGGCTACTAACATCTCATTATCTCCATATCCAATGAGTACTCCACCGGCATTACCAGTACGAAAGGCTACGATTTTATCTGGTTGGTCATTACACATCACCACGACAGCATTGGCTCCTTTAATTCTGGCAGCGCTTTTTTCTGCTGCTTCTTCAAAACTGGCACCATCGTTCATATAATGCTCAATTAGATGAGGGATAGTTTCAGAATCCGTGTCGGAATTAAATAAATGGCCCTTGTTTGTGAGTTCCTGCTTCAGGTCTAAATAATTTTCTACAATTCCGTTATGAACAACAGATAAATTTCCATAAGTGTCGCTGTGAGGATGAGCATTTATCGTGTTTGCTTCACCGTGCGTTGCCCATCTAGTATGCCCGATACCTGATACTCCCGTTGCCTTTGATGTTTCTGTAAGTTTTTTGAGCTCATTTAATTTGCCGGCAGATCTATATGTAGTGTGAGTCTGGTTTTTATTGAAGACTGAAATACCAGCGCTGTCGTAACCTCTGTATTCGAGTTTTGAAAGCCCGTCTAACAAGATGGGTAATGCTTCAGAATGTCCAGTGTATCCAATGATTCCGCACATTAGTTATTTATTATTATCCTTTCTATGAATGCTGTACACACCACGGTAAGGTTCGGGCAACAGTATGGAAACCCTTTCCATTATCAGGTCAGTCATAGATTTTAAAATAGGACTGTCTATCGGTCCATCTATTTTGGGTAGAGAAAATGGGCTTCCTATATTCACTTTAATGTCACCAGTTGGATTAACAACTCTTAGAACATTTCCTATGTGTTCTGTTCCTGTGATAGCAACAGGTAGAATGGTTGCATTAGACATCTGGACTAACCTTGCGACGCCAGATTTGGCCTTAATCATCGACCCCCTGCTTCTAGTGCCTTCAGGAAATATTAAGATAACACCATCCTCTCGGAGCTGGCTTAGAGCCCACTTGAACGAAGTTACATCCACTCGATCCCTATGCAGAGGATAGGCTCCATACCATCTTAATAAACCGCTGATAAATGGACCTGCAAATAGGCTGCTTTTTGCAAGGAATTTCAATCTTCTAGACACTGAAACTGCCAAGATAGACGGGTCTATATTGCTAAGGTGGTTTGAGACCACTATTAATGGACCTACTGGAGGTACGTTTTCTCGGCCAGACACCACATAATTGGAAAAACAATTTAAGGTTATTTTCTGAAGGAAATTACAAGTAGAGTAGAGCATTAAAAATTGGACTTACAAATATCGGTTATGTTACGGACTACTTCCTCTAGAGTCATCGAAGATGTTTCAATCACTATGTAGAAATCATGAATCTCTAATGAAGAATCATCTCGCTCTCTATCGATTCTATCTCTGTTCTCAAGATCCATTTTTATCTGTTCCAATGACAGCTCGTTTTCAGTACCCAAGCGTTCTCTATAGCGTCTCTCCGCTCTTACTTGTACACTTGCATCTAAGTATAACCGGACATCTGCCTCCGGTAGCACCACGCTACCTATGTCTCTTCCTACCATTACTATGGAGCCACGTCTGGCGATAGTTCTTTGTTGATTCACAAGTTCTTTTCTGACGGCGGGTATCTTTGAAATAATAGACACAGTTCTGTCGATTTCAGGGGTTCTTAAAGTATCTGTTTTGTCAGTACCGTCTATAAAGATTTTTTCTGAGTTTGGTGAATCGTCCAATTCGATAAAGGTTTCTTTTACGACCTCTATAATTTTGGTATGGTTCTCTGGCGATATCCCTAAATCTAAAATGGTTCTAGTTGCCGCTCTGTACATGATTCCTGTGTCGAGGAATTTCCATTTCAAGACTCGACTAACGGCTCTGCCCACTGCGGATTTACCTGAGGCCACTGGTCCATCTATTGCTACTTGAAATTTCATCACTTCACGTTCTACCTTTGGGTAAAGGCCCTTTTTAGGTGTCGAAATAGGATTTTATGGTTGATTTGAAGTTAGGATCATAGGAATATACCGAACCTTCCTTTGACTTTTCTTTCCTTGACACCATTATTTCCTTTGCAGCGATGTCTATTTTCGCTGATATTGCACCTTGTTCTCGGAGTTGTTGGAATGACTTATTACTCAAGCCTAGGTAATTTTTTAAAATGGTTTCGTTGTGTTGACCAAAAGAAGGGGCGGCAACCATTTTGCCTTGAGAAGGCCCCGACATCTTCCAGGGTTTTCCTGGATAGGGGAGTTCGGGGATTTGGCTTTCTGGTTGATGCGGTACTATTTCAAAAAAGTTTCGTTCAAACAAATGTTTGTTGAATAAAAGCTCTTTACCATTTAGAACAGCTCCTGCAGCGACCCCTTGTCTTTGTAATATCTCCATCAACTCCAAACTATCCCATTCCTTAGTTCTGGTAGAGATCAATTCATCCAATTCTTTTCGGTTTATGATTCGAGAGGCATTTGAATCAAATTTAGTATTATTTGTAATCTCTGGGAACAGTAAGTTCGCAAGCAAACCCCATTCATCCTCTGATTGGGTGGCAATTGTTATCCATTTGTCTTTGCCCTTGCATGGATAGCAACCGTGAGGAGATATTTCCGGATGAGAGTTACCGATTCTCTTAGGTATATTTTTGTTGGCTGTGTAGTCAAGTATTATTTCAGGTATCGTAGATGTCACACATTCTGCCTGCGAAACCTCGACAAATTGGCCTTCTCCTGTTTTTGAACGATGTATTATCGCTGCCATAAGGGCAAAGACGGTATGTTCTGCTGCAGTATAGTCGGGATAAGGAATCTCTGGCTGAGCCGGAGGACCATTTTCGTATCCTGTTGCCGATGATAGACCAGATGCAGCCTCGGTTCCAAATCCTATCGCCCCGAAACTAGACCAAGGTCCGGAGTGCCCATACCCGGTTGATGATACAACGATGATGTCAGGCTTTATGGTTTTAAGGTTGTCGTATTCCAGACCAAATTTTTTCATCACTCTCGGGGTGAAATTGCATGCGAAAATGTCACTAATGCTTACAAGATCATAAAGTTGTTCCAATGCATTTTTGTTATCTAATTCGAGGGCAAGTCCTAATTTGTTTCTGTTTTGTTCATTGAAATTTATTGCCCGATTCCAATAATCTCCATTCAATTTTTCATCGTAGAAGTCAGAAAGCCTATACGCGTCAGGTCTTTTCGCGGATTCTAATCTAATGATCTCTGCGCCCATATCTGACATCAGTTTTGTAGCGTAAGGTATCGCTATAAGTTGACTTAGCTCCACAACACGTATATCGCTTAAGATTCCTTTATTTTCCATCGCTACATCTCGTGTTTATCGGATATTCTGTAGATAGTTTTAACTTTTCCATGAGGACCTCGTCATTGTGTTGCCCCAACCTAGGTGCCCCGGCGCGTATTTCCCAGGGGGTTTTCGATAAGTGAAAAGGCCTTCCCGGGAATTGAGTTTTACTGCTGGCATTATCTTCCATTTTTTGAAAGTAGCCGTCGTGTTGATACTGGGGGTTTTCCAATAGGTCTGCTGCGTCTTGTACCAAACCATATACTAACTCCCTATGAGAATGAGCACCGTAGAACAACTCATGTTTTCCTCTAACGCTAAAAGCAGTTCGGACTAATTGTTCAAATTCGTCTGCATTTTCTCTACGGGCTTCAGGAGTTGTAAATTTGTCGTTATACAGCTTTTCCTCTCCCAATAAATCAGCCGTTTTGCTCCAGTCAGTGTGCCCAAATGTTATGGGGACAACATATCCGTCGCTAACCTTTATTGGGGTTCTAGGGATCTCCCCATTCATAGGGCTTTGCCGTGTTCTAACCACTCCAGATGTGGCATAGCTAGTGGTTGCATCTCGAACCGAGGCAGCTATGCTTTCTTGGATTGAAATGTCTATTTCCTCACCACGACCATATGTAAGTGAATTGTAGTAGGCCATCAAAGCGGCCGAAGCTGCGTTAGTCCCGGCCTTGAATTGTGCCTGTCGAAAGGCATGTTTAATTGGGGCCTTATCTGTGGAACCGAAAATGTACATTAGTCCACCTAGCGCATAAAAAATTAAGTCGTTGGCTTTGAAATCCCTGTAAGGTCCTGTTTGACCAAAATTACTTATAGAAACAACCACCAATTTCGGATTTATATTCCTCAATTTTTCCTTTGTTAATCCAAAAGAACTTAGGACGCCGGGTCGGAAATTTTCAACTAGGATGTCTGTATCCATGGCTAATCGTTCTATAGCATTTCTACCGAAATCAGATTTTATGTCAAGTTCTACACTCTTTTTATTTGTGTTCAAATATTTAAATAACAGACTAGTCTGGGGATTTTGGCTAGCTTTTTCAAAAGGTGGTAGTTCTCGGCATGGATCTCCTCTGACAGGACGTTCTATCTTGATGACATCGGCTCCATAGTCGCCCAATAATTTGGTGCAATATGGTCCAGACACGTAATGGGTAAAATCTAGAACTTTGACATCTTTTAGAGCTTTGGGATTCAACTGTACATCCTATTTTCATGTAAACGGTTCAGTGGCATTATAAACTTAAGGCTCTTTCAGTTGAGGTGATTGGATTAACTACATATAATCACCGATACAAAACGACTCAATTGGCAGGGGGTATGTAAGTTATATGAACAATGAAATTGTGTTTTGGGCTCCAGATGACTCTGGATTGCAAATTTTGAAGGATGCTATGCCGGCTGGAGTAGATATAGGTTGGGTTGATTCTTCTATGTCCTTAGAAGATTCGGCTGAAGCTTTGAAAAATACCAAGGCTGTTATTTTGGGAGGGGCGCTTGCTTTTGATGTTGAGCTCGCGGCCAAATGTCCCGAACTTCGTTTAATTCAAACCACCAGTGCTGGAACAAATCAGCTTGATAAAACAGCTCTTGGGGAACTTGGTGTCAAAGTTTCCAATAACGGTGGGGGAAACGCTGTTGCTGTGGCTGAACATACCATAGCCTTGATGATTGGAGTTTACAGAAAACTTCAATTGCAATTTAAGAGTGTTAAAGACGGCAAGTGGATGTCAGATATTAGAACTACCTGGTTTTCTCAGGCACATGAACTAACTGGTAAGACAGTCGGGATTATTGGAGTGGGACGAATTGGTTCTAGGGTGGCTAAGAGGTTACAGGGATGGGAGTGTGAATTGATTTATCATGATATCGTCGATCCGGACTCTGCTTTGATAGATGAATTGGGAATGAAAAAAGTAGGGTTCGATGAATTATTACAGGAATCGGACATAATTACCCTCCATGTACCTCTAAACAAAAAGACTACAGGAATGATAAGTGACCGTGAATTCGATTTGATGAAGCCTACCGCAGTGTTGATTAATGCTTGTAGGGGCCCCGTGGTGGATGAAGATGCTTTTATACGAGCCATTGAAGAAGAGAAAATCATGGCGGCCGGAGTAGATGTGCTGGAAATTGAGCCCACGCCTGAAGACAATCCACTTATTGGCATGGATAATGTATTGATTACTCCACATTTGGCAGCTTTCACTCAAGAAGCAGGGGAAAAAAGCAGGGCTTTTGCGGCATACAACACTGCTAAAGTTGCCAGTGGAGCAGATCCGGATTCTGTTGTTCTACCCGACGATTAGATCATCGATTATTAACTCGTTGTATCAACGTTAAAGGAGACTGTCTTAGCACAGTCTCCCTTTCTCCCATGTTGAGACCTGATCCCGTTGCCACTTTCTCCGCATATTCTCGAGTCATCAGATCATCAGGTTCGTGCGCATCAGAATCTAAAATCAAATTGGCGCCACTTTTGCGCGCTATTTTTGCGACGTGACCATTGGCAAGACCATGACCTTTCCTGCCTGATATCTCTAAAAAGACTCCGTTTTTTTCAGCTAAAGTTGCCTCATCTAAAGTGATCAATCCAGGGTGTGCCAGGATATCAACATACTGAGAAGACACCGCGGCTAAATTGGTGCCAGATATCACTGGTTCCATTATGGTCTCCCCATGTACATTTACGACTTGGGCGCCCAAGGCACGTGCTTCTTTCGCCAGCAGATCTATATCTTCTATGGGTGTGTGGGTGATCTCGACACCAGTAAATACTTTTATATCCCATCTTTTTTCCGCCATTTCGCAATCTTTTTTGAGGGTAGATAAAACATATTCGAGATTGCCAGGCCCGACATGGTCAGTGATTGCCATCGTTTGGTAACCAACTACAATAGCTCTTCTTATAAGTTCAATTGGAGAAAGTACTC